>JAIXRB010000163.1 GCA_027485405.1 Leptospiraceae bacterium | reverse complement strand
TCAGTTAAGATCAGCTTTCATGGCGAAGGAAAAGTAGCAGAAACTGCTAATGGATTCAAGGTGCTTGGATCTATTTTGACATTGGAATACGATAGAGCCAACCACTAGAGTCTTTGATTCTTCACGTAAACACTTCTAAAGAATGGCGGGGCGGAGAACAACAGTTGTTCTATCTAGCTCTAGGATTGCAACACAACGGACACAAACAAATCGTTGTTTGTCAACCCGATTCCCCACTCGAAAACAAATGTAAAGAGTATCAAATCGAAGTCGCTCCTATTCAAATGAAAGGAGAATGGGACTGGAAGGCGGCAAAACAGATTCGCCATGTAGCCATAGAAAAGCAAGCCTCTCTTTTACATACTCATACTGCACATGCTCATAGCCTAACTCTCTTAGCTAAACGAAAGCATCTTTCCATTCCACTTCTTGTCTCTCGTAGAGTGGACTTTAGGCCCAAGTCAGGGCTGTTCTCAAAATGGAAATACCAGCATAAAGATATCAACTATTACCTTACTGTTTCTCAAACCATTCGTGATATCCTTTTGCAATCGGGGATTAGCCCTGAAAAAGTTATCACAGTGTATTCCGGTATAGATCCTAAAAGGTTTACAAAGCTTCCTCCAGCAGATCATTTAAGAGAAGAGTTTGGCATAGGAAAAAATGAATTAGTCATCACCAACATAGCGGCATTAGTGGATCATAAAGACCAGGACACTTTGATTCGTTCTATCTCGCAAATCCAGACTTCTATTCCATTTAAAGTCTTAATCGTCGGACAAGGACCTCTAGAAAAAAGACTAAAAGCTTTAGCTAACGACTTACAGGTCAGCTCCAAGATTGTCTTCACTGGATTTCGCAAAGACATATTAGAAATACTTTCCTTGACCGATATCTTTACACTTACTTCCAAAGAAGAGGGTTTAGGCACATCGGTTTTGGATGCAATGGCAAGTGGAAAACCCATCATTGCCACTTCGGGCGGAGGCATTGCCGAGATGCTCAGCCCCGACCAAGGAGCAATCCTTTGCAAAGTTAAAGATGTTCAGGGCTTGGCAAAGGGATTTGGTCGACTTCTCGAGGACGAAGGTCTCAGAAACCGCTTCGGAGCCTTTAACAAGCTAATGGTGAAAAGATTTTCTTATACAGAAACGGTCAAAAAAACTTTGCTGATTTACTATTCTTTACTTGGCGAATCTTTCCTCTCCGATTAAGCTAGGGGAAACCCACCTATGAATAGACTACTTCTCGTCGATGGTCATGCCCTCGCTTTTCGTGCTTACTTTGCCTTTGCCGCTTCCAATTTAACGAATTCTCTGACAGGTAAACCAAGTGGTGCCGTTTTCGGTTTTTGGAGAATGCTCTTCAAACTCTTACAAGACGAAAAAGTTTCTCATATTGCATTCTGCTTTGATCCGGGAACCAGGCTTTATCGAAACGATATTTACGAAGCCTACAAAGCTCAAAGAAAACCAATGCCTGAAGACTTGAGACCTCAGCTAACTCAAATCATGCAAATGGTTGCTGACCTAAAGTTTCCCATTTATAAAATAGCTGGCGAAGAAGCTGATGATATTATAGGTACACTTTGTAAAAATTTCTCTAAGGACTTTGACGAAATCATAATTCTATCCAGTGACAAAGATTTGTACCAAGTGCTTGAAAAAAACATATTAATGCTTCGGGGCAAAAGAGGAGTTTCTGAATTTGAAAGAATTGATCCTGATTGGGTTGTTCGAGAGATAGGAGTCACAAAAGACCAAATCATAGACTACATGGGTTTAGTTGGCGATACCTCTGATAACATTCCTGGAGTGAAAGGCATTGGCGAAAAAGGAGCCTCAAAGCTTATCCAAGAGTTTTCAAACCTAGAAGGCATATATAAAGATGTTCAAAAAGTCAAAAACAAAGCCTTGATAGACAAGCTCATTGAAAACAAAGAAAACGCTTTCTTATCTAGAAAACTGGCAACCATCAATTTCAAATTAGATTTAAAAATCAAAAAATCAGATCTTTTGATTCCAAACTATTTAGAAGCGGAATCAGTACAGTATTTCAAAGACCAAGGATTCAATGTTTTGCACAGAGATCTGGCAAAACTCGCCGGAATTCCCGTAGAAAGTTCATCAAAAGAACCAACTAATACAAAAAGCAAATCAAAATCATCTAAAGCGAAAGCAGAACCGTTAAACGGTTCGGAAAAAGAAATCATCCCCGCTTTAAAGGGAAATTATACTCGGATTAAGACAATAGCCGAGCTAAAAAAAATCTGGGATTCCCTAGACTTAAAAACTCCCATTAGTATCGACACAGAAACTACCTCGACTGACCCAAATGATGCGGTTATTTTGGGGTTTTCTTTTTCCCAAAAAAGTGGAGAAGGTTTTTATATTGGATTTTCTCATCCGGATTCTATCTATTCACATCTTTTGCCAAAATGGGAAGAAGCTAGACCCATATTAAAACCAATTCTGGAAAACCCAAAGGTAAAGAAAATTGGGCAAAACATAAAGTACGATCTGATCGTACTCTCCATTTCTGGTGTTGAGTTGAAAGGAATTTTTTTTGATACCATGATTGCTTCCTATATTTTAAGCCCCAGCGAACGAAAGCATAATATGGATGACATGGCGGCTGAACATTTAAACTACAAAACCATTACCTACGATGAATTAGTTGGTACTGGAAAAAAGAAATTGAATCTCTTTGATATTGATCCAGACCAAGTTTCAAATTATGCCGCAGAAGATGCTGACATTACTTTTCGATTGTACGAAATTCTATTTTCAAAAATCAAGGAATCGGGCTCCGAAGAAATCTTTCAAAAGATCGAGTTACCTCTAATCGATGTGCTTGCCACTATGGAAAAGCTTGGGGTAGCGATTGATTCTGATTATTTTAAATCACTCTCTTCTGATTTTCAAAAGAAAATCGAAGAACATGAAAAGAACATTCATTTCTACGCTGGTCGAAAATTCAACGTAAACTCCACAAAAGAACTGCAAGTTGTTCTTTTTGAAGACTTACGACTTCCCGCAGAGAAAAAAACCCAGACAGGATATTCGACCGACCATTCCGTACTTGAGTCCCTCCAAGGATCGCATCCTATCATTGAAGACCTTCTTGCCATTCGAAAATTCTCAAAATTGAAAAGCACCTATTCGGATGTTTTGCCTACGCTAATCAATCCGAGAACGGGAAGAATCCACACAAACTACAACCAAACAATTGCCGCCACAGGACGGTTGTCCTCAACCAATCCTAATCTACAAAACATTCCAATAAAAGACGAAGAGGGAAAACTACTTCGCCGAGGTTTTGTTCCTGAAAAAGGCTTTGAGATATTATCTTTGGATTATAGCCAGATCGAGCTTCGGATTATGGCTCATTTTTCCAAGGATCCGGTTATGATAGAGGCATACAAATCGGGTCTGGACATCCACAGAAAAACGGCTTCGGGTTTGTTCGGCATTTCAGAAAAGGATGTAACGTCTGAGATGCGAAACAAGGCGAAAGTGGTCAATTTTTCTGTGATCTACGGAGTTACTTCTTTCGGTTTATCGGCGAACTTAAAGATTTCAAGAAAAGAAGCAAAGGAATTCATTGATCGCTACTTCCAACAATATACAGGCGTTAAAAGATACATGGATGAAATTGTAACTTCTTGCATCGAAAAGGGATATGTTGAAACGCTTTTGGGGCGAAAACGATTTATTCCGGAAATCAATTCTACAAATCGAATGGCAATTGAAGCGGGAAAGCGGGTGGCTATCAATTCACCAATCCAAGGCACAAGTGCGGATATGATCAAGATCGCTATGATTCGAATCCAAGACCAAATCCAAAAAGACAAATTGCAATCTCGCCTCATTTTACAGGTTCATGATGAGTTAGTTTTTGAAGTTCATCCCAAAGAAAAGACAGCCTTTATGGAAATGGCAAAAAACTCAATGGAAACAGCACTCCCCCTTTCCGTCCCTGTTTTAGTAGAAGGAAAAACAGGAAAAAATTGGGGTGAGGCTCATTGAATTTTACAGGTTTGTAACACCCTCGTAACAGACTACAATTACTCTTTTCTCAACTAAAAGGAAAGGGTAATGTCGATGCAAAAGACTCAAACCGGAATAAAAACAGAAAGACTCTTAGAAGTAAAAATTGCCGAAAACCAACTCGAGATCGAAAGAGCTCTAGCTTTGCGATACGATGTTTTCAACCTGGAAATGGGAGAAGGCCTACCCCAGTCTTCTGCGACTCGAAAAGACCGAGATGAGTATGATACATTTTGCCAACATTTGGTGGTAATAGACAAAGCCAATGAAAACAAAACAGTTGGAACATACAGAATTCTAACACGGAAAAATGCAAAAGAAGGCATTGGATTCTATAGCGAAAACGAATTTGATATTACAACAATTTACAATCTAACTGACGAGATCGCGGAAGTAGGGAGAAGCTGTGTTCACCCTGAGTATCGAGACGGCAGTGTGATCAGTTTGCTTTGGCAAGGTCTTGCCGAGTTTATGATCAGAGAAGACGTGAGATATCTAATGGGTTGTGGTTCCATTCACTCTACGGAATCAAAAGTGGCTTCTGAGTCTTACGCCTTTCTTAAGGCGAAAAATGCAATTGCTGATGAAAAGTTCCGAGTTTTCCCAAACCCTGACTTTGTTCTTCCAGGCTTTGATTCCGAGCTATACATAGAAGATGTCAAAACCATCACAAAGAACATTCCTCCTCTAATCAAAGGCTACCTTCGACTGGGTGCAAAAATCTGTGGATTCCCTGCGTTGGATTCAGTTTTTGGAACCACAGATGTGTTTATACTTTTTGATCGAAATGAAATCGCTCAGAGATACGCCAAACACTATATGGCTTCATGATCGATACAAACGAAGTTGACTACCAAAATCCGAGCCGGAGAGATCAGGTTCGGTTTTTTTCTTTTACAGCATTAGCCACACTATTAGTCGTACTCGGGTACTTCTGGGGAATCCCCATGTACTATCTAGGATGGATTTCATTTGCCATTGCGGCCTTTTCAGTCGCGGGTAACGACGCAGTCCAAACAGTTGGAACGTTCATTGAGTCCAAAAAAACAGTCGAGTGGTACAAGAAGCTCTTAGTCTTAGGCGGTTTACTGGTTGCCGTGCATGTCATTGGCTGGTTTCGTGATGACGGAGAAATCCACTTTCAGCGCCTTGACAAGTTTGAACCAACTACCCAATTCAACCTTTTCCAATTACTAGCTCCTATCATTCTTGTTATTGTGACTCGATTGCGAGCACCTGTTTCCACAACCTTCTTGGTATTAGGATTGTTTGGTGGAAGTAATATCGAAAAAATGCTCACCAAGTCCTTTTTGGGATATGGCATCGCTTTTTTTACAGCAATCTTAATCTGGGCAATTCTTGCGAAAGTAGACCCACATGAATACAACCAAGACCACGTTCCAGACCCTGTCACAGAACGACGCTGGGCAAACTTACAGTGGCTATCCACACTTTACCTTTGGGTGGCTTGGCTTTTGCAGGACACAGCAAATATAGCAGTTTTTCTCCCGCGTAAACTTTCGATTTTTGAATTGGCAGGAGCTTTGGCAATTTTGGTTTTTGCGCTAGCTATCATTATCCGAACCAACGGGGGCACCATCCAAGAGATTGTCTCCGAAAAATCAGACATCAAATGGAGCAAAGCCGCAACCATTGTGGATTTGGTCTATGGAACAATTTTGTTTGTTTTTCAAAAGATGAGCAATGTTCCCATGTCCACAACTTGGGTCTTTTTAGGTCTTCTGGCTGGTCGCGAAATCATCTTAAATGTTCTCACCTACAGAGACTTGCCGTACCTGGATACATTTCGAAAGGTTGGTAAGGACGTAGTTCTTGCGGCTCTGGGGATCGCGGTTAGTATCGGTATCTTTATCTTAGCTGGATGGTTGTATCCCGATCAGAAGTCCCAGGCTCCTTAATTCTGGAAGCCGCCCGTCACCCTCCAAGAATAGAACTTGTCAAAAAAGCCCTCCTTGATTTTAATGAGATTGATTCTCAGTAAAATCAAGGAAACCAATTATGTCACTTGCACTCAAGCTCCGAGAGGGCACCGCAGAAAAACATGCGGAAACCGAAAAAGTCCCCTATCTGATTGCTACCTTTCGCGGAAAAATCGATCCACAAACCTATACCCTTCAATTGGAATGTTTTTATCATATCTACAAAGTTATGGAAGAAGAGTTTACCAAACAAAAATCTCATCCCATTCTCTCAAAGATATACTTTCCAGAGATCTTTCGAACAAAAGCAATTGAAGAAGACATAGCTTTTTACGAATCTAAAAAAGGGACAAAACGTTCAGGGACAATTTCTGCAAAAACCCAAAGTTACATCGATCATATCCTCCGTGTGTCTAAAGAAAACCCAACAATGCTATTGGCTCAAAGTTATGTGCGTTACTTGGGGGATTTATCTGGAGGACAGGTTTTGAAGAAAATCATAGCGAAGACCTTTGCTTTAGAATCTGCAGATGGTCTCGCATTTTACGAATTCCCAGCTTTAGAAGACTTCCAAGCTTTTAAAGAAAAATATAGAAGCCTAATGAACGAAATGCCTCTTTCTGAGTCGGAACAATCTGAATTAGTAGAGGAAGCGAAAAGCGTCTTTGACCTAAACAAAGACCTATTCGTCGAATTGGAGTCAAAGGTACCGCAGAACAATTGACTTTTCCTTACCTACTCATTTTTCTAATCTTTCTTTCTATGCTACCGGTCACTATGGTTGTACCGGTAGTAAAAGACATCGTCAAAGATCGTTTATTTGGAACCAATTGGGACGTTGCTTTCTTTACCAGCATACCAATGCTTGGTTCTTTTCTTTTTTCACCCGTTGCTGGAATTCTTTCCGATTTTTTTAAAACCAGACGTTATTTCATAGCCCTTTTTTGCTTTGTAGATGCCGGGCTTTTCTTTCTATTAACTCTCGTTGATGACCTACCCTTGTTCCTTTTTATTCGGTTTCTAGAAGGAGCGGCTCATATTTTTGTGATTGGACTCTTGCTCTCCAGTGCCGCAGACAGAGAAAACGATCCGATTGAAAACCGTTTTTACGGAAAAGGTGTGTTAATCGGAATTGCTGGAATGTTTCTTTCTTTGGGCGGTGCATTTGGACTTCCACTTGGAATTCTAGGACGATCCAATCCGTTGTTGCCGTTTTACACTGGTTCGGTAATTCTGATTTTTATCGGATTTTCGTCTTTGCTTTTCTTGAGAGACAAAGGAATTCACAAACACAAAGACTTTCGCTGGCATTTTCTATTGCAAAGCATTCGTCAAAATCCTTTTTTGTTTATCCCATTTCTGTTTAACTTCATAGACCGATTTACTGTTGGATTTTTAGTTTCTTCATTTAACATTCATTTGAGAGAAGACTTAGGATTTCATCCAGGAACTTTGGGGCTGTTTTTGGGTCTGGTTCTGCTTCCTATGAGTCTTTTCTCTTACCCAAGCTCACTATTGGCTAGAAAGATCGGAGTTTTACCGTTGGTAGTAGGAGGATCTTTGGTCTACGGCATATTTTTGGCACTGAGTGGTTATACGACAGACTTTCATTTGCTCTTAGTTTTTCTTCTGATCTGTGGAATCGGTGCTGGTCTTATGTTTGTTCCTTCTATGTTGCTTGCTTCCAAGATGTCTCGAAGCTCGGTAACAGCTACAACTATGAGCGCTTTTACTGGGATTGGTTCCTTAGGGTTTATGCTTGGGCCCTTAGTGAGTGTTCCCTTAGAAACATACTTTGAAGCTGCTTTGCCCAGGGAATACGCTTTCCCAGCATTGGCGGGGGTATTTGGTTCCCTAGAAGTGGTATTGGCTCTTTTAACCATACCATTCTTTAAAGCCATAGACTCAAAGATTAAGTTCGCAGAACAAGAACGAAAAAACAATCTACTTGCCAAAGTGGCTCCTACTTCCTAGGCTACTCTCAGTAATACTTATCCTGGAGAATCACATGAAACTATTTCTTTCTTTGGTCTTTGCTTTCACCATTACATTTTTCTTTGCCAATTGCTCAACACCGACTAAGGTTTCTTCCAGTAGTGAAAAAATCCATCCCCATACAGGTCTTAGAAAACTAGAGATCGATACTGTTAAAGTTGGTGACTCATTGATCAAAGCAGAAGCAGTGCTAGGAAAAGCCACTGAAAAAAGCTCTGACCCTCAAGGAACTACGTTAGTTTGGTGGTTTGTAGAAGACAAAGATGTGGAAGAACAATACTACACTTTGAAAGCAAAGCCTGATGACATTACCGGACTCAAATTCCTAAAGTTGATCGCTGATCCAAAAGGAAAGATCACTGCAAAAGATTTTCAGCTTTAAAAATACATAGCGAGCAGAGTCTCATTCTTCGTTAGGAGACTCTGTCTGAGAAGGCAGAGGAAAACTTTTAGGTTCATTGCCTTCCACATCGTCGTCTAGCAAATCATAAGTAAAGATCCCGAGAACAAAATCAGCTAGCTCAGCAAAATTGACTCCAACTCTTGCCCCCCCATACAAACCGGCAGTCGCCTCAACTTTCCAAGAAGTCCCAGCGGGATACCCAAACGGCTTTGGGTCGGCTTCTGGCATGTAAGCGTAAAACTCTGGCTTCCCTGTCTCTTTCACTAAGTCTTCTGCCGCTTGCCTCTTAAATGACTCTTTCTTTCTTTTCTTTCTATTTTTTATAGGATCATTGAAGAAGGCAAAGTATCTATACGAGTAACTTTTGATATTTGCCCTTTCGTTTTCAGAGAGCAAAACACCTTTTTTATCTCGAATCTGTTTTCCCTTGTTATCTCGAATGGGCTCTCCCGAAAGAAAACTAGCTCCGCCTAAAAAGAAATAAACCAACTGTTGGCTTCGGTAGGTTCCAAATTCACCACCTCGGAGCCCCAAACCCACTCCTTCTTCGTACTTGCCTGGATCACTCTCTCCACCCAAAAACAAGACTCCAACTGGAACAGGACCAACCTGCAAAGCCGCTCCATACATAGGTTTTTCGGCACCTACCGTTACAATATCTTGCAAATCGTTCTTTCGATTGCTCCAATAGGTAGCACATTGGATCGAAAAAATAGGGAGTAAAAAAAAAGGCAAGGCTCTCACTTCCTCCAGTAAAAACCAATTTCTTCTTTCCGAAATAAAAAAAAATGCCAATCTTTGCAAAGGCAGACTTAGGATTTTTGCAAAAATGCAGGTTCAAAAATTAAACGAAACTGAAAGTAGACTCTTTGCTCTCTTATTCCTCTTATTCAAAGAAAAAGGAGGGGTAACACATCGCTCCATCCAGGATCGAATGCCACACTACTACAAAAATGAAGAGCAAGACTCCAATCGTAGAAAGTTAACAAGGGATTTAGATTCTTTAAAACAACTGGGATTCAATGTTAAAGTATCAAAGCACGGATATGAGTCGGACGAAAACTACACCTATACTTTATCCAAAGAATCTTTAGATAATCAATTAAAGTTTTCTAAGGACGAATTGAAAACGATTGCAAGTCTTTTGGTAAAAGAAGAAAACCAAAACTCGGAAGCAACGGTTTCTCTTGCACAAAAATTGTTTTCTCATGACTTATCTCTTTTTCCTCAAAGAGCAATCAAATCCAGGAAGATTGTAAGTACAGTTACGGAAGAAGAGACAATAGTCTCAATCTTACAAGCCATCAAAGACAAATCGCCTTTAATGATTCAATACGGCGAATTATCAAAAGAAGAAAGGGTAATTGAACCTTATACTATTATCAGAAGAAACTCTGAAGATTTTTATCTTTTGGCTTTTGATCGAAAACGAAAAAGTCTGAGAAAGTTTATTGTTCCAAGAATTCAAATCAAACGTCAGTTAAGAGAAGAATTTGAATCTAGAATTCCCCTATCTTCTTTGCCTTTGCAGTTGCATCCCCTTTCTTTGGATATGCATGAATCCATTTCTGTTACACTAGAACTGAATGCTGAGTTTATCCCACAATTTCAATTGCTAATCGCCGATCATCCTTATTCCCAAGAAAACTCAGTGTTTAAGTTTGAGACAACAAACCAAGAGTTTCTTTTTCCTTTTTTCACCCGCCACAAGCAAGCACTTCAAAATTGCGAGCCTGATCTGTTTTTAAAGACCCTTCACCATTATCAGGAATTCTGGAAATCCTTATACTCTATTGAAACTACAGAAATCACAATTTCTTAGTTTTTCGAGATGCTCCAAATCCTACGAGTTAGGGGCATGGGAGAAAAAAAACAAACCTTTCCCTGACATTTCTGTTAGTTTAGAATGGGAGCAATTTTTAAATCTCTGCCGACAAAAAATTGAAACCCATGAATCCTGCATTGCAAATCCACCTGAGTGGAAAGTGGCAATGGAATCAGAACAGCTCTATTGCAAAGTAGAAGCCATCTGCAGAAATGCTTCCAACGGAGTATTGATTTGGGACTTTCGCCCTGTTGTCCACGTAAAGAAGGATTGGCTTCGAGGCATCTATTTCCAAACCAAAACAATCGAAAGTCTTTCCCTTGTTTTGTCTTCATTTCAGATTTATACGATCAATCCTGATTGCTTTTTAGGTTCAGATCTTGATTTTTTGGTGGTACACGATGCTCTTGCTCTCATTAAAAAGAACCAGGGCTGGTTAGAAGCCGATTGGAACAAGTTTGTATCTTACACTCAAAATCCAAATTCAATTCCCGTGGAAGAACTCCCATCTTGCAACTCTCCCAAGGGTTGTTTTTTGCCTGATCAGTGTTTTGGCAAACCAGAAGAACGAAATGTTTTTCTTTTGCGAGATAGCGCTCAAATTGCCAAGGCATTTTGGTTAGATGGAAAAAGGGATTGGGAACAAATACCTGAAAAGGATTTGAGTAGAATTCAGAAAATCCAGAGAGAGTGTCATATTCAAAAGACACCTTACTTTGATTTGCAACTTTTAGAAAAATTTCTGCCGTCAGACGAAGATAAATTAGTCTTTTTAGATTTCGAAACCATAAACCCAGTTTTTCCAGTTTATAAAAACACAAAGCCTTTCCAACATATCCCTTTCCTCTTTTCTATACACAATTGGGATCAAAAACAATCCGAACCCCATCACTTTGTCTTTTCTATCATTCCGAGCAAAGAAGACCCGAGACAGGCAATTCTCACTGCATTGAAAGACAACATTCCAATAGAAGCAAAGATCCTTTCTTACAATGCTTTCTTTGAGAAGAAGGTAATCTCTGAATCAGTGCAAATCTTCCCAGAGTTTCAAGATTTCTGGGATAGCATCCAAAATCAGTTTGTTGACCTAGCACATCCGTTTCGCTCTATGTGGGTTTATCATCCCAAACAAAACGGTTCGGCTAGTTTAAAAGACATTCTTCCTGCTTTTACTGACTTAAGCTACAATGAGCTTGAAGTCAAAGGCGGACAAGAAGCGAATTTTCTACTTTTAAAGTGCTTATTAACTGAAATGGACCAATCGGAAAAAGAGAAAATCTTAAAAGACCTAGTCCATTATTGCACAATGGACACTTATGCAATTTATCTCTTGTTTAAAATCTTAAAAGATAAGATAAAGGAACAGAAATGAGTTCAATTCCTTTCTATTTAGCAAAACTTTTGTTCGCCAGTTCCGATATGTTCTCAGGATTGTATTTGGGAAACCCTATTGTTTACAAAGAAACTGTTTTAGACAAAAAGTGTCAGTTATCTCTAAAGCTAGGCAACATGTTGCCTCCATTGGAATCGCTGAGTGCCAGTAAAGCGAGACGACTTTTTGAATTTGTCTTCGAGAGTTTCAAAGCTCCTGAAATCGGATTGGGAAACATAGAAAACAGAACGATCCAAACAGAAGCAAATCCCCATTTACCTATCCGCATCTACAACGCTTACCCCCAAAGAGAAAAACAACCCATCATCCTCTATTTTCATGGAGGTGGTTTTACGGTCGGATCTTTAGAATCGCATGATGGTGTTTGTCGATCCTTGAGTTATTTTACCAAATCTATTGTTATAGCTTGTGATTATCGTTTGGCACCTGAACATCCTTATCCTTCCGCCCATGAAGATGCGTACAGTTTATATTCCTATGCTAGGGAATTCGCATATTTGTTGGGCGGTAGTCCTGACAACATTGGTGTTGCGGGCGACAGCGCTGGAGCTCTTCTTGCCCATTCTGTGACTTGGAATTGCATTCAAAAAAACGAAAGCCCTCCTCTTTTCCAGGCTTTATTGTATCCAGTTACAGATGTCTCTAAAGAATCCATTACTTATTCTGAATTAGGCGAAGGATTTGGATTGACTAGAGAAACTCTTCGATGGTTTACAGCAAATTATGTTCCAAAACTAGAAGACCGAACCAAAGCCGAGCTATCGCCCGTCCTTTTAAACAAAGATCAGTTCAAAGGATTTCCTCCTACTTACGTATCCACCGCTGGATTTGACCCTCTTTTAAAAGAAGGTGAAGATTATGTCCAATTACTGACCAAAGCAGGGATAACAGTGCATCACAGTCACTTTCCAAGTTTGATCCATGGTTATATTCAAATGACGGGGTTGATTCCGAAAGCAAAGGATGCCGAATCTGACTTCCATTCTTGGATTGCAACATTTCTCTCAATTCGAAATTTGTCAGTGTAGAGATTTAAGATTGGGTTCCCAGGGTTTCGATACTATAAAGGAATCAGTTTGAGGATATTCGCATGAAACGATTTTTAGCCTTATTTTTTTTACCATTATTTCTGCTTGCTGAC
>JAIXRB010000015.1 GCA_027485405.1 Leptospiraceae bacterium | reverse complement strand
TATATGCATTATTGTAAAGAATAGGTAAGACTTCGGGTCTGGCTCCCTTCATCTCTTTCCATACTTCAGGTACAAAAGTATCTAATACTTGCACTGCATTGTGAATCGACTGAGCCGCTTGGTAATTGACTGGAATCAAAAGCCCATCCGCAACCGAAACTCCGGTTTTACTGAAAAAGCTCCAATTCGTTGGACAATCTATTATTACATAATCGAATAAAAACTTTGATGCAAATTTTTCGAGAATTTTTCTGAATTTATTGGAGATTTGAAGTGTAGGGTTCTTACTAGCATTTTTTACCGAGTCAAACTTTGAGTCTCCTTTAATCAAGTATAGATTCTCATTGATTTTGGTGGCTTTTAATGATGAATTTTTTTCTGGTTTGCCCAAGAGAACGTCAAAGATACTCGTCCCTTGATCTTTTGTAGAAAGTTTAAAAGAATCGGATAAATCCCTTTGTTGCGGATCTAAATCAACGATCAAGACTCTCTTCCCTAGATTTGAAAGTGTTCCAGCTATGTTCCCTGTTGTTACTGTCTTCCCCACTCCACCTTTGTTATTGTAGACTGCTATTATGAAAAATGTTTTTTGGCTCTCGGAATCTTTTTTAGGTTTTCCTATTAGTTTTTTCAATTCCGAATATCCTTTTTTCGGATCCGTTCCAAGATCCAAAATTGGAGTTTTGGGAAATATCATATTTTCCTTTCTTTGAAAAACTTGAGCTTGCTTTCCATTTATCAAAAGTCCATAAGGAGCCTCCTTCATCTCTATCGACTCTAAATACTTAGCGACTTGTTGTTTGTAGCCTATATAGTTTTTAGATATAGCTTCAAAACTGGTTGTATATGCCTTCGCCTCAATAATGAGAAAAGGTAATCCATTTATACTGCAAACAAAATCGGGTTTTCCTACGTTTTGAATCGGAGGCTTACTTTCAAACTCTCCTTTTTTAAACCCAAGGTAATCTATGAGAACAGGGATTAGCTTAGATTCAACTTCACCTTCCTGCCCTTTGGTTTTTAAAGATTGTATTATCTGACCTATTTCCATCTCAAAATTTCGGGACATTTATTTTCTTTTTTTTTTGATAATTTTTTTCTTTTTTAACTGAATCTTTGGCAGTAGCTGATTAGTAATTACTATTGTGGTGGAGGATTAAGATTAGCTTGAACTAAGGTTTGAGGTCTGTAATTTGAGGTTGTGTAATTCCACTTTTGCCAAACACTTGGATCTATAGTTACATTTACCGCCAATGCACCCTTTATCCCTTTATTAAAATTTCTGAAATGTCTTTTCTTAAATTTTGAATAAAGCCCAAAAAGAAATTCTTTAAAAGAATCATTTGGATCCTGTTCCCATGAGTTAGGCGAAAAAGTGATATTATTTAGTTTCAGGCCAGCGGATTTAGCTTTTTGAATCATCCAGTTCAATGATATATCAGGAAGTTTATCTTTACCGCCGTGGCCTCCTCCAATATTGGAATGGTCTCCAATGAACCATCGTTGTTCAACATCAATATTATTCGGCTTTTTGTCTCCAGTCGAACTTGTCCATTTCGTTATATCAAAAGCTTCTCGGTGTTCATCTAACGCCATAGCATGGTAGGCATGATCTACAATCGAAGATAATTCGGTGTCATGCCAAGAGTAGACTCCTTT
This sequence comes from Leptospiraceae bacterium, assembly GCA_027485405.1. Taxonomy (GTDB): domain Bacteria; phylum Spirochaetota; class Leptospiria; order Leptospirales; family Leptospiraceae; genus Leptospira_A. The sequence goes on along the minus strand of JAIXRB010000015.1, from coordinate 2,011 downwards.
CTCCGAAAAGTTGGTTCCTGGTATCCCTAATGATCCGACAGTGTCCCACACTCCTATAAAATGAATCCTAGGATTCTCAGAGTAGTTCACTCTAAAATCAATCGCGATTTTGCAATCAGGAGAAATAACTTTGTTTCTATAAATTTCCTCTGCCTTGCCCAATAAACTTGGAGTTACTATTTGTAAAAGACCGCATTTTCGTATCAATCCAACTAAACTTCTAGCCGTAAAAGCCCCCCTACTAAATCCAAAAATCCAAATCTCATCTCTTAATGAGTACTTCTTTGCAAGCCACTCATAACCCTCTAACAAATTTTTAGTCAATCCATAGCCAGAGAATCCTCCTAAAATTCTATCACCCTTCCCGGTTCCCACTCCCGAATCATAAAAGAATTTTTGAGAAATGTCGTTATCTGAATTCTCGATCAACTTAGCCAAGCGATAAACATTTGTCTTATCCTCAGGATCATTCCATGTTCCATCAAATAACAAAATAAGTCTTTTCTTACTCATGTTACTGGCCTTTAGAACTAAAAAGACGAAGTCCCGTTTTCAATTCAGATTCAAGAGCCATGGAATGAACTTCTTCTAAGAGTAGTGAAATCTTCTTAGCATTTATCACTTCATAATCACTCCAATCCATTAAATTGAATTGCTCATCATCTTCGTCCAATGAATCGACAGACATTACAAGGTCTAATTCCACTTCATACCGATTCGCTGGAGTTGCATACTGAGAATAAGTAAAATCATTCTCTTCATCTCTTTCTAAAGAATAAAAAACCTCGATTTCAAGGAATGGATCTTGAAACATTTGAGTCTCAAACTTTAATTTCCATACATTGCATCTAGTCCCTAATTCTTGCCCCTCTTGGAATTTTACCCATTCCTCTTTCATTGAATCTACATACAGAATGATTTCCTGAGGCGGGAAATGAAGCCTCGACGTTTCCGATGAGCTATTAGGTTCCATCATATTCTCCTTTTTTGTTGGTCAGATTCATAATTTTTAATCTTTCTTTTCAAAACATTGCAAATTCAAATCAGAAAGTGTCATTCTTTGAGACGAGCATCCGGAAAAGAAAATTTCGTTCCCCTAGCCCATTTTGCCTACAACCAATCCATAAGCAAAGTCCAACGGCACGCTTTTCGAAATATTGAAAACCTTCTGTTGAAAGCGGAACTCGTGCCTATGTTCAGTAACAAAATCGTTACCCATGTCCTGAGTCATACATAGGCTCGTGACGGCTAACGAACTAGGCTAAACCACGTAGTTCTTAGCTGAGCCTCTCCAAGGCGTTAGCGGCGAGCTGCCTGATTTTCTGTCCGAAAAAAAGGGGGAATACCAGACGGAGGACGATGTGCCTTTAGGACGAGCAAGGGCGTAAGTCCCGAGCGTAGCGTGTCAGCGGCAGTTATACGAAGTGGGAAAGGAAGCTATCTAAGTTATTCTTCGCTTGTACATTGCTTTCCATTTTTAATTAGTTTCTCTAATCTAGTTTCTAAGTTGTCAATTAAATCCATAGATCCGTCAGAAAGATCTAATCCAGATACTTGTTTATTTAATGTTCGCCAGCCAATTTCCTTTTCAATGTTATTTAGCTGTTTGATCCTATCAAGTGATTCCTTAAGTGTGCTAACATGAACACAAATTTGTTTTTCCATATTTTTCTCCATTTAATTATTTTGTTAACTTAGTTATTCGTTAATATATGTTGTAAAAGGCAATTCGTTAGAATATAAAAAAATACTGATTCGAGATAAGGTATTAGTTCACGATTTTGAAACTTTTTTTAGATTTTCTAATTTTGTTTCAAATTCTGTCTGAGTGATAATATTTTTTCGATATAGAGACCGTAAGAACTGATTTACATATGTATCGCCCTTTATGTTATTGCATGCTCGGCATGCAATAACAATATTCTTATATGAATTGTTACCTTCTGGCCTACTAATTACGTGTTCCATAGCGCAATTATTCTTATCTAAATTTGCTTCGCAATAGAAGTAT
>JAIXRB010000049.1 GCA_027485405.1 Leptospiraceae bacterium | reverse complement strand
GCCATCGAGGACATCAACAGAGATCCGGACATTCATTGCTTTCTAATCGCAGGGGAAGGTAAGTCTTTTTCTACCGGATTAGATCTTGATTCGTTCTTCAACGAATTTCAGTCCATCGTCCAAGGAGAGATAGCAGATACTAGAGAACAGTTCTACCACCTAATTCTGACAATGCAAAAAGGGATCAACGCGGTATATGATTCACCTAAACCTTCAATCAGTCTAGTCCAAAAGCATTGCATCGGAGGAGCTTTAGATTTAATTTCAGCCACTGACATTCGCTATGCATCCGAAGATGCTTCCTTTTCTTTGCGAGAAGCAAAAGTAGGAATTGTCGCTGATATGGGATCTCTCCAAAGGCTTCCCGCGATTATAGGACAAGGAAACACCAGGGAACTCGCGCTTACGGGGAAAGACATAGATGCGACCGAAGCTCTTCGAATGGGACTTGTAACAAGGGTTTATCCAACTTTAGAAGAACTAATTCAAGCTGGCAAAAAAACCGCAAAAGAAATTGCGGAAAATCCAACAATCGTCATTAGAGGTGTAAAGCAAGTGTTAAAGTACGGCGCCGATAAGTCTTTGGACGACGCTTTAAACTATGTGGCTGTTTGGAATGCCGCTCTCATGGACACAAAAGACTTTCGCAAAGCCATCCAAGGTTTTCGAGAGCGGAAAAAACCTCAGTTCAATGCTGATACTAGAAAAGACTAAACAAATACGTCTAAGATCCGTTCAGGTGAAGTTTGATTTTGAACTTTTTCTTCTACGTTCATTTTAATCAGTTTTTCGTTCAGATCATTCTGAGCTTGGAAGATTTCTTTTGGCAAATTAGCCACCGAAGAAAGAGAAATATTGTTTGTGACCATCTCTGATCTCCTTGGAGAGAATTCTCCTTATAGAATATCGGCAATTGAGGGGATTCTATAGTCTTTTTTCTTAGGTTTATAAAAAAAAATGGAAGAAAACACAGTATTAGAGAAAATCCAAAGAGAACTAGTCTTCCTCGCCAAAGAAAAAGAGGCAGAACGAAAGGAATTCCTGCAAGGAAAGCCCAAATCTGGTTTTGTTTGCGAAGAAATTGAATTCTACCAAGAAAACCTTTGGAAAGTAACAGCCAGTCTCCCTGCTTCTTTTTCCAAACCAGACTGGTTTCGAAAAGGTGCACCCGCATTTCTCAAGGCAGATGCTTTTGAGGGAAAGGTTCAAATTGCAAAAGTTGATTCAAACCAAGTAGAACTTTTGCTTCGATCCTTTTCTGATTCTGAACTCGAATTAGATTCCTTTTCTTTGCAAGCTTGGTTTTCTGAAACAACCTACGAGATTCTAGAAGATGCATTAAAGAAGCTCGAAGCTGGAAAATTACCACTGGGTTTTGGTCTTTTGAAAAAGATACTGGAGAGTCCAAAGTCCCAAGAACCATCCCCTGCTGCCCAAGACTCCGTTGATCTTGCAGAATTTCTAAAGGAAAAAGACTATGCCATCGTTTACGGCCCACCTGGCACAGGAAAAACAACAACTCTTATAAAAGCAATTCAAGCTTGGAAGATGGAAGGTCTTTCCGTTCTAGCCCTAGCCCCAAATAACTTTGCAATAGACAATTTAGTTGAATTAGGTGCAAAAAGCGAGCTGCGACCAGTCCGATTGGGTTCGTCGGCAAAGATCCGAGAAGAGGTTCTACCTTTCACTTTCGTAGAATTGTTGGCGAAAACCGAAGAAGCAAAGCTCATCGATAAATGGAAAAAGGAATGGAAAGCACTCCAAAAAAAAATCAATTCTTGGAAAAGAAATTTTGGAAAAGAAGAAAGAGAAGAGAGATTTGCCTTAAAAAAGGAAGCCTACGAGTTAATGCGGATAATTCGAGATTCGAATAGAGTGGCTGAAAGAAAAGTTATTGAAGAAGCTGATTTTGTTGCTTCCACTTTTGCTGGAACCTCATACCTGCCTGCTAGATTTCATTTTGACATTGTTATCATTGATGAAGCCACTCAGGCTTGGACTAGTAGCTGTTTCTTATCGGCAACATTGGGGAAAAAAATGGTGCTAGCTGGGGATCCAAAGCAATTGCCGCCTTACCAAAAAACGAGAGATTCGATTATTGAATCTTTTTTAGAAAAAGCTATCGAAAAATCCAATTCAGCACATGTCCTTTTCTTGCAGAAACAATTTCGAATGCCAGAGCTTTTAATAGGATTCTCTAACCAGACTTTCTATGGGGGAAAAGTACAAAGTGTAAGAAAGGAAGAGGTATCCATCCATTCGCAATTTGCATCTTCTCTTGTTTTTTTAGATACAGCAGGATCTGATACGGAAGAAAAGTTTGGGGATCAGAGCTCTTCCTATTCGAATCCATATGAAGCTTTGTTTATTATTTGGATATTGAATCAAGTCGACTGTAAGAACATAACGATAATTACACCTTATTCGGGACAAGTCGAATTTTTTCAATCACATCTAGCCCGATTGAGCGATGAAAAGAAAAATGTGATCACCATCCAAACCATCGATTCTTTCCAAGGCAGAGAGTCTGATTTAGTGATTCTTTCTCTAGTTCGAAGCAATGACAAAGGAGAAGTAGGATTCCTTAAAGAAGAACGCAGATGGAACGTCGCACTCACCCGAGCAAGGCACCAGATGATCGTTGTTGGGGATAGCGCAACTCTCTGCCAGGAAAAGCTCTTCGATCGGTTTTTAAACTATGTGAAAGAGAACGGGGAGATAAAATCTATCTTCGAATTTGATTGGGAAAGTGCCTGAAGAGAAATAGAACCCTGGAGAACCCAGGGTTGAAGAAAGTTCTAGATAAAAAAAACCTAAATTAAGGAAGTTTGTCAGCTCCGTTTTGTTTTAGAACACCTTTGTATTCGTAAGGCTCAGCAGGCAATCCCTCGGCAAGGTCTGCTAGAGGAATCTTAGTTTTTGGTAGAGCTTCTAAATCAGAATAAGAGTAACCTTTTGGGTAATGCTCTTTGTCAGAAGGATCATAGAAGTATTTGTAATCGGTTACTAGTCCTCTTGAATATCTCCAAACACTTTCAGCTGGGTTTTGGTTTACTACCAAACATTGAGGACTCATATAGCCTTCATTTGATGCTGTTTGCACCCGAATGAAGTATTTTGGAGCCCAGACGTTGTGGTTTCTGTATTCAAAAACTTTTACCACACTTCCAACTGGCACTTGTTCTACTACTTTGCTTTTGTTATCAGACTCAGCATAAAGGGGAACAGTAAAATCCAAAGTAGCTTGGTTTGTTTTACCATCACAGAGTTTATGCCAAGTAACTTCAGCATTTCTAGAGCAATTCATAAAGCCTAGAACCAAAAATGTAGATAGAGCTAAAATTCGTTTCATCGTAAATCTCCTATTGGTGGTGGTGCAAACATTCAGGTAATCGAGGGTCACCGACCGCGATTAGTTTATACTTCTCTAGGTTCTTAAACAAAACGAGACCAAACAAGCTCACTATCCCTAAGGTTCCACCAAATGCCAAAGCAAAATGTACGATAGAGAAATGTTCAAAGTTTGCAGGGAAAACCAGCCAAAACAATTCAAAAAACTGAACGAAGAGTAAATAGACTGCGAGCTTTGCAAGAAAATCTAGGTTTCGTTTGTTGGGTCGATTTAAAAGGAGTAAAAAAGGAATTACAAACTTAATAAAAGGAAGAAGCAAGGTTGTGTATCCCCAACCTCCAGTCATTCTCATTTCATAAAAGAAAGTTTCTTCTGGAATGTTAGCATACCAAATCAACATAAACTGAGAGAATCCAACATAGGCCCAAAATGTGGTAAGTCCCAAAAGGAATTTACCGATATCGTGGTAATGGTTTTCGTTCACCGCTTCACCCAAAAATCCATTCTTCTTTAAGAGGTAAATGACTAGTAGGTAAGAAGCTAAACTAGTTTGAAACGCTCCTGCAAAAGCATAGACCCCAAACATTGTAGAAAACCAATGAGGAGAAAGAGACATGAGCAAATCAAACGAGGTAAAACTCCAAGAAAGTGCAAAAACCAGAATGAATCCACCAGCAAGTTTTGCCAGAGTTTTGGTAACCATCACGTCTTTGGTCTCATCTTGGCCTACCGATTTGCGGTGAAACAAGAATGCAAACCCTGTCCAAAGACTGATAAAAAGCACTAATCTAACAATGAAAAAAGTAGAATTCAAATACCCAGCTTTGTGTTGAATCAAATGGTCTGTTTCTCGAACGGATTCATGAGTCCATTCGTATAGATCGTGCATTCCAAAAATGACTCCAACCAATAGCAATCCTACAACTGGAGTGAAAAGCCCATAGGTTTCGAAAATTCTTCGAACTGTGACTGACCAATGCGAACCCGTTAAATGCTGGATAGCGGTAAAGAAAATCCCTGTGATGGAGAGTCCCAAAACAAAGTATGTCCCTACAAGAAGAACCGAATAGAAAAGGTTTGTGTGGTGGAATTTTCCGTCTGTTCCAATATGTCGCGAATCTTCGTGACCAAATGCAAAGAACGATACTAATAAACTCACTACCCCAATTGCAATAAACGCAAAGAGGATGTTTTGCATACCCGAAGGCAATTTGAAATTAATAGCTTTTTCGTCAATGCTAGCTGCTTTTGTATTGCTCATAGTTTCCTCTAGTTCGCCTGACTCAGTTTTTGATTTTTATTTTGATACTCTTGTAATTTGCGAATGTAGGCGACCAATTTCCATCTGTCTTCTGGCTCTACTTGGTAAGAGTAACTGCTCATCGTTCCACGACCCATTGTTATGATGTGGTACAATTGTCCATCTGACCAACCGTTGATCTTATCTGACACGACGGATGGAACTTTAGTTTGCAGTCTAGGATAAGGACCAACTACGTTTCCATTTCCTAAGCCTCTCACTCCATGACATGGTGAGCAGTAGGTTTGATACCTTTTTTCCCCAACCATAAGATCCCCTAAAGAAGCCTTTGCAATGGGATTTTTCAATCCTTTCTCAGCTCCTGGTAGGTCATCTGGAGTTTTGAAATCCTGATAAGGATACGGAAAATAGCCCACTGGTATTGCCCCTTTTGGCGGCAACCTAGATGCAGAATTGTTAGAAGCAAAAGAATCATCTTCCTGCGCTTCTCTTGCGGGAGAATCATACATATTGGGAAAATATTCCGAAACCGGAGTCTTGTAAGTGCACTGAGCCAAGGTGAAACCCAAAGCCAGTAAACTAAGTGATTTAAAAAGATTTTTCATGCTTATTTCTCCGGTTGGACTACAGTTACTTCTGTGCCACCAATGCTCTTTAGAAAACTAACAACTTCGGTTTCGTTGTAACCTTTCGCATCTTTTGGAACCCAAATTCCGAACTTGTGAGAAGTTAGATCTTTGTGCAAAATTCTACGACCTGGTTTAGGTAGACCAGCTAAGAAAAGCAAAGAAACCACGGTATAAATACCAGCAGAGAATACAGTTAGCTCGAAAATAATTGGAACATAGGCATACCAAGCGTTCAAAGCTTTTCCCGCTATGTTCAAGGGCCAGTCAATGGAATGCGTAAGATACTGGAAAGAAATCCCAATCGTGCAACCAAAAAGACCAGCAAAAAAAGTCACCCAAGGCAATCCTGAGCGCGGGGTTCCCATGGCTTCGTCGATTCCATGCACTGGATAGGGAAGAAGACAATCGAAACCCTCATAACCTTTCACTTTCGTTTTTTCAGCCGCTTCAATGATTGCGGAAGGAGAATCAAAGATGCCAAGCACCCCTGCTTCCATTTCTTTATATTTATAAAATTGTTCTAGTTTTGGAAGATACATATTAGTGATGTGCTCCTTCTTTGACAGGCATTACAGTTTTTACTTCAGCGATTGCTATCACTGGCATGATTCGACACCAGAGAAGGAAAAGCGTAAAGAAAATACCAAAGGTTCCAATTAACATTGCATAATCGAACAATGTTGGAGTATACATAGCCCAGCTAGAAGGCAAAAAGTCTCTATGCAAGGTCATCATGATTACAAATCGCTCAAACCACATACCCACGTTCACTACCAAGGAGGCAACAAACATAACTGGTATGCTATAACGTAACTTACGAAACCAGAAAACCTGAGGACTGAGGACGTTGCAGGAAATCATAATGAAATAAGCCCAACCATACGGACCGAATGCTCTGTTTACAAAAGCAAAACCCTCATACTCGTTTCCAGAATACCAAGCGATAAAGAATTCTGTTCCGTAGGCCAAACCAACGATGAGTCCTGTGACCATCATGATTTTGTTCATGTTGTCTAAGTGTTTTGGAGTGATATAGTCCTTCAAGTTGAAGACTTCCCTGGCAATTACCATAAGGGTAACAACCATGGCGAACCCTGAGAAAATTGCCCCCGCCACGAAGTAAGGAGGGAAGATCGTTGTATGCCAACCAGGCAGAATGGAGACGGCAAAGTCAAAAGATACGATTGTATGAACCGAAAGAACCAATGGAGTAGAAATAGCCGCTAGGATCATGGATACGATCTCCAAATGTGACCAAGAGCGAGCTGAACCTACCCAACCAAACGAAAGAACGTTGTATAAGTTTTTTCTCCAAGTTTCTGTTGCTCTATCCCTAAGAGAAGCTAAGTCAGGGATAAGACCGATGTACCAGAAAACAAGAGAGATTGAAAGGTAGGTTGATACTGCAAACGTGTCCCAAATCAAAGGGGATCGAAAGTTAACCCAAAGAGGACCTCTTTCGTTCGGATAAGGAAACAACCAAAAACCCAACCAAGGTCGTCCTACGTGCAAAATCAAGTTAGATGCCGCAACAAGAACTGCGAAAATTGTCATCGCTTCGGCGGCACGGTTGATACCTGTTCTCCAACCTTGTCTGAACAGATATAGAACGGCAGAAATCAGAGTTCCTGCGTGACCAATACCAATCCAGAATACAAAGTTAACAACAAAGAATCCCCAACCAACTGGGTTGTTGATACCCAATAGGTAAAGACCTTCGTAGAACAAATATCCAATGATGGCTACGTCTACCAAAGTAATGGTTAGGACTAGCATGAAGGTTTTCCACCACAAGGATGTGGGGAAATCTTCATTCGGTCTTGTGATGTCGGCTGTGACATCTTTTATGGATTTTCCACCTGTTACCAGGTCTGGAATATCTAGTTTTTCACGAACTGCTTGTGCTAGTGACATTTGCTTCCCTTTCCTATACGTTGTTTCGAACTCTGGAGAGATAACTCACCGCAGGTCCAATGTTCAAATACTCTAACAGTTTGTATGATCTTGGATCTTTTAGTAGTTTTGCCACTTTTGATTCAGGGTCATTTACGTTTCCAAAAACGATCGCGTCACTCGGACAAGTTTGCTGACAAGCGGATTTGACTTCTCCGTCTCGGAGTGTGCGTCCTTGGTTTTTAGCTGTGATTTTTGTTTCAGCAACTCTTGAAGCACAGAAATTACACTTTTCCATAACTCCTCTAGAGCGAACTGTCACATCTGGATTCAATCCTAAGTTTCTAGGAGGTGTAGCCTTAAATGTATACGCTGAATCTCCAAGCAGGTTGTGCTCGTTCCAATGCTCTAACCAGTTGAACCTCCTTACTTTGTAAGGACAGTTGTTTGAACAGTAGCGAGTTCCTACGCAACGGTTGTAAACCATATCATTGGTTCCTTCTGAACTGTGGACCGTAGCCGCAACGGGACAAACCGTTTCGCAAGGAGCGTTATCGCAGTGCTGACACATTAGCGGTTGGTGTGCTATCTCTACAGATTCCGGTTTTTCCGGGTCACCAATGTAGTATCGATCGATTCTCATCCAATGCATCTCTCGACCCATTCGGACTTCGTCTCTTCCCACCATAGGAACGTTGTTCTCAATGTTACAAGCAACAACACAAGATCCGCATCCAGTGCACTGGGTTAGGTCAACTGCCATTCCCCATTTGTAACCTGGGTATTGGAACTCCGAACCTTCTACATCTGCCGGAGGATTTGCTCCTTTAGAACGAACCAACTTACCATCGATAAGAATTTTTGGGATTTCTGGTTCTGGGATGTTTGCCGAAGGGTTCGCCGCATAATCCTGCAGTTTTGCAGAGATAATTAGAGGTCTTTCTTTCCATTCTTTACCCATCAAAACACCAGGAGTCATCATATGGTGGTCTTGGGTTGTAGCTAATTTGTATTTCTTTCCAGTAGGAGTGATCTTAATCGGAAATCCAGAATATGCAGTGAGTGTCCCTGTTTTCTTAGTCAGAAGAGAAGCGTTTTTACCGACGTTGTTTCCGATTCCACCAACAGCTGTTCGACCGTAACCGATAGCGATTCCAACAGCTTCTGGGTGAAGACCTGGTTGAACTAAAACAGGAAGCTCTAATTCTTTTCCGTTCACTGAAACAACCACTACGTCGTTCAATTTCAACCCAGCAGAACGTGCGTACTGTGGACTGATAGCTACGTAGTTGTCCCAAGTTACTTTTGAAACTGGGTCTGGTAGTTCTTGCAATTGTGAGTTGTTTGCTCTCTCTCCATCCCCAATAGCAGATGAAGTATAAAGTGAAACTGTTAAACCAGAGCTAGTTGCGTTCAATGGAGCGATGTTTCCGCGGAAAGATCGTCCGCCTTTGTCTGATTTTATGTTTCCAGAGGAGAGGATTCCGTTTCGAAGCAAGTCTTCCCAATTTGTTTTTTTGGAGTACTTGCTTTGGAGAATTTCGTAGAAGGATTTGCCACCAGAGAGCGAACCACCTGCCCAAGCTATCAAAGCGTCCTCAAAAGAACGAGAGCTGAACAAAGGTCGAATGGTTGGCTGTTGGATTGCAACAACACCTTGCACTGGCTCACTGTCGCCCCAAGATTCAAGAGGGTGGGAAACAGGAGCTAACCAGTTTGAAATTAGTGCAGTTTCATCAACTCGATCAGACATAGATACTACACTGGCCGCATTATGAAGAAGTTTGCCCCAATCCCCATTTGGATCGGAATAAGCAAAATTAACTCCGTAAACAATGAGAACTCCGACTTTACCTTCCGAAAGATCACGAGCGAGATCTTTTGCGTTGGATGCATAGTTGGTTTTTCCATCACGCAAAACATTGGTAGGATCGATTGTTTTTCCGTCGTTACCAAGCATGCTATTCAACATGTTGACAGCGATTTGGAGATCTATTGCGTCTTCGGTTTCAGCTGATGTACCTCCAGCCACAACGAGAGATTCCCCTCGTGCACCTGCTAGAGCCTTTGCCGTTTTAAGAATTGTGTCTTTAGAAATGCCGAGTTCTGCGATAGTTTTGTCTAGATCCAATCCCGAAACACCGACTGCGCCACCAACCCCTAGATCACTCAATGCCTTTGCTAAGGCTAGAGCGAACTTTCTTTGGTCACCTGGCTTAATCGGAACTCTTTGGTCTGCGTTGGATCCTGTCATTGTAGGATGCGTTTCTGCCGCTACGAATAGATTCAAAGACTTACCGCCTTTGGTCAGGTCACGACGTTTTGCGAAGTCCTTTTGAAACTGAACCGGAGAAAGGAAAGTTCCCATGAAATCGCAATCGATAGATACGATGACTCGGGCTTTATCAAAATGAAAGTTAGGAACGATTGCTTTACCAAAAGAAGCTTCGGCCGCAAGAGCAATTGCGTCTTCAGAACCCGCAAAAGCTACTTCGATATGCTTTCCGCCACCCACTGATTTCAAGAAATCAGAAACTAGGTCTTTGGTTGTAGAAGACTGCAATGGTTTTGTGACCACAACAGTTTTGCCAGCATTGGCTTTCAGTTCCTTTTGAACGTCTTTATCTAGAACAAACCAATCAGAAGATTTTGGAACACCTTTGATGATTTGAAATGGTTCCTTTGCACGATCGGAATCATAAAGATCGAAGAGAGATGCTTGTCCCGAAGCACAAAGTGCTCCGCCTGAGATTGGGTGGCTTGGGTTACCTTCTAGCTTGAGAGGTCTTCCGTCTCGAGCCTTGACTACTACCCCACAACCAGCGCTACAACCCCCACAAACCGATGCATAGTGGTAAGAATGACCATGCTTAACGAAATCGTATTGTTCGGGGTTTTTGCCTTCTGCGTCTGTAAAGCTCAAAGATACGTACGGAACGATCTTTTCTGCTGGTTTTTGGATACATCCAACAGAAGTCATAACAACGGAAGCTCCCATGAACTTTAAGAAGGTCTTTCTGTCAAAGTCCCCTTTCTTAATGCGGGCAATCAAAGGATCAGGAGAAGTGAAGAATTCTTGTTTTTGAAGTTGGCGTTCTTCTTGCGTGCCTCTAAGCTCGTAAGACTGCCAATGTGCTTTCTTTTCTTTTTGGAATGTTTCGTCTTTCATTATGTACGGGCTCCGTTTTATCTATGGCAAGTTGAACAGTCGTTCGGTGCGTTGTTTTCGCGATGGCAATCTACGCAAAAACCCATGTTGAGGGATTTCTCTTGTTTTACCTTTACTGCTTCAGCTATGTTTCCATGACAGGTAGAACAGTCTACACCCCTTTGGATGTGACGCGAATGGTTGAAGTAAACAAAGTCTGGTTGGTCATGGATTTTAATCCACGAAACAGGCGTGTTGCTTTGGTATTGTTTCACTAACCACTGAACATGCTCCTGCTTTCCGGCAATGTTCAGAGCATTGTGGCAATTCATACAAGTTGAGCTAGGAGGTACTGTTGCATGAGCCGAAGTTTCAACTCCAGTATGGCAGTACTTACAATCGATCTTGTTGTCCCCAGCATGGATCTTATGGTTAAACGGGATGGGTTGATCCGGAGAATAACCAACGTAACGACTAGGGGAGAAAATGAGGTACGCGAGCGCGGCAATCGCTACGATCGGTACAGAGATCTTGAGTATTTTTATGTTCATTCCTGAAATTCCTGAACTTGATAACGCTGTCTGGGACAGGCTAAGAGGCAATCCCATAAATTGCAAGCCAGTAAGGAACTTAAAGAGCAAAAAAAGGGAAAATCGGCAAGAGATATATTACTATAACGTCCGTAACTTGGAATTTCTTGTGGTGCTATCGAAATGAATCCTTTTTGAGAATGATTCTCAAAAATTTGTACTTGATTTTTCTCCCTGTCACTTTTTGAATTTCTGCATGAATAATGGCATATCACTTTCTCAAATCCAATCTGGAATCCCAGGGTCACGCATTGTGGGAACCGAATCTCCTGAAACAATATTCATTGAATCGATACAGTCTTTATCGGGTTCGGGGGATTCCTTTATGTCCTTTGTTGCATCGAAAGCTTACGTCAAGGATGCTAAAATTACCCTGGCCAAAGTCCTTTTGGTAAATGAGGAACTAGCTGGCAGTTTTCCAGATAAAATCCTCCTGATCGTTCCGATTGCGGAATTGGGTCTGTCCCTTGCCCTTAGAATTCTTCATCCTGAACCAGAGGCTATTTCTTCCATTTCGCCTACGGCACAGATCCATCCCACAGCTAAGCTTGGAAAAAATGTGCAAGTTGGTCATTTTGTCTGTATAGGAGCAGGCACTGAGATTGGCGATAAAAGCATACTCGAAGATGGAGTGAAAATCGCAGAGAATGTTCGCCTTGGTGAAGGGGCAAGGATAGGACGAAATTCGGTAATTTACTCAGATTGTAGAATAGGAAAACGATTTAGAACCTATGGAAATGCAACGATTGGAGCAGAAGGATTTGGTTTTGTTTTTGCGAACGGAATTCACAATAAAATCCCGCAAATCGGAAAAGTTATCATTGGCGATGATGTAGAAGTAGGATCCAACTCTTGCATTGATAGAGGGGCACTGAATGACACGGTCATTGGAGATGGCAGTAAATTCGACAATCAAGTGCAAATTGCTCACAACTGCCAAGTCGGGAAAAATGTCATTGTGGCTGGTCAGTCTGGGCTTGCCGGAAGTGTCAAGTTAGGTGACAATGTTTTGATAGGTGGGGCGTGTTGTGTGAGCGACCATATTGAAATGGAAGAAGGAACAATCTTAGCTGGGGGAAGTGCCTTGCGCAATTCACCCAAAAAGAAAGATGTATATGTGGGATGGGATTTGGGATTGAATTTTGTGGATTTTCAAAAATACCGAGTCAACATTAAAAACATAGTAGTTCTAAACAAGTGGATCAAACGCATCAAAGATCTGGAAAAAAAATTAGGCATTGATCTTCCAGATCCTTAATACTTTGCGATTAAGAAGCCTTTTGCAAAAAATCCACGCGGTACGGGCTATGATCTTTGTACGGACTATTCGATGGATTTCCCAAAAGGGAGTCTTGCCATTTTGCTGGATCGAATTTTGTCCCATTCAATTCCTTGTTAGCTGTGTCGATGACCGTCCAGGTCTTCTGGTCTTCATTTCGAACCAAAGAAATTGTATGACCTTGGTGGGAGCCTTCTTTTCGATCATCCTTGACTCGAAGGGTTACACTATTGGAATCCAAAGATCTCAACTTTTCAGCGAGCATAGAATAGCTTTCGTTTCTATTTTCAGGTAGAGCCTGCCTTCTATAGTTCAAATTTTCTGAAGAGGCATAGTGGTTCATGGCACTTTCAGTGTTTTCAAAATACATTGTTTCCTTGTTGAGGTAACCACAGTCTGTCATTGATTTAACAAAGTCTTTGAATTCAGGAACAACAGCGGGTCCCAGCTCTCTCCGAAGAGTCGTCCAACAAGAAAAGGCGACGCACCAGTTGTTTTTTATCTTAAGCCCTTGCGGTTCAGGTAAATCCAATGACCTAGCAATTTCTTTCGCTTTTTCTAATCCTTCTGATCTTTCTCCTTGGTTGTGTTCCAAACCAGCTTCCACAAAATCTTGGGTGATAAGTCCAGCTCCAATCTGGATCTCCCCTGTATCCTTGTTCTGATAAACTGGAATCGAAATTGTTTTTTCTTCAGCAGGCTGAACTCTAACGAATGTGTCTTTTTCGGTCAATGCCTTAACGTCTCGAATGACAGTATCTAGTTTTCCACCTTTCGCATTCAACTCATCGGAAATTTTAAGAACTGATTTGATATTGGGTTCGATAGCCTGTCTTGCTTGGTCTAGTCTTTTTTGAGCGTCCGTTATTTCCTTGGCATTTGGTTCCGGATCATTCTTTAGCGTTCTGTATTTTTGTTCGGCTCGAATGTATGATTCTAAGTTTGCTTTGACTTTCGGATCCAAGGATTTCTGCAATTCTGGATCGGAATGAATTTCGTTCAGAATTGCAATTCCCTTAATTTCATCTCGTCTTTTTAGCTCCAGGTTGATGAGTTTCGAAACTTCTCTGTCGATTGCTTTGATTTTTGAAGCGGTTTCTTTTTGAAAGGCATTGTCTTCTCGAATGATCCTTTTTTGGTCTGGAGAGAGTGAAATTGCCTGGTTGGGTTTGCTGGACACAACAGACGCAGGATTGTCCTTGGGCGAATCAACAAAGGTGTTTTGCATTTTTGACCAAGCCAATTCCCTTTCTAATTCTAAGTTTTTTTTCTGTTTGTTTAGGGTATCTAGTTTTTGTTGCTCATGGGATTCAAGATGAATGATATCTAGCTTTGGTTCGGTGTTTGCGATTGCACTTGCAAATCTGGAAATGGCATCTTGCGTTTGTTTGTCATTTGCAAAAACTACCATTTCTGGTTTTGATTTCACTTTCATCTGAACCGGATTGATATCAGTCCGAAGAGATAACTTTTTCAAAGGAGTTTGGGAAGCCGCAGTCACTCTTCTCCATTCGGAAATGTCTTTTGCTGAGAGTTCTTTGATCTTGGAGTTTATATTCTTTACATTCTCCGCCGTTAGCTTTCCATTTTTCTGCAAATTCTGAATGGCTTCTATCTTGGTGGAGACTTGGGCTTTCTGGGGAGATGTTGGATTCACCTTAGATTCTGAAACTTTGCTTTGGTTTTGTAAAAGTCTTGCACCCCCTGCCAAAGAAAGTAATCCAAAAGAGACGGAGGAAATGGCTCCAAATGGTAGCCCAGAATCAGTCTTTGCTTCTCGGATTACATCTGATGATCTCTTGTCTTTCCACGCATCAAAGTCGGTAGCATCCGTTCGTCGAAAGGCGAGATTCCTAAGCTGTTCTCCCAGATCCGTTGCCAGTCCGCCCTGAAATTTCTTATCAAAAAGATTTCCCTGCATTTGAAAGAATTCAATATCGTCTTGTCCGAGAGAGAGATTTGTATTTCCATTCAATCCCATTTGAAATCCAACAAAGTTGTTAGCATCGGGAGAGAATTCACCTTGAAATTGTAGTCCGTGATTTCCAAATTGTATGCCCATCGAATTGCCTCCGCCAAATGAACGGTTGAGTCCAATGCTATAATTTCTGCCGGCTTGGAGATTTAGGCTGATAGGACTTCCCCCTCCTGAAGGGAGAAAATCTTTTTCAAAGGATGCTGATCCTCGTCCATCTGTTCCGAACCGAAGCCCATTGGAATTAGCTAAAGCAACTTGAAAGCCAGCATTCCATGTTTTTTTAGTCGGATCCCATTGGATGTTGGGAAGAATGCTTCCAACTTTTGGAATCGGCAAACTAACACTGGAAGCCATAGCTCCCAAGGCTCCTTTGGCTCCTCCATTCACATAACCAGATGCTGTTGAAAGAGCCAGACTCGCCATTCGAGCATAGTCGACAGCTGTCATACTCATATTTGCTATGTTTTGCAGTGTAGGCATAAAGTTCTGAAGACTAGGCGCCAATCCAGGAGCCAAAATCATGCTACCCACATACAATCCCATTTGAGCCGCTTGGATTCCTTTTTGGACTTTTTCCTTTTCTTTCTGTTTTTTTCTCTCTTTTTCGCTTATGACTCCTCGCATGAGAACTTCCAAATCCTTGGCTGACAAACCGGTCGTCTGACTGAGTTCAAAAGCCGCTCCTCGCATCATTTCGTTTTCCACGATTGCCCGCATCTGACCTCCAAAATCCGCCCTTTTTAGATCCGCCTGTAAATCGGCCCCGCTTAAATGGTTGTTCAGAGCTAAAGCTCCTTTGTGGAATTTTGTACTGAATTTTCCCCCATTTGCAACTTGATCTATTCCTCCTGCAGTTCCAGCCACCAAACCAGCATACCAAGCAACCGCTCCAAGGTTAACGCCCGGGATGATTGAAACAAGGGCAGTCAAGGCACCAGCACCCGCCAGTAGCATTTGCCTGTCTTTTGACTTGCGTTCGGCGATTTTCTTTGCTCTTTCATTTGCCATTCCGTTTAAAACAGAAGATATGAAATCCTTTGATAGACCAGAAGATTGCGCCAAGTCTTGTGTTGCTCTTTCAATGATCTTTTGCTCTTTGAAATTTTGAGTGAAAGCCTTGAAGCTTCCGCCTTTGTACAAATGTTCAATGAGTTGGTTGATAACAGTCTGAATCTCTATAGCCTCTTCGGTTTTTCTTTGGAAGACATTGTAAGCATAACTATCTCTTTCATTGAGGTTTCTCAAAGCACTAGACCATGCCTGGGACGATTCCATCTGGTAAAGGCTGTTTGCGAATTTGCTTTGGTTTTTTCCGAATTGTGACCAAACGGAAGAGAGTTCTGTCCCGGAAAGTGCGGAAAAAAGAGAATTGCTTTCATTTTTCGTAAAATCAACCCTCTTGGTTTGGCTGGGCAATTCTAGTTCAAAGTAAGCTCTGGTCTTTCCAGCTTCATAGTTGCTATACTGTGTTGCATCACCTCCGTTAAACTTAGATTCGCCGGAATGTATGTTCTTTGAGACTATAATCTTTCCATTTGATAGTTCAACGCTAGAATATGTTTTGTTTGTATTTGCCTCGTACTCGGCTTTACAAGACTCCTTAATTCTTCCTCTTGAATCCAGACACTCTCCATCTTTTTGAAATTTATTTAGTATCGCTAGTGCCGTATCTGGCTTGAATTCTCTGGATTCTTGCAAAGACTTTATGTATTCTGCGATTGAGTCTTTTTCGTTTTGCACTGTTTGGTTTTCCATTTCTTGGATTGTTGCGATTCGAGTCAAACCATCCCAGACAGTGGCTTGTTGGCTATGAAACTGTGCCAATTCGGTCGTAGAAGTTTGGTTATAGTTGTCGGTGGCACGAAAAAATCCTTGGATTTCAGAAGAGCTTTCTAAAGATCTGTCTTCTAATACAGACATAACCGCTTGGTATGAATTTTCCTCTTTGGCTTTCTCTAATGCGATCTTCCTTTCTCTGAATTGATTTGCTGTAGATTTTTCTATTTCGACCTTCCTTGTTTCTAAATCTGTTTTTTCCTGGATAATTTTTAATTTTCTTTCATCCCAAGTTCTAGCATTATGCAATCTTTCGTTCTGCCATTTTTGAGCTTCTGCTGAAACTTGAATACGGTAGGATTCAAAAATTCCGGCGTTTTGTTCAGCGATTTTATCTTTTAAAGTTAGGTCCACATGGACATGTAAATTAGCTTCGGACAGGGTAGTCTGTACAGGAAGAACAATCACTCCCCAAACGAGCCAATCATTTCTTTTGTAAAACCGAAACGAATCTCCTTGTTCAGCGAAGCTTCCACCCAATTCTACAAATGGATTGAAATGGTCTTGATTCCACTGAGTTTGCCTTAAATGATCTGGAGTGGAAGCACTCAAACTTCCTGTTTGGATTGAGTTTATAACTAAATTCTCATTCAGACCTATGATCCGAAGATTTAAATTACTTGTTAAATGAGAAGCCGCATCCGAACTATTCCCTTCAATAACAAACCGTTTCAGAGCATTGAGAAAGTCAGAAAAGTAGTTAGAGTCTGTATTTATTATTGTTTCACTGTGGCTCGTGTTTCTAAAAATTTGAGTCCGAAAGGCTTCTACTTGGGTGCCCAATAAGGATGCTTGGCTATTTAGGTAGTTGGCGATTTCTTGTGCTATGCTACCGAACTGAGACTCTGCATCTATTAAGGATTCCATCCGCGATTTGAATGCGAGAAATTCGGAAATGATGGATTGTGAAAAAGATTGAGTTCTTAAAAAAGTCAAGAACCCATCCATCTCATCAAGGAGGTCGTCCCGGACTATTTGCTCTAGGCGTTCAATCTCAGTAAAAGAATCATCCCAGCTTTTCTTTGCAACTTTGAACCGTTCAATCCATTCCACCCTGCTAGTTTCTAAAGAAAGAATGGCCTGATCATAGAACGAGGGATCTATGCCCCCTGCTTCTTCCGACGAAGAGTATGGAGAAATGCTCTGCTCAATTGAATATTGCTCTTCTAACTCTTCTTTTTTTTCTTCAATACTTTGGATTTCCATTCGCCACTGGTTCTCTTCTATGGAATCTAACCCAGGAATAGGGCTTAAATTAGGCGATGAAAAAACTCTAAGATTGATAGATAATAAGAAAAAAGGGGCAAAGAACCCTATGATGACCATTTTTTGCTTTTTCAATGTATTTTACTCCTTTCTTGGTTTAGGCAAAGAAAACGCTGGTCTGGTTTTTTCGCTAAATTGTAGTTGAAAGGGCCAAAGGGAACTGGTTCTCTTTGGGATTATGACAAAGATATCTGTCTTGGTTTTAGGGCTTTTTCTGTCGCTGTCTGTGAACAGATTGTATGCAGAAGAACTGGCAGTAGTGACATTTATTCAGGGAGAGGTTTTTGCTGAGTCAGTTTCAAAGCAGAAAACTCGGAAAAAAGCGGCTTTGTATATGTTACTTAAAAAAGGCGATCAAATCATTGCCTTAGACGGAACTTGCGAGATTTCAATTGCTGGGAAAGCAAGCATCCGATTGTCGAAATTCAGCTCAGTAAAAATGGAAGAAATTCTTTCGGGAAAAAACAATGGTTCAGTCATTAGAATTACATCGGGAAAGATTTTTACAAAAGCAAACAAAGCAAAACCCGAAGATCCCGATTTGAATATAGTTAGCTCAAGCTATGTTGCCGGTGTCCGAGGAACCGAATTTTTAGTCAGTTTGCCCAACTTTGAAGGCAAACCCAATGATGATCTAGATCTAGAAGACGGGGTCTATGTGAATGAAGGCATTGTGGCTGTATCTGTGGATTCCAGCCCAAAAACCAAAGAAGTTCTTGTGGAAGCCAATGAACAGGTTCGCATTAACGGAAAAGAGGCTATCAAAGAAATTTTGAGTGAATATGCCAAGACCAAGATGGAGATTTTTGCCGATTTTCAAGAATTTAAAGAAGAAAATTACGAAATTATGAAAGAACAATACTTGAAAAATTCCAATCTGATGGAACAAATGAAGAAGAAAAGGCCTAAACTTTGAAAAAAATCTACTCCATATTTGCCATTCTTTTGCTTTCCCTCTCTGGTCTGGTTTGGGCTCTCCCTGATTCCAATCCACCTCTGTATAAAATTGCCTTTTATACGATTGATAACCGTCAGGCGAGCTTAGATTATCTGCATCAAATCAGAACTCATTTGAGAGAATCAAAAAAAGCTGAGAACGCGATCCAAGAAAAATGGGAACTGGGTTTTTTACCAACCTTCCAAGAATTGGGAACCCCTGATGAAAAAACAAAGCTGTGGTTAAACTCTCAGTTTGCTGTCGATAAAATTGTTTTAATCAAAACCCTTGGAGCATCTTTGCAAGTCACTTCGATTGACGTACGAAAGGAAACCATCGAGTACCAAAACCAGCTCCCTGAATCTCTCGCGAAAACTTTGTTATATGATTTTTTTGCTTATTTAGATAAACGAAATTTATACCTTGCTCTTTCCACTTTTCCATCCGGCACAGAGAGCCCAGTTACAGTCACTTCATTGAAAGAGAAATACAAGTCGGGTCAGAACGTTAGCTTTGATTTAGAAGCAAAAGAAGACAGTTACGTTTATGTGATTTCAATCCAAGAGAACGATAATTCCGCTGAACCAAAATTGCTTTTCCCCAATTCTGTCCAAACTAAGAATTACATTCGAAAGGGAGAAAAGATTACTATCCCAGGCAAAACCAATGATCTCTCTTTAACATATAACTCTGGCAAAGAAAAAGTGCGAATCTTTACTTCCAAAGTCCCTTGGAACCAAATGGATTTGAAAAACTCTGACAACAAAGGCTTTTATCGATTAAGTCCTCTAGCTTTGGGCTCGGCTAAGTCGCTTCAGACCGTTGCCACTACTGGTTTTCTCGGAGCAGACACCCAAGTCTTAGAATTGAAGTTTGAGATTTTAGATACTATAACGGAATAGGTCGTTACTTTTTTCGGTATATAGCGTTCGAGATCAACTCTCCGAAAAGACCTGACACTTCAACTCGAACATAAGGTTCGTCAGTCGGAAACTCCAACTCTGATTGTTGGGTATCAGGATCTATTTTCAATATCTTGCCTTGGGAGCCTATCCATTTGATCTCAAGAACTCGTTCTTTGGATTGAAACACAAGCTTTTGCGATTTAGGATTCCAAGCTAAACTAGGAAAGGCGGGATCTGGAGCCTCAGCAAAGTGTTTTTTTACACAAAAGTAATTTCCTTTTTTCAAATCTTGAACCAATTCCTCTGAATTACTGATCAAATCAGATACTAGCACATATCTTCGAAAAACATGAGCTCCCTTTCGATTTCGAATTCCAGTGAATATCTGAAATAGGTTCTTCAGTTTGCTCTGTTTCAAGTTTCGAATCTCGTTTTCAGCAAAGTAGTGCAGATCATCTGAGGACATACATTTAACAGGTATGCCCTTACTAAGTAGGAAATCCAATATCCGAGCGTTGTCACCAAATGGACTAAATACTTCTATGGCATCATAGCTCTTAAACCATTGTACATCTTCTTTTACGAATGACTTATACAATGAGGGATGATTTAAAGTGACAAATGCCTTTCCTCTTTGCATTTTTTGGAGTGACCATTCAATGTTTTCCCGAGATGCATAAAATGGAAACAAATCTGGGAAAGTGGAGCTTGCTCCTAAGACATTTACATGCCGCTTTTTAACATTCATGCCCCATTCGTAGTTTGAAATTTCAGGAAAACTGTTGGGTTTTGTGATTTTTCCATAATCAGAGAATGTGAGAAAATGAAACCCTTCCCTTTTATAAAGTGCCTCAATATCCTCTACAGAATGCCTCTCAGGGGTATACCAAACATTATCAGAATGAATGTGCAAAGCGGCCTTCTTTCCCAGCATTTCTTTCGGGTTCTCTTGGTAGGGATTAAAAACCTCTGCCCCCGAAAAAGGGATAAATTCTTTTCGAATTTCAGCTCTGAAGAGGAGGATGACTGTAGTTTGGTAAACAATTAGGACAAGAAAAATAGGGAATAAGATAAACTTGAGAATTTTAAACTTTTTTCCCTCCACAATGGTTCCATTCTAACCGACTAGAATTCGAATCAATTACAACTTTGTTAAGAAATTGCAATAAAAATGAGAGGAAAAGCAGGCAAACTCTCTATGTATGAACCAATTTGCTTTTGCGAGGGAAATTCTTAAAAATAAGAGTTTTCTGATCTTTGTATATATTTTATTTTTTTGCGCCTTTGGAAACTGGGTCAGTTTGTACGACCAAGACGAAGCCGCCTATTTTGGGTTCTCTCAGGAAATGTTAGAATCAGGAAACTGGATTGTTCCAAGTTTCCCCTTTTCTGAACCACATCGCAAAACACCTTTTCATTTTTGGACAGGCGCAATAAGCTTAAAAATCTTCGGATACTCAGAGTTTGCTTTTCGTTTACCAACTGTATTTGCAACCCTAGGGTCTTTTCTTTTAACATTTCTGATTGCAAAACATTTTTTCCAAGATCGGGTTGCCTATCTTTCAATATTGATACTTTCTACTTCCTTCTACTTTCCCCTAACTGGAAAAATTGCCTTAGTAGATGGCACTCTCACTTTTTTTCAAATGCTCGGTTTTTATTCTTTAGTAAAACTGTATAGAACCCCGGAGTCACTTTCATGGAAACTAGTCTTTTACTTCGCTTTAGGGATAGGTGTTTTGGTTAAAGGCCCACCCATCTTGATTTTCTTAGGTGGAATTCTTATTCTCTGCCTCCTTCGACCTGAGCATCGATTTCTGACGATTTCATTGCAACCTTGGTTTTGGGGTTGGTTTTCTTTATTACCTTTACTTATTTGGGGGCGGCTAGCATGGATTCAGTCCAACGGGGAATTCATAAAATGGCTCTTGGATTGGTACATTTTTAGGAGAGCCACAAACCCAGTATTTGGTCAATCTGGTCCCCCTGGAACCTATTTGGTGCTATTTTTCGTGGGTTTCTTCCCCTGGTCATACTATTTTCTAAAAAAAGGGAAGGAGCTACTCTCATCATTCAAACGAGAGTTTACGGAACTATTCCAAAGGAATCTCCAAAAGAAGGATACTAAACTATTGTTTTTTGGACTAATTTTTGGATGGTTTTTTTATGAACCACTTTCCAGTAAATTGCCATCCTATACTCTAGCCGCTTATCCCATCATTGCAATCCTATTGGCAAAAAAGTTGGAAGTCGTACAAATCCCGACTCTTTTGGTGAATACAGCTTTTGTTTTTCAGATCGCATTGCTTATGTTTGTTACCTTTTACATTGAACCCTTGAGAAAAGACACCTACAATTTAGCCCAAGAATTGAATTCCACGTTTCAAGTGGGACGGGTTGCCCACCATATCGAGGACTTTGCGATTCCAAGCCTTGCTGTATATAGCCATTTAAAATGGTCCAAAATCCATACCTGGGAAGAAATTCAAAACCTAACGGATAAGTCATTGGTCATAATAAGCAGTAAACAAATGTTTTTGATTCCAAGTCATTGGCAAAAAGTCGGAAACCCGCAAAGAATCTTTTTGTATGATCGAAATAGGACGATAGATCTCCAAGCTTTTGAATCTTCAAGGTAAAGACCGCTTGGGATTTAGATTTGCACCAACGCTACAAAAATCTTTTTTGCCAAACCAACTAAATCTGTGTTTAGCGACAAAATCATAAACAGAATCTCGCAGGAAAGCTGGGCAAAGAAGACCAATATAAATGAATCTCCAAGGGGCTTTTAACTCGCGGCTGATTTCAAGAACGGCCCTGGACTTTGAATAAATCTTCTCTCCGTTCCAGTAGATAACGGAACCTGGACTGCCGTCATTCACGAGTCCTAATTCTTTTGCCGTAACTCCCGAAAGTAAGGCGAAATGAAGGTTCTCGCTTCTTTTTTGAATCCAAAGAACTGAACCTTCGCAGAGTAAGCACTCCCCATCGTAAAAAATGATTTTTTCTGGATTTTGTTTCAAACAGTTTCTTGTAACCTGTCCATATAGACAGAAGAAAAGGGACTAAGAGGAGAAATTATGTTTCCAAACTTTGCAACGGGAGAACTAGCCCAAAAGGAAAAGGCAATTCTTTCCAAAATGGAAGAAAACAAAAAGATGATGAAAGCTCTTCTAGCTCAGGGAACAAAATCAGCCCTAAACTTTCTCAAGCCCTACCAAACCATCCACACCGAGCTATCATTTCTAATTACTGAACTTTCTCACTTAGACAGCGTTTGCAACTCAAACGAGACTAGCGATACCTTTGGAAGACTATTGCCTTTGATTTCAGAATACTATACAGACTTAGGACAAAATGAAGAAATCTTCAAAGCCTATCTAGAATTGAAGGCCGACTCTAACAATCTAACAAAAGAGCAGTCGCAAGTCTTAGCCTATGAAATTAGAGATTTTAAACTTTCGGGCGTGGGTCTTGAACCAGAAAAAAAAGAAAAACTCAAAGATATTAGAAAATCTTTAAGTTCTCTAAGTCACCAATTTTCCCAGAACGTATTAAAGGCAACAAACTCGTATTCATTGGTTTTAGATGAGTCAGAAGTTCAGGGATTGCCTCAAAACGAAAAAAAGGCGGCTAAAAAAGAAGACGAGAAATATCATATCTCGCTCCAATTCCCAAGCTATATTGCCTTTATGACCTATGCCGACAATCGAGAAAAGAGAAAGGAACTTTACACGGCATATGTTTCGCGAGCCCCAGAAAATGGAACATTAATCGAAGAAATTTTGAAGTTGCGCAAAGAAGAAGCTATTCTCTTAGGTTTTCAAAATTATGCAGAAGTTAGCCTTGCTTCCAAAATGGCTTCATCGACTTCGGAGGTTACGGGATTTCTTCGCAATCTTGCCCGTCTTGCAAAGCCAGCCGCTGAAAAAGAATTGAACGAACTAAGAGAATTCGCTCGAGGACTTGGTCTAGAATCCCTTGAACCTTATGATCTGTTTTACTACTCGGAAAAGTGGAAAAAAGTCAAATGCGACTTTGAAGAAGAGGCATATCGCCCTTATTTTGAAGCAAATCAAGTTGTTAGGGGAAGTTTTCAATTTTACGAAAAATTGTTTGGAATCGAGTTTCGAGAAACAGAATCAAAAGTCTGGAACGAAAAGGTTCGAGTTTTTGACCTTTGGGTCAAAGGAAAACCGCAGGCTAGGCTTTACCTTGATTTAGAAGCTAGAACCGAAAAGAAGGGAGGGGCTTGGATGAACAATTGGCTTCCCCATTTTAAAGACGAAGCGGGCAATGAACGACTGCCTGTTGCCTTTGTAGTCGGAAACTTCCCAACTAGCAGTGCTGATATTCCTTCCTTACTCAAACCAAGCGATGTTGTGACTTTCTTTCATGAAATGGGTCATGCCCTGCACCACCTACTTTCTCGAGTGGAAGAGGCTTTTGTAAGTGGAGTGAATGGTGTAGAATGGGATGCTGTTGAATTTCCATCTCAATTCTTAGAAAATTTTGCGTATGAGCCCAAAGTACTTAGAGAATTTGCAAAACACTACCAGACAGGCGAAATCCTTCCTCCCGAAATGATTGAAAGAATGGTCAATTCAAAGAATTTCCAATCGGCAATGGGTGTACTTCGCCAAATAGAGTTTGCCCTTTTTGATTTGAGAATCCACTCAGAGGACTACTCGTTTACTGAAGAAAAGATTCAAAAAATCTTAGATGAGGTTCGGTCAGAAGTTAGCATTTTGGTTCCACCGAGATTTAACAAGTTCCAGAACACTTTCTCACATATTTTTTCTGGCGGTTATGCGGCTGGATACTACTCTTACAAATGGGCAGAGCTTTTTAGTGCAAATGCCTTTTATTCCTTTGTGGATAAGGGTATTTTTGATTCAAACTTGAGTGAAACTTTCCTGACAGAAATTCTGGAAAAGGGGGGGTCTGAAAGTGCCGCTGTTTTATTTAAAAAATTCTATGGAAAAGACCCTGATTTAGAACCGCTACTAAGGCTAAATGGAATTGCCGCTTAAACTACTTTAGCTCACCCATCTCTTGTAAAACGGAGAGTATATGGGCTTCACTGTCTGTTGATTTCAGTAGCGCCCTAGTCTTTCTATTTTTATCTAAGACATAGAGGTAGGTAGAGTGATCAATAGTAACTCCATCCGGATTTTTTTCTGAATAGACTGCATATTGCTTCATAATCTTTTCTGTGGTATTTTTATCAAAAGAATATCCAACTGCGTTTGGTGAATAGAAGCTCGCAAACTTATCTGCGACTTCAGGTGAATCCCGCTCAGGGTCTAGTGAGAGAAAAACGATTTTTGGCTGATCTGAAACTGCAATTGAGCTTGTTACTTTTTTTAAACGACTAAGGATGTTTGGGCAAAAATCTGGACACTGAGTATAACCAAAAAAAACGACTACGGTTTTTTCAGGAAATGAACTCAAATCTCGATTGATTCCTTTTTTATCGGGATAGGAGAAATCTCCGCCCAAAGGAATTTCAGACAGTAGATTTAAGTTCTTTTGGCATTGAAATCCAAAAACAATCAGAAAGAGAAGTCTGAAAAACTTCATGGTTCCAGTACCGGAACAATAATACGAACATCGTTTAGGTTTTTGATTTTTACTGTTAGATTCAATTCTTCTTTCGTCCTTTTTCCCACTCTTTCCATCATCATCAGATGATCTCCATTTGCCTTGAATTCCCAAGTATTTCCAGGTTCGATTGCAATGGGGAAGCTTTGCTTCTTCATTTTTACTCGATTGTCTAAAATTTGGGTTTCATGCCATTCAATGCGTTGAAACTCATCTGTTTCAAAACCCAGGATTTCTATGGATTCCTTTCTATGGTTCTTTATTTTTCCGTAAGCCACAGCAGTTGAACTCGTTTCAGGGTACCCTCTGACCCAAAGTTGGAAAGAAACTCCTTGGTCTTCTGTCCAAGGCAAAGATTCCTTAGTCTTTTGGCAAGAATTCTGGAAAAGCAGTTGAAAACAGAAAAAATATAAAATACCATACTTAGCGAAAGGTGGGTTTATGCGCATTCTAGGTAAATGGTTATCAGCACTAGTACTTGTAGGAACCAGTTTTTTTACAACTACGTATCTCTTGGATGAACCAGAATACAATAGTTCATCTCCGGCTCCCATTTCTAGTTTTAAGTCCTTTTACGAGGAAAAACTTGCGCTGTCTGCATCGCTCAAAGCAAGACCCGAAAACGAAGAACGATATGTAGAATTCAAAGAAGGCAAAACCCCAATTGCTTTTTTGTATATCCATGGTTTTGGAGCCAGCAGGAAGGAAGGCGAAGATATTATGGATCGTTTGGCCACAACTTTCCAAGCAAACACGTATTATTTAAGGCTTCCTGGGCATGGAACAGCTGTAGAAGACCATTTACGAACCCCATTTCAGGAGTATTTAAAAGCCGCAGAAGAGGCACTCTTCGCTTCCCAACTGATCGGCGATAAGGTTATCTTAGTGGGAACAAGCATGGGTGGACTCATCTCAACTTACCTCGCAAGCAAGCACCCGGAATTGGTTTCGGGCGTTATTTTAGCTTCGCCTTTTTATGATTTTGCGGATCCGTCTTCAAATCTATATCATTTTACCTGGGGTGCTACTTTTGTAGATTTAGTAATGGGAAAAATCCGAAAAAGTAAAGAGCAGGATCCAAACGATGAGTCTTACAAATTTTGGTATCGAGATCAATACTATGCCTCCATTAAAAATTTAATGAATATAAAACGATACTTTCTAGCTGAGGATCGGTTTTCAAAAGTAGAAGATCCCGTGCTGATGTTCTATTACTATAAGTCTGAAGAGGAACAAGATCGGTCGGCTTCGGTTCCAGCGATGCTTTCAGGATTCGAAAAATTAAAAAAAGCGGAGAAACCAAGTCCACTTTTAAAGGCTGTGCAAGTGGAAAACGGAGCTCATGTTCTCATGTCAAAATACAGCCCCAGTGACAAAGAACTTATCTTAAAAGAAAGTATAGAATTCACGGAAAAAGTAACGGGAATCCCAAGTAGTACCGTAAAGAGATTAAAAATAGCCCAAAGCAAGTAGCACTGTCTCATAGAATTCTGATACTGGGATGGGCTTTTGTCTCAGTATGATTTCAAGACAATCTATTTTTTCCATTTCTAAGTTTGCTCCTGAAAAGAGAATTGCGGCTACATTTCTCCTCTTTTGGTGAACTCTTCGAATCAGATCAAGTCCATTTAACTCTTCCATATGCCAATCTGTTATAATTAAATCCGGTATTTCTTTGGAAAGGGCAAGAAAAGCATTCAATGGTGAATTGAATTGAGTCGCAATTACATTCTGAGCGGCTAACATTTCATACATTGATTCTAGGGTTAAGGGATCATCATCCACGATCCAAATTTTTTTGTTACGAATTGAATCCCAAATGTTTTTCGAATTTTCTATGGCTTGTTCTATTTTTTTCTCCGGAGACGGATCTCCATTAGAAAATTCTAGATTTTTCATGTAAGAATGGAGCTGGTCGCGTGCGAGAAGGCCCGAATGCAGGATTTTGTCAAAAGTATCTTTTAACTCGCGTTCTCGATTTTGGTTTTCTATATAAGACTTACCTAGATTAGCAAAAATCAAAATGG
Organism: Leptospiraceae bacterium; assembly: GCA_027485405.1. Classification (GTDB taxonomy): domain Bacteria; phylum Spirochaetota; class Leptospiria; order Leptospirales; family Leptospiraceae; genus Leptospira_A. The sequence continues at coordinate 31,673 of JAIXRB010000049.1, read as the reverse complement.
GTTGTAGTGAGTTGTTTAAGTCATGCGTTAACTTAGATGCAAGAGCGATGCATTTCTCTTTGTCCTTTAACAGAAAATCTAAGTTTTCCGACTGTTCTCGTTCTTTAGTTATCTCAAGAAATGCTCCAAAGAAAAGCTTTGGAGAACTTTTGGTTTCAGCTACTACTTGTTCATTTCCCCTAAATGTTTGATTGTAAAAAGTAATCTGAAAATCACTTTGGTTTGTTGCATTTTTTCCCTGTTCCAATTCAGATCGCAATGCTCTCCAATGCTCTGATTCTTGTGAAGCGAGAACCTCCCAAACCAATCCCCAGGGATTTTCCTTCCCAACGGCAAAGAAAGGAAAAAGCTTGTGAAAAAGCGAATTTGCCGACAATATCCGTCCCGTTTCGGCTTCAACTAGGTAGAGAAACCCAGGAAAACTCTCACCTAGGAATGGTGGGATTTCTATCATTTCTCTTGCCTCATGATTCCCAGTCTGGTAAAATGCAATAAAGAGGAAAACATGTTTCAATCCCTCCCCCCGATATTTGTTCCCTTGGCTTTCTTCAATTTAGGACCCTGGGAAATCGCTCTCATTGTGTTTCTCGCTTTGCTTTTTTTTGGCGGAAAGCGTTTACCGTCTTTGGCAAAAGACCTGGGTTCCGGAATAAAAGAATTCAGAAAGTCTTTGATGGGAGAGCCTGATCCAGAACCCCCCTCATCCTTTGAGCCAAAACCTTCCTCTCAGGTAGAAGAGATTCCAACTCCAAAGAAAAAGAAAAAAGCCTAAGCCTTGGGCAAAGAAATCAGTAAACTGCCTCCCCTTCCTCCCCCGGAACAATCCGAAATCAGGGAGAAGGTAATGACTCTCGGCGAACACCTCGAAGAGCTCAGGACTCGATTGATTTGGTCTATAGGAGTTGTTTTTTCTTTTATGGTTGTTATGCTTTTTTTTGGAGAAGAGATCCATTCACTTTTCATTGCTCCCTATAGAAACGTTTTAGGACCAAATGCAAAATTTTTTCAAATTCAGCTCATGGCGCCGGTCTTAATCTATTTAAAAACAGCATTTATGTTAGCTGTTCTTATCTCCATTCCAATTCTTTTATTCATTCTATGGGGATTTGTCGCACCTGCTGTCGATCCCTTGACAGAAAAATGGGGGAAGGCGGTAATTCTTTTTTCTACAGTCTTATTTTGGTCTGGTATCGCCTTATGTTGGTTCACCGTTTTTGAGAATTTCTTACGGATTTTTCTTGTGACTTGGAGACTGGAAGGCATAGATCCATTTTTGCCAATCGACGAATACTATGATTTATTTTTCAATCTCCACCTAATCTTTGGGGCATCTTTTCAGCTTCCTATTGCTTTGCTACTTTTGGGCAGGCTAGGCATTGTTTCCTCCCAGTATTTATTGTTAAAATGGCGGGAAGCAATCTTGATTATAGCAGTTATCAGTGCGGTTCTTTCACCGGGTCCCGATGTTTTCTCAATGTGCATGCTCCTCCTTCCTTTAACTTTTTTATTTCTATTGTCCGCGTTCCTAATGAAATTTATAGAATCTGGAGATATAGCCAAATGAACCAACTAACCATTCGAACCAAACTTTCCTTTGGAGTGGCACTTTTTTCTTTTCTCATGTTTATCCTGATTCTTTTTTTTGAAGAATGGGCTTATGGGGCTTCCCTTTCCAAAGGGCTTCGTGCCTTAAGCATCTGGGTTGCCTTTTTATGCTCTTCTGGTATTGGATTCATCTGTTTTGCTGGTCTAGGCTTGTTGTACAAAGAACAAAGTTATTTTGATTATGAGTCAGACCCAATGCCGATCAAACCGGTGTTTATTCCTGAAGAAAAGGAATCCGATTGGGAACTAAGGGAATCCACTTTTCTAGGTCAGTTGATTCCAGATTTGGAATTAAAGAAAGTTTCTGGGTGGGACATTTCTGCGTATCCATCAAGTTTGAGAAATCCAAAATCAGACTATATTCGCATACTTCCCTCAAAAGATGGATTTATGGGTTTGATTGCTGGTTTCCCTGATTCAGATGTGATTTCCGCATCGCAAAGACTTTTTGTTCATGGTGTGATCAGTTCGGCGGCGACCTTAAACCTCACTACAGACGATCTTATGACTCACGTCGAAAAATCCCTTCATTCATTGACCTTACAAGGTACCAAGCTTTCTATTTTTGGTTTTGGCAAGGATCGAGAGCACCTCCATTTCTACCATGCCATGGAAATGCCCGTTTTCCAATTCAGTGACCGAGGGATTGAGGTTCTAGAAGGAAACGGTCAATCATCTTGGCAAAGTGGCGAAAAAATGGGAGTTTCTATTGCCGATAGCATCCAGGTAGGAGATTACCTTATCTGGGCCAGTGATCGGGTCTTGAGTGAATTTGAAGTTTCACCGTTTGAAGTTTTGGAAAACTTTGTGGACTATTTGTTAGATACGGAAGTTTCTACCTCGAAAGATCTGCTACTAGCTATCGCAAAGCGAATGAAGATTTTAGGAACTGAACGCGATAAGCCAAAATCGGTCCAGAACCTAAGTTTAATTGTCGTAAAGCGAAAAAGATAAAATAGTTAGGCGATTTTCTCTATATCGCCTTTTAAAATAGTGATTGGCTGTTCTTTCTTAAGGACGGTCTCCGCTGTAACAATGACTTCTAAAACATCTTTGCGCGAAGGGATTTGAAACATTAGATCCATCATAATGTCTTCTACAATCGCCCGAAGTCCCCTTGCCCCACTTTCTCTTTTGATTGCTGTTTCAGCAATTGCGCCAATGGCTTCTTCCGTGAACTTTAAAGTTACGTTTTCAATATCAAACATTTTTTGATACTGTTTCAGAAGGGAATTTTTTGGCTCAGTAAAGATAGATTTGAGTGATTCAATAGTTAACTCATCTAATGTGGCTATGATTGGAAGCCTTCCTATGAATTCAGGGATAAGACCAAATTTCATCAAATCATCTGGGATTACGTTGTGAACAACATTTTCATCCAAAAAGATAGTGTCTCCATGTTCGTTTCTTGCTTCTCCCGAATGGAATCCGATAGACTTAACACCTACCCTTTGCTTGATGATTTGATCTAGTCCCACAAAAGCGCCACCGCAGATAAAGAGAATGTTTTTTGTATTCACAGAAATGTACTCTTGGTGCGGGTGCTTTCTTCCGCCCTGAGGTGGAACGTTGGCAAGTGTGCCTTCTATGATTTTTAGTAAGGCTTGCTGAACGCCTTCGCCCGACACATCTCGTGTGATGGAAGCCGAGTCAGACTTTCTTGAGATTTTATCGATTTCATCTATGTAAATGATACCAACCTCAGCTCGCTTTACATCGTTTTCAGAGTTTTGAATCAGTTTTAGAATGATGTTTTCTACATCTTCGCCAACATAACCAGCTTCGGTCAAAGCCGTTGCGTCAACGATAGCAAAGGGAACTTTTAAAATGCGGGCCAAAGTTTGAGCGAGAAGAGTCTTTCCTGAACCTGTAGGTCCAATGAGCATAATGTTTGATTTTTCTAGCTCTACATCTCCAGCCTTACGATCGTTATGGAAAATTCGCTTGTAATGGTTGTATACGGCTACAGCTAGAGCCTTCTTCGCTTGGGACTGACCAATCACATACTGGTCTAAGATTTTTTTGATTTCTGTAGGTTTTGGAATTTCGCCTACAGTTGCTGTTTTTTCGCCACCAGTAGGTTCTTCCGCAATGATCTCGTTGCACAAGGATATGCATTCATCGCAGATATACACTCCAGGGCCTGCTACCAACCTGCGCACTTCGTCTTGCCCTTTTCCGCAAAAAGAGCAATGCAATTTTTCTCTACCACCCGTAGGTGAGTTGGTCGTGCGCTTGGTCATAAAAGACTCCTCAGACTAGACTGTCAGCTGTTTGCGTTCTTGGATTACGTTGTCTATGACTCCGTATTCTTTGGCTTCTTCGGAACTCATATAGAGATTTCTTTCTGTATCTTTCCGGATCTGGTCTTTTTCTCTGCCAGTGTGTCTTCCATAGATTTCGATCAATCTCTCTTTAATCTTAACGATTTCTTTTGCTGAGATCTCAATATCGGAGGCTTGGCCTTGGGCTCCACCAAACGGCTGGTGTAACATAATTCTAGAATTGGGAAGTGCGGAACGCTTGCCCTTGGCTCCTCCAGCAAGCAAAAGTGCCGCCATAGAGGAAGCTTGCCCTATACACAATGTGCGGACATCGGGTTTGATGAGTTGCATTGTGTCGTAGATTGCCATTCCAGCGCTCACGTAGCCGCCTGGGCTGTTGATGTAGAGGTAGATGTCTCTTTCAGGGTTTTCCGCTTCCAGAAATAAGAGCTGAGCGCTAACAACATTGGCATAGGCCTCGTCAATTCCAGAGCCTAGGAAGATGATCCTGTCCTTTAGCAGTCTGGAAAAAATGTCGTACTGTCTTTCGCCTCGGCTGGTCTGTTCAATTACATATGGCATCAAGGTCATTTGGTTTCTTCTCCTTTTAGATAAGCATCCATCTCTGCCACGGTGATTGGCTGTGGAGATTTTTTCTCGATTTCAGAGTGGATGAATCGATCCACTTTATCAAATAAGAATTTTTCTCGATAGAAAGATTCTGCTCTCTGTCTTTTGACTTCGGAACGAAAGGATTCAACCGGAATTGATTGCCGATTTGCTTCTTTTTCAAACCCTTGCGCAACTTCTTCTTCGGAAATCAGGATTTTCTCTTTTTCGGCTATTTCGGTACGGAAGACATAGGTCTTGATTCGAGTGAGACCAATCGCTTGGAACGATTCTCTTACTTCTTCCACGGTTTTTCCCAAAATACTTGCATATTCCGAAATGGTTTTGGATGGCATTTTCAGCTCTTTTGTAAAGTTCTGATAAACGTTTTCCCCTTCTTCCTCAACTAAGGATTGCGGGATTACGAATTTTGATTCTTCTAAGATCTGTTTGTAAGCATCTTTTAGCTCTCTTTGGTAGAGCAATGGTTCGAGGCTCTCTTTAAGTGCGTTTCGGATTTTGTCCTTTAATTGACTCAGGTTTTCAGACCCATCGTATTCCGAAGCAAAATCATCGTCAATGGCAGGATAGGAAATTTTGTAAATGGCTTGGATGTTGATTTCGTATTCGTATTTTTTACCAGCGGATTCTGGAGCTTGGGGATATTCCTCTGGATACTGGTAGATAAAAGTCTTTGGTTCGTTAATCTTTAGACCAAGCAAATTGGATTCAAATCCAACCGGATTGGTGGGAGCTCCCAATTGGAATTTGCCAATTTGTGGATCTTTTGGAAATTCAGAATCTTCTTCTTCTAAAACCCGAAACCGATAAGAAATATCGCACAAATCAGTTGGTTCAACTAACTCAGATTCTTCTTTTAAAGAGTTGCGTGCCATCGACTTTTGAATGGTCTCCAGCTCTTTTTGGATATCGGTTTCTTCAATTTTCAAACTGCGGGTTTGGATTTTTATTTTTTTCAATTTTGGAACAGATACTTCTGGCTTTGTATCGTAAGTTCCTTTGGCTTTTGCTCCTGTCTTACGATCAAAAGCCTCCACAGAAAATCGTGGGTAACGAATTGGCTTGGGTTCTAGCTTATCAAAGATTTCAGCCATGCCATCGTTTAGCATTATGTTAGCGGCATCGTCCATAACTGACTCGCCAAGAATTTTTTCTACCATGGCAGCTGGAGCTTTTCCAGGACGAAATCCTGGAACTTTTACTTTTGCTTTGGCATTTTCATAAGCCTTTTTGTAGGCAGACTCAACCTCAGAAGAGGTGAAGGATAAGGTAATATCGCAAGTGGCGTTGTTGTTTTTCTTTGCAGTAAATTCCATGGGGGACCGTGCCTCAGGCACCTTCGCTAGCGGGAAACGGGACTTGAACCCGCGACCCTCTCCTTGGCAAGGAGATGCTCTACCGCTGAGCTATTCCCGCGTAGGTTGTGAGTAATGCCATGATTTTAGGGAAAAACCGAAGAGCAAGTAGAAATCCCTCTATTGTCTGACCTCAATTGCCTGTTTCCAAATCTTTACAGGAGGTAGCCCATGCATTCGCTTATATGCCTTCGAAAAAGCAAAGGCAGAAGAATAACCGACCGAGAGTGCCACTTCTTCCAAAGTGCGTTTTTCCTTTTGAAACAAATCCCGAGCACGATCCATTCGAATCTTCGCTAAATACTCCATAGGTGGAATGGAGAGCGAATTTTTGAATTTTCCTGCGATTCCTGCACGAGAGATTCCAATGCTCTTAGCCAAGGATTCGATGGTCCAAGACTTTTCTGGATATTTATGCAAAAGCTCGAGAGCTCTCAAAATATCTGGATCTTTTAGGGCCGAAATCCAACCAGGCACCAAAACTGGATTTCGCTCTAGCCAGAATCGAATCATAAAATATAGCATAATATCCGTCAATCGTTGCAATATCAAATCAGAACAAACTTCTTTTTCTAATTCGCCAGAAATCATGGCTATTGTAGTGTTGATGGGATTATGTGACTCGATAGCTGAAGCTGAAACATGAATGATTTCTGGTAGAGATAAGAAAAATGGGTGCTGGGCTTTCTCGGGAATACCGTAACGAACAGAGACAAAACTTGTACTAGGCAGATTTTGAAGCGAAACGTTTTCGGAATCTAGTTTCATTTGAGAGACTTCTTTGACTACTGCCTTAGGGCTGGATAGCAGTTCATGATGAATTCCTTTCGTGATAAAAAGAATGTCCCCTCTCTCTAATCGAATTTCATTTCCCAAATATCTCACATAACATATACCTTGTGTTACAACATGGAAACCGGCACTTTTTTCACAAGGGAATCTGTAACCCCAAGGATCAAACAGCTTGTTTCGAACAATCAATTGATTTTGCCAATTTGCTTCATTCAGAATCTGGGAAAGAAAATCCATAGGCATAGTTTAGTCGATTTTTCGATTCTTGGCAATAAAAATATACGTTTGGATATAAAAAAAGGACTTTTAGCTATTGAAAGTCTTTCTGTCTGCACTATACTATTATATACAATCAATGAAAAGTGAGGAGTTTGAATGAAAGTTTTCGTATACGGTGCAAAAGGACTAGTCGGTCAAAATGTGGTAAATGGTTTGCTCGAGGCAGGGCATGAAGTCATCGCTGGAACCAGAAATCCAGAAAAAGGTGAATCGAAGAAAGGTCTCCGATGGGTATTTGCAGATGCAATGGATCCAAAAAAGGGATTGGATGCTTTAAGTGAGGTAGAGGCACTATTTCTATTATCACCTCCTGGTCATACGAATCAGTTCGATATTCTATCGCCTTGGATCGAGAAAGGAAAATCAGTTGGTTTAAAGAAAATTGTTCTAATGACTGCTATGGGAGTCGAGTACGCTCCACCAGAAGCTCCTTTTCGTAAAACCGAGCTTCTTTTAGAAGACTCAGGAGTATCTTGGAACATCATCAGACCCAATTGGTTTATGCAAAACTTTCATACCTTTTGGATCCAAGGAATCATGGAAGCAGATAAGATTTTCTTCCCTGGTGGAAATGCAGTGACAAGTTTCATTGATGCAAGAGATATTTCAATAGTGGCTGTGAAGCTTTTAACTTCTGATAGTTTCAAAAATCAAGCTTTTGCTCTGACAGGCGGGGAAGCACTAACACATACCCAAGTGGCAGAAAAGATTTCAAAACAAATTGGCAGAACCATCGGGTATGTGGATGTCTCTCCTGAAGATTTCAAAAAAGGTCTTCTCGGAGCTGGACTTCCTGCCGATTATTCTGATTTTCTAGTAATGATAGCGGGGTCTCTCAAAGAAGGAAATTCTTCTCCCATCTTAGATTCTGTGAAAAAAATCACTGGGAAAGAGCCGATCAACTTTGATTCCTATGTGACGACTTACGTTAGTTCCTGGAAAAAATAGCAAATTCAATCTGAATCGCCCCTGGTCTTCTCCTGAAAAGAGAATGACAAAACTCTTTTGCTCTGGTTTTTTGATCCATGATCCAAAATATCCGAGTAGTTTGGCCAGCGGGCTCGATCGATCCTTTGATCCACTGCCCTGCTTGCGGATCCGTTGTTTTATCTCCTTTAAACGACCAGGGTCCGACTTGTCATCATGTTCAATTCTTGATCGATAGCGAATCAAAAGATTTTAACTATATAACTGAGGAATTTGAAGATATCATCCAGGTTTACAGATCTGAATCTGTGGAGCCAGAGCTTCGGGAATGGGCGGCTGTGGAGAGCTTTTTAGAAGAGGCCGATGCGGACACTTTTGTCGCTTTTGAGTTTGCCCTAGAAGACCTAGCTCCTTTCCACAATCATGATCATGACCACGACCATGATCATTCACATGAAGACGATGATGAGGATGAAGACGAAGAGAAAGAAGTGGACTATATTTACCTTCGAGTCGGGTTTGAACTCTTTTTTGATTCCGACCAAAATGAACTTTTTGAAGAATTAGAAAAGCAACACGAACAAAACGGACACTAGCCCAAAGCCATCTCAACCATTTAACCACTGCTGAATGGTTGCGTAAACTTGTTTATTGTGCATAAGGTCTATATGACTGACACCAGGGATCTCTTTCTTATTCGAGTCTAAGAACGGAAGATTGTGTTTTTCGTTTCCTGATTTGCCTTGGGAGCTCCATTTTCCAACCATGGCATCTCCAAAAAAATGAGACCAATAGCTGTCTGGATTTTCCGAAATCGTCCCTGAGATTACAAAATACTCAGTCTTGGGGAGTAGCGGGACAAAGGTTTTCTCATGGATATGAAACGCATCTAAATCTTTGCCTTTCCAATCCTCTTCGACTAAGAAACCATAACGCAAGTCTTTGATCCCATCGCTTCGCAAATTGATTGCCTTTTTTGTTAAATATGTAAATGGATTTGGAATTTTATCCAAAACAGTCGTTACTACGTTGCCCAGTTTTTCCAATGGGGCTCCATGGTGTGGCGATCCAATGAAAAAAATCTTCTTTGTCAAGGCGATCCATTTGGATTTAGACTTTTCTCCATAGTAACAAGCACTTCTCGTCACCAAACCCCCCATGCTATGAGAAAGAAAAATAATTTCTTGGATTTTCACGGGGGATTGTTCCAAAAGCAGAGAAAGCAATTGATTCAAATCTTTGCCATTTTCGGAAATATGCCTTCCACTGTTGTAGCGCAAATAAAGGGGAGTAAAACCAAAGTCTTTGAAGAGAAACGATCCATAGTCGTAATCGCCCTCTGCCCATTTCCACATAGTTTCGTCGCTGACCAAACCATGGACAAGGATACAAAGTTTTGGAGTCAAAGGAATTGCCTTTAAGGACTCTTTAGTCAATTGAAATAGTTCGCCATTTTTGTAAAAGGCGAGCTCTCTGGACAAACCCCATTGGTAATTTTCCAAATGGTTTCCAATGGCTCCGTTCAGGATAGATCCGCTGGTGACTGTTGCCTTCTTAGCAATCTGTTTGGTTTTTTCCCAATTACCTTTCCAATCAATTTCCTTTTTGCTCATATGGTGCTTCTTATTTTGATTTTTCGACCAATTTTTTAATGTAAGGCAGAACTGTTTTTGCAATTCTTTCGTGTCCTTCTTCTGTTGGGTGAATTCCATCTTTTTGATTGAGACTTCGGTCTCCAAAAACATCGATTAACAGAAATGGGATTAAGGGCAAAGAAAACTCTTTTGCTAGATCTGAATAGATTGAATCAAATTTTTTCCGAAATCCTTTCCCCATATTAGGTGTTGAAAGCATACCCACCAAAAGAATTTTACAATTTGGCTCAGTTTTTTGGATCCTTTGGATGATTTGAGTTAGATTTTTTTTGGTTATATCGGGTTCAATACCCCGAAGCATATCATTCGCACCTAATTCTATTACGAAGTAGTCTGGCTTTTGGCTTAGGACCCACTCCAGTCTTCCCAAGCCTCCACTGGTTGTATCCCCAGACAAACCTGCATTGGTAATCTGAAGAGGATAACCTTCCTCTTGCAAAGCTTTGACCACAAGATTTGGCCAGGCAAAATCTTCGTTTGCGAGCCCGTAGCCTGCTGTTAGAGAATCACCAAAAAAAACAATTCTAGCCTTGGAATCATTTGGTTCTTTGGAGGGAGAGCTAGAACCTTTTTCCTTACAAGAAGATAACACGAGTACGATGGTAAGTAGCGAAATCCGAAACAACATACCTGGAAAACGTATCAAATTTTAGAGAAACCGCAATAGCTTTTTCAGAATTATGTCCCAATACGAGCTTGCTTTGTCCTCCTAGAGCTCTTTTTCTGGTCTTAAAGATGGTCTCTTCCTTAATTTTGCGCTTTTTCACTAGTATCTGTTTCATTGCTGGTTTCCTTTTTGGAGCCATCGGTTTATCTCAATTGGCAAGCGACTTGAGAGCACAAGACCGGCTCGGAATTCTAAAAGCAAAGGCTTGGGAAATTACAAACCAGCTCACCCCGGATCAGTTAGTTGGTCAAGTCATTCATATTGCCATCCCAGGGAAAACAGTTGATGAAATCGCCAAAGACGAAATTCGAAAAACATATCCAGGTGGGATCATTTTGTTCGGAAAGAATTTGGGTAAAAAACCCGAGATTGTCTCCCTTACAAACGATTTACAAAAAGAAGCTTCGCAATTGGGATTACCACCTTTTTTAATCTCTACGGACCAAGAAGGTGGACGAGTCTTTCGAGTTCGAGATGGGATCATCGAATACCCAGGAGCAATGGCTGTAGGCCAGACTGGAAACCCAGAATGGGGAAGAACCGTTGGTTTTATGACTTCGTACGACCTACGAAAGATGGGAATAAATTTTTTGTTTGCTCCCATTCTGGATATCAACAATAATCCCTTCAATCCAGTGATTAACACTAGGTCTTTTGGATCTGACGCCAAACGAGTGATGAGTGTAGCCCTTCCCTACGAAGAAGGGGCAAGAGCTGGCGGTGCTCTTCCCGTTATAAAACACTTTCCAGGCCATGGCGATACCAACGTAGACAGCCATTTAGGTCTACCCATCATTCAAAAAACCCTGGAAGACCTGGAAAGTTTGGAAATGGTTCCTTTCAAAAAAGCAATCGAAAACGGCGCTGAGGCAGTTATGACCGCTCATATCGTCTATCCAAAAATAGACGAAAAGTACCCAGCAACTCTCTCCAAAATTTTTATAAACGATATCTTACGAACCAAATTAAAATTCCAAGGCATTGTCATTACGGATGCCATGGAAATGAATGCCATTAGCAAAAACTATGCGAATGACAAACCGGGTGTTTTGGCACTTCGGGCTGGAGCAAACATAGTGCTTCTGACAAGCTGGGGAGAAACAGCAAAGAAATTTAGAGAACAATTGAAAGACGCCTATGCGAATGGTGAACTAACAGAAACAAAGGAAGATGGAACTAAAATTGATCTTTTGAAACAGGCAGTGTTTTTGCAAATCCTCAAGAAATTGGAATTGGAATTGTTTGCACCTGGCACAATCAGCAATCCTTTAGTTCTGGAATTTTGGGCAAATCGTGAGAAAAAACGTGAAGAACAATATTTAGCGTATTCTGGGCAGAATGGTTTTTTAAAAGAAATAACTTTAGATAGTATTCGTTCCTTCCCTGAAGCCCTGCCAGGTCTCGGCGTAGATTTGGGACAATCCGTTTCTTTTTGCAAGCAACCTGCTTTGAAGAAATCACTGGAATTAGGTGGAATACCAAGTTTTCCAGCTAGCCAATTAAAAAAGCAACTGGCAAGGAACGAAATCAAACACTATGTTTTTGAATCGTCTGGTGAAAAGGACATTCAACTGATTGCAAAACTTGCAAAGGCACACCCTAAAAAGAACTTTGTCCTCTTGCATGGTGGAACACCTTTTTATCCTTTGCCTCTCCTTCCGAACCTTCAATATGTGCTATCTTTTTCTTTTACCAATGAATCCTGGAGCGCTTTAGGGACAAAGGTTAGCGGCAAACAAGCGATTCCTAAAGTGGATTTAACTTTAGTTCCTGAAAATGCAAAAGCACCCGAGAAAGGTGCCTTCCCCGAGCGGTTGTGAGGGGGAATCGGGTTTCAGTCTATTTTTTTATAGCAGAAAATTATCCCAATATTGTTAGATTCTTGAAGTATGTCCTATAATATCCACGATCACGTGTGAGAAGCTGGTCCGCTCTTGTCAAAGCTTGGGCGCCAATTAAGAAATCAGCTAAAACCCTAGTTTTCTTACCTCCGTTCTTTCTATACTCTTTCCATATCTGACCAGCGATTAGTGAGGCTTCTCTTCCTATTTCATCGTATTCCACAGACATTTCGGTTAGTTTTCCTATCAATTCAATATCTGATTCAAAAAGTGGGCGAAGTTCTGCCCAAACCACGGAACAGGCAATCACTCGCCCATCGATCAAAGCTGATTCCAGAAGATTCAAAGAAGTAGCGGCAAACTTTGGATCATCTAATAGAATATCCAGTAAAACCGAGGTGTCAACTGCAGTAACCAATTAACGTCCTCTAATTTCTTCTATATATTCATCCACAGTAAGCTTTGTTCTTTTTTTTAGATAACCCTTTGATTTCTCGAGTTTCTCGCCTCTTACTTTTTTTCCGACAAGTTCAGATCCTCTGATTTCAAAATCAAGAATTTGACCTGGAATCAAACCCAGTTTTTCCCGCAATTGAATGGGGATAGTAATTTGTCCTTTTTCGGAAATCGTAGCTTTCATTTCTTCAGTAAGAATTGAATTTCCTACTTGTCAAGTAGGAAATTTGCCTATTCTAACACTCTAGCCTATACAAGATTAGGCAGGTAGTCCTTTCCTCTTTAAATCAATCGCTACTCGTCATCGCGCGGTTTGATCCAGTACTTTTATAATTGTATCACTTTCTTTTCGTGAACAATTTACATTCGTGATCCAGGAATGAATTGAGTCCGCCTTAGTTCAACAGCTCTCTCACCCCGCCTCGTTTTTTAATCTCTTCATAAATTTCATGTCTGATCTTTTCGTCCGCATCCACATAGCGAAACAGGAACATATGAGATTTTTGCTTAACGGGAAATAGTTTGCCTTTGATAGAAAAGGTAGGCCCATCTAAAAAACTGAACTCGCAGGTCCATAAATCTTGGATCTTCCAGATTTCAGGCGATAGGTTCTCAGGCAAAGCGAAAGTAATGGCTCTGTCTGAGATCCGTTCGGAAATTGCAGAAAAGCTGTCTGCTGAAGGCGGTAAATCAAAGGCTTTTGATTCATTTTTTTTCTGTTCTCTAGCAATTTTTCTAAGCAATTCAATCTGTTTGTCTAAGTTTTCTTCACTTAGCAAAACTTTGTTTTTATCTAGCTCCAAAGACTGTAATCCTTCTTTTGGTGGCCAAGGAGAGATCAAAAGGGAATAATTTGCCGTCAGCATCAAATGAGCTTCGCCTTTTTTTTCTATTGTTCCATTGAACTTAAAGACGATTCCATCTTTGTTCTGTTTTGTGACGACTCCCTTCAGCAAATACCCCCCTGAACTGGGACGAAATGCATAAAGACCTGCTTCTTTTCCTGGTTCCAAAAGGTCTTTAGAAAGGCCTTTGATGGAAAGCAAGAGATATTCATCCGTTTTTTGCAAAACATAGGTTAGCTCCTCTCTCCCATCCGCTTCCAAAGCACAGACCTCTCCAACGACAAGATCATGCAAACTAGTTATTTCCTTTTGAAAATCAGGACCTGACTGAAAAAGCTTATCAAAGAGATTCACTTCTTTTTCTGTAGGCATACTGTCAACGGTCACAAAAAAGCGAAACAATGCCCCTCTCAACTTTCCTCTGTTTTCTGGTTGAACGTAAAACTCTGCTAAGTCTTCAGACAATGAATCGTAGAATTTTTTCAGAAGACTCATTTCTGCCTGATTCACTTTACGGGCAAAGGCAAATCTTTGCAATTCCAACCAGTGGTTCATTGGATTGAGTTGCTTCTGATTCAAATAATTCATAACTTTGAAATATGCAAACATACCCAAGGCAATCAAAAACACCCAAAAGAAAACCATCGGAGTGACTTTGGGGAAGATCCAAACTTGTAGAATCATAAAGTACTTTTCCTTGTAGGACGTGGCAACAAGCTGGGTTCACTTGTGAGCTCATCCTACTTTAAAATTATCGGTAAAAATCCTCTCCACGGCACAATTGTTCCCCAAGGCAACAAAAACGAAGCTCTTCCACTTTTGGGAGCTTTGCTACTCTGGGATGGAGAGGTTTTATTGCGAAACGTACCTAGAATCAGCGACGTTCTAAAACTGATGGAGGTTTTACAAGCCATTGGTGTGAAAATTGAGGAGGGTAACGAGCCTGGATCCTTTTTATTTCAAAAACTGGGACCAATTCAATCCACCCTTCCCTACCAACTTTGTTCTCAACTCAGAGGAGCCGTTACTTTAGCAGGACCTATTCTGGCAAGGACAGGTCGAGTTTTCTTACCAAAACCAGGTGGAGACAAGATTGGGCGCCGAAGAATGGATACTCATCTTTTGGCACTGGAGGCTTTGGGGGCAAAGATCGAAGTATTCCCAGACGGCTATGAAATCAAAGCTGACCGTTTGGTGGGAGCTGACATCTTACTCGATGAAACCTCCGTAACAGCCACAGAAAACGCAGTAATGGCGGCTACTTTTGCGGAAGGAACAACTCACATTCGCAATGCGGCTTCCGAACCCCATGTACAAGGTCTTTGCCGTTTTTTAGTAGCGGCAGGAGCTCAGATTGAAGGCATAGGAACAAACTTTCTAACTATTACAGGTGTCAGATCGCTTAGTTCTCCAAATGGAAGACTCGAACATCGAATTGGCTCCGACTACTTAGAAGTGGGAAGCTTCATAAGTCTTGCCGCAGTTACAGGTGGCGAAGTTCTCATTCGCGACGTTCAACTAGAAGACATTCGAATGATACGTTTGGTCTATTCCCGTCTTGGGATCGAGGTCAGACCAGTAGAAGGCGGAATTCTTGTTCCACCTGACCAAAAAATGGAAATCATCCCAGACTACCATGGGGCGACACCTAAGATAGACGATGCACCTTGGCCAGGATTCCCAGCAGATATGACTTCGGTGGCTTTGGTAACAGCGACCCAATGCCGTGGAACAGTCCTAATCCATGAAAAATTGTTTGAGTCCCGTTTGTTTTTTACCGACAACATCATTTCTATGGGTGCACAAATCATTTTATGTGACCCGCATCGAGCCGTTGTTATCGGCCCTTCTCGATTGTATGGAAGTCGAGTGGCAAGCCCGGACATTCGAGCCGGTATGGCAATGATCATTGCGGCTCTCTGTGCCGAAGGGCAAAGCGAGATTCATAATATCGTTCAAATCGATAGAGGTTTTGAATCCATTGATACTCGTCTTCAGTCATTAGGAGCTCAGATTCAACGTATTTCTGGTTAAATGAAAAGAAAAGAGCTCTTTAAACAAGGATTTCAAGGGGTATTCAAGTTTGCTTTTGAAAGGTCTGACGAGCTAGTCGAAGGAGTTTCAAGGATTTGGAAACAGGAAGCCCCTAATTCGGCTGTAGACGAAGAGAACCAGATAAAAAAAACAACCCCTGTTGAAAAAAAAGAAAAAAAGAAGAACTTTCAACCCAAACTTGCCAAACCTCCAGGCGCCCACTCCGACTATCTTTCACTGTGTACTGGCTGCAAAGAATGTGTATTTGCCTGCCCTTATTCTGTCTTATTTACTGTAGAAAAACCAGAGTCTGGCAAGAGTTATGCCTTTTTTGACCCAAATGAGCGAGCTTGCCACCTATGCCAGGACTTTCCCTGTATAAATGCCTGTCCTACGGGAGCCC
The DNA here is from genome assembly GCA_027485405.1 of Leptospiraceae bacterium. Lineage (GTDB taxonomy): Bacteria > Spirochaetota > Leptospiria > Leptospirales > Leptospiraceae > Leptospira_A. The sequence continues at coordinate 15,920 of JAIXRB010000049.1, read as the reverse complement.
TTCAGCCTTTAACAGGGTCGGAATTGCCAAAATGGGGTAAGGCGAAAGGCATTTTTGATCTCTGCATTAACTCTAAAACGATGGAAAAAACTTGCACGGCTTGTCAGACGGTCTGTCCAGTGCCAGAAACCGTTAAATTTCAAGGTATTCAGCCCAAATTTTCACCAAAATCATGTACTGGTTGTGGACTATGCACAGAAGTTTGCCCGACTTTTCCAAAAGCCATCCAGGTGACAGGCCTTCGTTCGGCATAACCTTGATCATGTTTCAGATCAAAAAAAAATCGCTAAAAAATGGTTAATTGAAGAAAAAAAAGTTGAAATATTTCAAAGTTAGAAAACATAATTCCTATTAGAGTCTCTCGGGGCTCGACAAACTAAATAAAAGTTCACGCAAAAAGGAAAAGAAAGCATGGAGCCACTAAAAATAAACCCTAATCAGATTGATAAAATCGCTGATGACCTAAAAAAAGACCCAGAAAAAGCAATTGGTAACTACCTTTTCAAAGGATTCCGAATCCAAGTTTCTAAGTACAAGGCTTCTGGAGCCGAAAGAGTTCAACAACTCTACAAAAGAAGAAGATCGCAAGGTCTTTGCATCGTTTGTGGTACAAAAGTAACTAAAAAGAACCCTTTGACTGGTAAGCTTTACAGACTCTGCGAAACTCACAGAGCTCTAATTGACCAAAAAAACAAAGAGAAAAAAGCCAAAAAAGGCAAATAAAAACAAATTTCAAACTTTGTTAGCAAAAGGGGTTCCCAAAGAACCCCTTTTTTTTTACCTAAAGAGGAAATCTAGCCATGAACACTCAAATCGTATCCAGACTTTTACTATTACTTTCTAATTTTACAATATTCGCATGTGCTCAACTAGTTTGGAAAGAAGCATCTTTCCAAAAAGATATTTCTCCATCCCAAGATGGAACATCTGCGGTCATGAGCCAGATATTCTATGAAGAGAAAGACTCATGGAATCCTATGGAAGGAACTACCCAGAAAAGAAAATATCGAACTTTGCTGGAAATCTGGCAAGGCCAGACAAAGAAAAAGGTCTGGACGGTTGCCTCGTGGGTGCTCGGTGAGCAAATCTACTACCTTCCTAGACAAAGAAGGATCGTCGCCTTAAAAGGCATGGACGATCAATATGGCACGAACAAGCGACTTCTTGTTCAGTGGGATGAGGAAGGCAAAGAAATAACTCCTTCCTATTCAGATTCTGACAGAATCTTTTTGGATTTTTCGCCGTCAGATCGCTTCCTTGCCCTTGTTACTGGAAAATCAGATCCATCAGGGTCGGTATCTGAAGTTCAAATTGAAGTCTTCGAAAATGAAAAAATGGTAAGCTCTCAGAAAATTAGCGATTGGTTAGGTTCGCCTCTATTTGCGCTTCGATGGATCGGCAACAAACTTTATGTTCGAGAGGGTTCCATTGTTTGGGAATGGGAAAACCAAGGGAATTTTGCCAAATCCCAAAAATTTCCAAGTTGCTTTTCACCAGGCAGTGAATTCGGGAAAAAAACATATCCTTCAGCAAAAATCACAGAGAACGGTTGGGAGCCAGGAAAGAAGGTTTCAACTGTGCCAAAAATGGCGAAAAAACCGGAAGAGATGGAAGACTGCTTCTAGCCAAAAAAACCAGTATTCACAAAATCCTGCTTGAATTATGTCTCTTATGGGTAAATCCTAGGGTTTAAATCCCCAAATGATCGAGAAAAAATTCACAGAACATATCGATGCCTTATCCAAATACCTTGGGGTTTTGGATCGCACCGAACCCATCCGTAAGTCAGGGATGGTTGTGAAGGTGATCGGTAACGTAATCTACTCCCAGGGTCCCCCTGATTCAAAAGTTGGAGAGATTTTAGATGTGGAGCGAGGCTCTGGTCGCTCGTTCTTGTCTTGTGTATTAGTTGGATTCAATGATCATTTATACACTTTGATGCCATTAGGTGACACACAAGATATTTATCCACATAGTTTTGTTTTCTCTTCAGGAAAAAAAATAAAGGTAAGCACTGGACCAGAACTTTTAGGTAGAGTTCTCAATGGTTTAGGAAAGCCAATAGACAACAAAGGATTGCTTTTAACAAAGGAAGATAGATTAGGTGAACCGAAAAATTTAAATCCTTTGGATCGTCCTCCCATTACAGAGATTTTAGAAACAGGAATTCGTGCAATAGATGGTCTCCTAACGGTTGGCAAAGGGCAAAGGATCGGAATTTTTTCTGGATCTGGAGTAGGAAAATCAAGCCTGTTGGGGATGATAGCTCGTTACACTACTGCAGATGTAAATGTGGTAGCTTTGGTAGGAGAAAGAGGGCGCGAAGTAAATGAATTCTTACATGTAGAATTAGGAAAAGAAGCTCTCCAGAAAACGGTTGTTTTTGTTTCGACTTCGGATTCTTCAAAAATGGAACAGATTTCTTGTGCTAATTTGGCCTGCACTGCCGCGGAGTATTTTAGAGACCAAGGACTCTCGGTCAACCTTTATATGGATTCTTTAACTCGATATGCAGAAGCTTTGCGAGAATTGTCGATTGGTGAACCGATCGTCTCAAAAGGCTACGCTTCTAGCGTTTTTACAAAAATGGCTAAGCTAGTGGAAAGGGCTGGAACTGCACATAACGGTGGCAGTATAACAGGATTTTATACTGTCCTAACTGATGCTGATGATGATATGGATGATATTGTTGCTGATAAAGTTAGGGGTTTTATTGACGGGCATATCATTCTTTCTAGAAAGCTAGCAGAAAAATCTCAGTATCCAGCCATAGATATACCTAGTTCGCTTTCTCGGCTAATGCAAAAAATTGTCTCCGAAGACCATTACATGCATGCGAGTTTGATTCGAGAATTGATCTCCAAATACAAATCGTCTGAAGATATAATCCTTCTCAATGCGTATTCAAGGGGTTCTGATCCAAAAATTGACATGGCCATTCGTAAGAAAGATGCAATAGATCAGTTCTTGAAGCAGAGAATTGAAGAGTCTTCTTCCATCGATACTGCAATCAAAGGTTTAGCGAGAATTATCGAAGAAGCGGCAATAGCCGCTGTAGAAGATTACTAATCAAAATCAATGATGAGTAGAGTTAAATCATCATCGAATTTTGATTTTCCAAGAAAGGTCTTTACCTGATTTTTTATGTATGACTTTGCTTCTTCAATTGGCATACCTTTCGTTGCCAAAAGCAATTGATTCCAGTTCTTTAAACCAAACAGATCACCATTGCGGTTTCTTGCCTCATAGTAACCATCTGTATAAACAATGATTCGGTCTCCAGGTTGAAGCTCAATTCGGTCTGGTTTGAGATTTAGGGTATCTAAGAATCCAATCACTATACCATCTGGTATAGATTCTATCAATTGATCTTCGTTTTTTCGAATGAGACAAAGCGGCGGATGCCCTGCTCTCGCATGAAGCAAGTAAGACTCTGCACAATTGATGTAAAGCGCACTTGCTGTGAGGAATGCCCCTTGCATTTTTCCCTTTAAGGTATGGTTGATTTTGTTCAAAATCTCTCCTGGGTTTTTTGCATGGTCTGATTCGGTAGAGTATGCAATTTTTAGCATAGCGGAAACCAAAGCCGCAGGAATCCCATGACCGGAAACATCACCAATGAGTACTCCCAATTCGGTATCAGAAATGGGATGAAAGTCAAAATAATCTCCTCCAACCGAATCAATAGGATCGTAAGAAAAAGAGATTTTTAATCTTTCGATTAACGGTGGCACTAAAGGAAGAATTGAATTCTGCAAATCACGTGCGATTTTTAATTCGTTTTGAATTGCAAAGAATCGATTTTGCTCTTTCACAGCATTTTTCAGAAGAATCAAGTTGGTAGTTCTTGTGATAAGTTATTGTTTGTTAAACGGTTTAGAAATGAAATCGTTTCCCCCAACTTCCAATGCCGCCACTAGATCTAAGACCATACTCTTTGAAGTTAAAAATAGAATTGGCAATTCATAGAGAGAAAAATCTTGCCTTATTATTTTACAAAGTTCATAGCCACTCATCCCGGGCATCAGTATGTCTAGAAGCAGAATGTCAAAATGATCATTTGTTCGAATGATCTCCAGTGCCTGAAGCCCGGAATGAGCTTCTACTATTTCACAATCTAGTACCGAAAGATAGGTTTTTAGCATTTGTCGATTGGGAAGCTCATCGTCGACAATTAGCACCTTGATCTGACTTTTGCGGATTTCTTCAATTTCTAAAGTTAAATCTTCTAAGTCGGACACTGTTTTAGTATCAAAAATTTCGATACGTTCTTCGGCTACCTGATTGGGATCGCTAGAATTAGCCAGATCCAAAGAAAAACTAAATTCAGAGCCTTCACCTAATTTTGATTGAACCCAAATCTTTCCCCCATGGAGCTCTACCAATTTTTTTACAATGGCTAGACCTAAGCCCAAACCAGAATGCCTTTGCCCAAAAGAGTCTTCCACTTGCGTGAAGGAAAGGAAAATAGAATTTAAATCGGATTCTGCGATTCCAATTCCCGTATCACTGATGCTAATAATTGCTTTTCCTTCTTCAACTTTTGCCGAAAGAAAGATACTACCCTGAGGGCTAAATTTTATAGCATTGCCGATCAGGTTGACTAAAATCTGTTGCAATCGACTCGCATCTGCCAATACGTATGGGAAGTCGAAAGGAATCCGATTGAAAACGGTTAAACCTTTGGACTCATAAATCACTTTAAGAGTATTCAGAACAAGATCACTGATTTGCCTTAAATCTAAAATGGCTTTTTGAAGTACCAAAGAGTCTGCTTTGATTTGAGAAAAATCCATTAAATCATCTACCAGGGAAGACAATCGCTTCGCACTGCTGGAAATCAAAACAGTGGTTTCTCTTTGTGCGGAACTCAAAGTGCCGGCAATTCCATCTAGCATTGAATCTGCTAGACCCATAATACCTACCAATGGTGTTTTTAGTTCATGCGTCGTTGATGCGAGAAACTCATCTTTTGCTTTGTCAAGTAACAACAGTCGATTGGATAGGTTCTCAACAGCGTTCATGGCCCGATAGAAACGCCGGGAAAGAGCAATAGATTGAAAGCCAATAAATCCAAAGAAACCGTAAGGCGTAGCTTCCATTGTATTGATTATTTGAAATGAATTTAAAATATCAATTGAGGTGCATAGGATTAACCAAATAAAGCCAAGAAGCAGATGAATTGCATTTTCATAGCCCAAGCGAATGGCTTGGAAAAAAATGAAGAAAATGAAGCAAGAACCTAGTCCGATTACGAAATTGAAGTATGGATTCACTTTTGTAAAAAAAGGAGTAGGAGTGAATATGGCAAAACAGGTAAAGAGGATCGATGGGAGTAATGTGACAATTAAATACTTAACACTCATTAATTTCGGAAAAACAGAATGAAGAAACGCATGAACCAAAAACGGCGTCACATAGAAAGTTAAAAACTCTAAGCGAAAAAGATTATCCCAACCCCATTCTTCCTCAAAAGTTTGAAATAAAAATCTTTCGCCGGTTAGTAAGGTTCTGAATGTCAAAGCCACGCAAATCAGAAAAAAGAGTAAGTGTTCGATTTCGTTTCGTCGCCAAAGGTACAAAAGCAAGTGATGCAAACCCATCATAAAAATGGCACCTGAAAGAAACAGAAAAGCCGCTTTCTCTCTTTGAACTCTTTTTTCTAAATCTTTCCAAATGCCAAACTGAACCGTCTCCCAAGCCCCTCCCCTCTCCTGCGAAAAATTTGCGACTTGGATAAGTAAGGCGTTATCCCCCGCTTGAAAATCGATTGGAATCAAATGGTTTTTATAGGAAGGAAGGTAATTTACGCCACCTTTCTTAGAAACCACCCCAGAACTCCCAATTTCTAAATCATTCCAGAAGATTCTCTGAGAACTGGACGCATCCATAAGTCGAACTCCAAAACCAGTTCTAGCGGTTTCATCTGGAAACTTTGCCAAGTAGGTTCCAAAGCCAAATCCACCATTCATCGTTGAGTTCCAGGCATGGGGGAGAGAGACAGGGATTCCATGCGAAGGGTCAGGCTTAGAACCCGGAGTTAGAAATACATTTGGGTAAAAAGTCCAAGTAGGCTGTTGGATTGAGTTTGAAGCTTCGCCAAATAGTTCTGAGCTGAAAAGTGAGAAGAAAAAAGTAAGTAAAATTGAGGATCGAAAAGCAGTCTTCAATAGAAGAAGTTTCACATCTTCACAGTAAAGCAAAGGCAATAGTTGGAATCATTTTTTTTAAAAATTTCTAAAAAAGAGTACAAAAAATAGAGAATCGGTTAGACATAGACTATGTGAAGAGGTTTCAGTTTAGCCTGAGTACTGTGCTTCGTCTTAGGGAGCGCAAGGAAGAAGAAGAGATTCGGAACCTTAGCTTAATTGTGAGCAAGTTAAATGCTCTTTTTTCAGAGAAAGAAGGTCACGAACTGGCAATCCAACGAACTTATCAAATGATGGATTCGCATTCTTCGATAGGCAATTCAATCCATGAACTTTTTTATTGGGATAGCTTCATTCGAGCTTCCAGCGAAAGAATCAAAAGAATTGAAGTAGAGATCCAAGCAAGGGAAAGAGAAGCAAACCACCAAAGAGAGATTTTGATGTTAGCGAGAAAAGATAAAAAGGTTATCGAAGTCTTGCGTGAGAACAGATTCCAAGAATGGAAAAAGAAAAGAAACCGACAAGAGCGTCGCGAAGTTGAAGAGTATAATTTCAGTTTGAGTCAATCGCCTAATATAGCTTTTGAGTCTTCCGAATCCTCTTCGCAAAAGAAAAAGCCAAAAACTTTTAAAATACTGAATCGAGACGATGGAGGAGACGAATTTATGGCTGACTTCCAAAGCTTAAAAGCGTATTATGAGAAATTTTACCAAGGCAAAGGAGCTTAGGAATGCCAGATAAAACAAGAGCCGTGTTCCTTCTCATCTTAATCGCCTTTTTAATTGCGATTGGGTTTTTCGTTTTTGATTATTTTCAAGTTATCAATGCCGATGAGTATTTCCCTTTCTTAAAAAAGCAACCAGGTGTTGTAAACCAAGACTTACTATCTCCAACTGAACTTGAAAAACTCGAGATGGAAAAGGCTAGAGAAAAACTGATCTCTGACAAAGAAGAATTGGAGAAAATGAAAAAGGAATTGGAACTTGCCAAGTCCGGGCTAGATTCCGACAAAGAACGATTAGAAGAGTTAAAAGACGGAATTCGAAAGAAAGAAAAAGAAATCGAAGAAAAATCGAGAAAAGACAATTCTAGAAAAGAGAAAATCAAAGTGCTAGCAAACAAAGTGGCAAACATGCCACCGGAGTCGGCACGCGATATGCTTCTCAATTGGCCCGATTATGATATCATAGACGTCTTTGAACAAATGGACAAAGATGCTGAAGAAGAAGGAAGACCGACGATCACAACCTATCTTATGACTTTGTTTCCAAGCGAAAGAAGATCGGTCATTTCCAACAAATGGCTAGACAGTGGCAACCGAGTGGCTCCAACATTTGGGACAGGTCAGGACAACCAAGATGACTAGGAGAATTAAAACTGGGCTACTTTGTTGTTTTTGGAAATACGATCGATTCTAATTCGGCTAAGGCGACATCTAATTCATTGTTAATGATCAAATGATCAAACTCGGGAGCCTTGCTTAACTCCTTCATTCCGTTTCGGATTCTGCGCTCGACGGTTTCTGGAGAATCGGTTCCTCTGTTTCTCAGTCTGCTCTTCCAGACTTCTAAAGAAGGAGGCTGAATAAAAATGCTCATTGAATCAGGTCTCAGTTTCTTAACAGAAGCGGCTCCTTGGACATCGATGTCCAAGAGCACAACTCTGTTCTCGTGCAATGCCCGAAGAATCGGTTCTTTGGGAGTGCCATAGAAATTTCCATGGACTTCGGCATATTCAAAAAACTCTGAGTTTTGGATTTTCTCTTTAAAGTCTGGAACCGTTAAAAAATGGTAGGTCTTGCCTGGAATGTCACCAGGCCTTGGAGCTCTCGTTGTGCAAGAAACGGAAAAAAAAGCATCTGAATGTTTTTCCAAGAGTAGGTTGATAAGCGTTGATTTGCCCCCGCCCGCTACAGATGAAATGATAAACAATCGACTGCCCGGCATGGGAGCAGTTTAAGAATTCATTCGCGTTCGATCAAGTCGAATCGTTTCGATCAAACGAATTTCCTGCACAGCAATATTCAAAGAATCGGCGATTTCTGGCTTTGAAAATCCCTTTCGAATCAAATGCACAACTTTGTCTATTTTGCTTGCGCTAGGTGGTAATTCCTGCAACGCCGATTCAACAGACAATTCGATTCGATCTTTTTGCTTCTGGTATTGCTCCAAACTTGGATCATTGGCATACGAAAGCTGAGTCAAAAATTCGCTTTTACTATCTCGTTCTTGCCTTGTGCTAGATCTTTGGTTTTCGAAGGGATTGCCACTGATCGTATAATCCATTTTAGGTTTGTAAGTAATGACAGCTTCTGGTTCAATGTCCTTTTCGATTTGGATTGATTCGTTGACTCCCAAAACTCCTTTTACGGCTTTTCCGATTGAACCAAAAAGGAGAGTTGCGGCTCCTTCCGTTGTCTTTGTCAATTCAAGTTCAGAAAGGGCTTGGTTTGCCTCATACAATTTGTTTGCGTTGGAAAGGGGTTTCGCACCTAAATTCAATGCTTCTTCTTTTAATTCTTTGGTAGGTGGACTTTGAGTAGGAATTTCTTTTTTCGGAATTGGGTCCATCGGTGTAAAATCTCTTGATTCATTGGCACCTAAGTTTTGTAATTTAACTTGATTTGCGTAATGTTCGATTTCTTTTTTGATCTCCATGGTCTTTTCCAAAAGATTCTGGATTGCGATCATTTTACTTTCTACAATGATCTGAGTCGTGTCTAACTCTTTAATTATTTCGATAGTAGCCTGGTCGATTGATTTGTTTAATTTATGATCATAGTATTCTTCGACAGCCTTTTGAACTTTGACCGAGACCATGACATACATGATTCCGCAAAACATAAGATTTACGATAACGATTGAAAAAAGCTCCATTGGTAGCTCCGGGTTTTGTTATTCCAACAACACTCCCGCGGAAAACGACTAAGCCAAGGAATCGAAACGACTGCCTGTGTTTGTTAAATTGCGGCTTTTTGACACACCGTCTTTGCCGTAAGATATGTATTCGTCTTTCGTTTGTTTTTCTTTAGTTTGGGACGAAGAAGAATTGTTTTTGTTTTCGTTGACTGTTTGGGATTTTGCCTGACTGGTTAGTGCGGCTTTTTGCAATTCCACAACTTGGTTTTGGGTTGTGAACGGATTCTCCATTTGAGCACGCTTCGCCATTTCAAAATGGTGGGTTTGGGCGGCAAAGTTCTCATGGAGGATCATCAATTAGTACCTAATTCTATTTCTTACCACGACCTCGTTTTTTTCTCCAGTCATTTTTATCTTCATCTGGATCTTCGTAGTTCATACTCCTGATTTGCCCGTTTTCTTCAAAAAAGGTCTTGGATTGTGCCTCATGCTTTACCTTAAAGTCTGCATGTCTGATTCGGAGAGTGACCCCAGAATAGAGGGTTTTTTCGACCGAAATACGACCCTGTGCCGCTTGGTCGTCCATATACGTGGTCAAAGTCTGGATTTCGTTGGTAAACTCATTGATGCGCTTTTCTAGTTTTTTGATCCCTGCATCTAATTTTTGGAGCTGGGTTTCGCTTTCAGCCGCAAAAGCCGCGGGGTCTGCCTCTTTTCTTGCCTTTAGAGTGCGAAAGGTCTTTGTGATTTGGTCGAGCTTTTCTTGGTTTTCTTTCTTTTTGGTTTCATAGTCGGCAATCTGTTTCAATATCTTCGGGTTTACCCCGACGATCAAATCAGTCTGTGGATTGGCCTGCGATCCAATGATTTTCGCTGAAATCAAAAGTGCCGCTTCGATTCTGCCACCCACAATTTGGCCCCGTTTGCCTTTGCAAATCACCTTCCCCCCTGCCATCAAATGGCTATGGAGAATTCCTTCTTGGACGATGATGTCTTTTTCGGTGACGGCGGTTGCGTTCTGGATGAACTTTGAAACTATGTTCCCGCCAGTGGATTCAATCCGAGCTTCTTCTCTTCCCGTGACCCCTTGGCGAATCACAATATCTCCGTCAGCCTCGATTAGAGCTTTCTGGACAGTTCCGTAGATCTCGATGTTTCCTGCGGCTTTAACCGAATAGTTGTCTTCGACGTTTCCTGTGATAATAATAGATCCAAGGAAGGTTACATTTCCAGTTTTTACTCCGACGTCACCGTTGATTCGATAAACTGTCTCGACGGACAACTTTCCAACTGTATAGAGAACCTGGCCGTTTACCTCGGCTGTTAACCGAAGCCCGTCCTCAGATAGAATGGTTCCCTTACCTTGCTTAAGCTCTACATCTAATCCGTCTTTTGCTGGAAGAACCATACCAAATAAGTTGCGCCCCAGTTTTCCTGGTTGAGCTGGGATCTTTTCTGCTAAGAGCTGTCCCACAACTACGTTTTCAATCAAATCCAGATCTTTGTAATCCACCTTACCAGATTGGTCTTCTTTGAAGTTGATTTTTTTGTCAGTGCGAACAAAGTATTTAATGTCCGCATTTCTTCCGTTTTCTGGGTATTCGCCTTCTGCGGCAACAAAAGCAATGTTTGTCTTTTCTTCGTCTAAGGCTTTCTTGATATCTGCTTCCTTTAAACCCTGAATGACACCTATCGCTTTTAAGGCGGCAATGATGTCGGACACTTCTAAGTCTCTTCCCATTGGTCTTGCTGGATATACTGTCACCATGGCCCGCATTTGGTCTGAAGTGACTTCTGCAGTGCAAGTAGCATCGTTACCTGGTTTTGGTTTTTGGCTGGAAATGAGAACTGGTTCGCCTGACTTTTCTTTGACGATTCTTTCAATTAAGTTTGGATCAACTGGCGGAATGCCTCGGAGAGAAATCTTACGAGTTAGGTCTTCGACCCGAACAGGTTTGCCTTCGCCAATAGGTGGAAAAACCAAGGCGTAGATTCCCGTTTTGTAAATTTTAATAGAACCAATTCCGTCTCGGTCTTTGGCGGCTACTAGATCTCGCAAATCTTTAGAGACTAGTTTCCCTGATCCTCCAGTAAGCTTGTCATCCAAAAGGGACAGTTCTTGTAAAATCTGGTCTTCGGGGATGATAGAAACCCTTAGGTGGTAGGGGTCACTAAAGAACCATCGTTTCTTGCCTCTTCTTAAAACTGTATAATCTAGTTCGTGGATTTTTCGTCCAAAATGAGCAGAAGCTAGTTCTAAGCCCTCTTCAATGGTATCAGCAATGACCTCAACTAGCTCGGTCTCTTTTTTTTCGAATTCCCTCAGTTCTTCAGAAAGAAATCCTGTAAGAGCGCCCATACTTATCTTCTTTGGATTGCGGATTTAACTTTGGATAGTTTGCTTCGGAGTCTAGAGACGGCTTTGGTATGCAATTGCGAAATGCGGGATTCGGTGACTTCTAAAACCTCACCGATCTCTTTTAAGGTTAGATCTTCGTAATAGTATAGTACGATAACTTTTTTTTCTTTTTCGGGAAGGGACTTGATCGCTTCTACGATGACGTTTTTGATCTCTTCTTTTTCTATGATTTGGTCAGGATTCATATTCATCGGGGATTCGAGAGTTTCCATAAAAGAAACTTCATCGTTTTCATCACCCAAGAACCAAATGTCGTTTAAAGACACTAAAGAAGTACCAGATAACTTAGATAAGAGGGAGTTGTATTCCTCCATGCTAACGCCAAGTTCTTTGGCAATCTCTTCGTCTTCGACTTTTTTGCCTTCTTTGTTCTCGAGCATGGCAATGATGCCTTCGAGTTGTTTGGCTTTTTGACGAATAGAGCGCGGTATCCAGTCTACGGACCTGAGTTCATCGAAGATGGAACCTCGGATTCGAGTCATGGCATAGGTTTTGAATTTGATCTCTCGGCTGGGATCGAATTTTTCGATGGCATCAAGTAAACCAAAGACACCATAACTTACGAGATCATCGAACTCAACGTTTTGTGGCATACCAATGGCAATGCGGCCAGCAACGTGTTTGACTAAGGGTGAATATTTTTCGACGAGGTAGCTACGAATCTCTGGGTTCTTGGAAACCCGATAGTTTTTCCAGAGCTCGGTTTCATCAAAAGGATTGTATTTATCTAGCAATCTTGACATAAGAAACCGAACAATCGGTGAAAATGCTCCCTATACAATAAGAATCGTATGGAGAGGATTTTTACAATAGTATTTTTTCTCTTATGTCCTATAAAGCAAAGAAAATTTAGGAATCTTGGACATCGTCCTTCGCCATGATGGTTCGGATTGCTTCGGCCATCAACTTAGGCTCATTTTTTAGCACTATTTTGTCGATGACCAAGGTATCTCCCACTTTCATAGGCTTAGAACTACTCTTTTGAACGTAGGATTCTGATCCATCACCCATAGAACTCGCTCCGTAGTCTCCGCCCCCACCACCACTGCCACTAGAAGCAAAACCTCCTGATTCAGCATAGTCGCTACTATCACTAGAACTGAACCGAAAATCAGCCAATGATATGGTACCTATGAATTCTAAGAACTCTGGGACTTTCTTTTCGAGGATGGTATATACCGCAAATCCAATGCCAGCAAAGACTAAAAGACTAACAAAGGAAAAAAAAGTGATATAGCTAAAGCGATTTCCGACCAAAATGCCAAAAATCACACTAATGGCACCACCTAATGCACCAAAAACAGCAGGGAAAAGCACTTGCAGTCCCAAATTACTTGTCTGACTCCATTTCTTTTTCCATTTCTTTCTCTTTGAAATCTACAAAACTGAAGAATCGTTTGAAGAATCCGGACAATCCTTCTTCATCATCCCAGCTACCCTCTGTTTGGAGAAGTGTATGGGTGACCCGAGTGAGACAAGCGGCGGCTTTGGACCTTGGGGCATTGATGATAAAAGGCTTTTGCTCTCGGATAGATCGCTCTACCTCTTCGTCTTGGAAAATAAAGCCTAGGTTTTCAACTTGGACTTCTAAGAACTGTCCAGAAATATCTATCACTCTGTCGGCAACTTTCTTGCCTTCGATAGCACTTCGGACCCGATTGACTATGATTTTTAGGTTTTTGTCTTTGGATTGGGAAACAATAGACTTGATGAGTCCGTAAGAGTCAGTGATTGAAGTTGGTTCAGGAGTAGTCACTACCACAACTTCATCAGCCGGCATCACCAAACCAATTACGTTTGCTGAAATGCCCGCACCAGTGTCTATGATCATGATATCGTATTTGTCAAGGTCGACAAATCCTTTGATCAAATTGTTTCTTTGGGTTTCGTTTAAGTTTGCTAATTGGGAGTAACCAGAGGCACCAGCGATAATGTCTACACCTTCTGGGGTGGTGATTACGATATCTCGCAAGGTTTTGTGGCCTTTGACCACATGGTAAAGATTGTATTTGGGGATAATTCCTAAGAGAACGTTGACGTTTGCTAGACCTAAGTCACCGTCAAAGATCAATACTTTTTTGCCAGTGCGAGCAATGGCGATGGCAAGGTTTACGGATACGGTGCTTTTTCCAACACCACCTTTTCCAGACGCAACCGCTATGATTTTTGTCTTCTTTGGTGCTTCGGTTGGAGACACCAATTTTAAATTGGGATTCGTCTCTGTGAGTTTTCTGAGGTTAGCCGCCTGATCCATGTTTTCCCTACCTCGAGAAGATAGCAGATTTTAGGTGGCTTTTTCGAAAACCTCCCCAGCTATCCCTCTTAATTTTTCTGGGAAAATGACAGTCTCAGCAAGTAGTTTTTTAGTGGCATTCAGGATATCGAAAGGAACATCCTGGCCTACGCTTACAAAAGCAAATTCCCTACCTTTAGTATCGGCTAGTTCGAGGAAGGATCCTAAAAATTCTGCTTCATCCAGCTTGGTTAATAAAATTCTTTTGTAACCCAGCTCTTCATAGGCTTCTGCCACAGACCAGGCATTGGTTTTGGAAATGGTAGAAGACATAACTAGGATGTTTTCCAAGTAGTCTTTGTCCGAAAGTGCCTGGAAGTATTCCCTGAGTCGCAACAGGTTTTCTGGGTTTCGGTGAGAGTATCCTGCCGTATCCACAAGGATGAGCTCAGCGCCGTCGCGTAAAATTGCTTCTCTGAATTTTCGAGGGTCTTTTGGAGCTTGGAACTCCATATCCATTGCTTCAGCGTAGAAGCGCAGTTGGTCAACTGCGGCAATTCGGTAGTTGTCTGTGGTATAGAGGGAGACTTTTTTCCCCATATGCAGGGAATACTTTGCGGCTAGTTTTGCGATGCTTGTTGTTTTTCCCGACCCAGTTGGTCCTGAAAAAAAGACAACCTTCCTTTTTCCCCTGGGTGTTCCGCTAAAAAGGTCGAAATCGACTGATATATGTTGTTCGAGAATGGCAACTGCCTTTTCACAAATGGATTGGTAGCGAGAGAGATCAGCTGGGGCAAGTTGGTTTTGTAACTCAAGAAGAATGCCATTGGCATACGTTGCAGACATGCCTTCGCTAATCAGTTTTTCTTGGAATCGCATGAGGTTGGGGTGTATCTTCGGAGTATTGTCCGTTTCATGAGGCTCTTCTTTGGATACATCCCTTCTAAGTTCAGGCAAAGAGGCTAAGCTCAAACCCAACTCCTCTTCCGCTTCTGCTTCATCGATTAAGATGGGTTCCAAGGTAGAAATGGGTTCTGAGTTAAGTCTCTTTCTCCGTCTTTCAGAAAAAGGTCGAATCGAATCGAGTGACTTAGGTGAAATGTATTGTTTTTCGGTTCTTTCAGAAGAATAATCGCGTGGAGTTCTTTGTTTCTCTTTTAAGAGTTCTTTTAAGTCTTTTAGTTTTTTTTCGATTCGATCGCGAGATGCTTGTTTTTCGGGGATTCCTATATTCAACTCACAAATTCGATTGGCAAAAAGACCAGTTCCAAGCCACCCGCCTTCTGTAACAAAGCGGTGGTCGTAAAAATGCGCGTCAGGGCCGTATTTAGTCTTCATTTGCATAATACAGTCTGGTAAATCTTTGCCGCGAATCTTTACAAAATCCATTCCTAAACCTCGGGAGTACTGGGAGCGAGAGTAACGAAGGTCTTTCCCAAGGGAAGCATTTTTTATGAGACATAATTTATTTTGGCTGGTTTTTTGCCCGATTCCGCCTTTTTTAGGAAACTCAGATGCAAGAACCAAAATGGGAAGCGGACACCCTCTATTCTCCTCAGTTCGGAGACCTCTATTTTTCCAAGGAAGGGGGAAAGGCGGAATCCAGGCTGGTTTTTTGGGAAGGAAACGATCTAGACCAGAGATGCCAAACAAGACTTGATCGTCCTTTCAAAATTGGAGAACTCGGTTTTGGAACAGGGCTTAACTTTCTTGTTACTTGGGAAGAATTGCGAAAGAAACCGAATCCCCCGTCTCTGCACTTTTTCACAGTAGAGAAATTTCCACTCCCGCTAGCACTCTGGCAAGAGATTCCAGAAAAGATGTCCTTTGGTTTCTCATGGGAGAAGCAAACGTTGGATGCCTATGATTGGGCGCTCCAGTCCTACCAAGCAGGTAGTACCGGTTTTTACAAGATTACAGTGCCAAACCTGAAAAATGTCCACTTACATTTGTTCCTGGGGGATGTGGTTTTGTTCTTAGAGGCATTGGTTGAGAAAGTGGAAAAAATGGATGCTTGGTATTTAGATGGATTTAGCCCAGCAAAGAATCCGGCGATGTGGGAAAATACGGTTTTTGAAGGTATACGGAAGTCTAGCGCTGAAAATGCGAGCTTTGCTACTTTTTCTTCTGCCGGGTTTGTTCGGCGAGGATTGGAGTCTGTGGGCTTTCAGGTCGAAAAGAAACCTGGATTCGGCAGAAAGCGCGAACGAATTGTAGGCAAGCTCCTATGAAACTGGCATGCTGATAGAAAGGGATGCTAT
>JAIXRB010000178.1 GCA_027485405.1 Leptospiraceae bacterium | reverse complement strand
GCACAATCCACAACAAGGAAAGAAAGGAAAAGCGCAGTTAAGATGGAGATTGTTAATTTCATTTTCTTATTCATTTTCATTCTCCTTAAAATTTTGCTACCATACCGATGATGATACCATTTTGGTAGGAAGCAGGTCTTCCCGCTAGATCTACGAATTGTTGTCCTGGACCCCAGTCTCTACGCAAATCGATTTTCACTTGGAGGTTTTCCGTGAAATTGATTGTAGGAGTTAGAGTCAAGGTACGTATTTGACCGTAGTTAGAAGCGGCTCTCGCACCAATTGCATCTTGGAATCTCAAATCATATCGATCAACTGGAGTAAAAGCGAACAGAGCTGGGTTTACAGGCAATGCTCCGCCATATCTTCTGTCATCTAGGTATTCATGTCGAAAACCGAGAGCGAATTTGTCAGTAAACTGATACTTAGCCTGGAATTGGTAGGTTTGGTAAATACGGTTGATTTTGTTTTCCCGAGTGAAACTGGTAGAATCGGTAAACCCAGCTGCAGTCAAACCCGCTGGAATCGGTGCAATATCTACTCCAGTAACGTTGGCGGTCAAATTCGCTCGGCTGATTCCTGCTGGTTCCCATCCGTAAGCGGCAGTATTCGTTTGACCCTTTCTTTCGCCATGTGTAAAATCAAAGATAGTGGTCAATTTATCCGTTGGTTGGAAAATCAAAATTACGTTATTGATAGTCCAGCTGTCAGTAGAAAAGCCAGATTGTTTAGGAATCGAGGCACCCACTAGGTTGGATAGGTAGAATGTTGCATTGTCTTGTCTTCCGACAATGTTATCATTTGCAACTAAAGTGTTGTAAACGACAGTGAATTTGTCAGTTACTTCATACTTAACCTGAGTTCCAAGGGCTCGCATTGGATTTGGTCCATCTGCGTAAGCATGTTGCGATGTGGAAGTAAGACTAGAGCCGATTGCTGGATTTCCTCCAAAAGGAGTCAAACCCGTATAACCAAACTGTTGTCCATTTCCGGTATAACCGGTACCTTGCGCGCTATTGTAAACATAAAGTGAACCAGTCAATTTATCAGAAACTTGTAGCGCGGCTCGGGCACCGGTATGGATAAATGGGATTGTGTTGTAGAACACATACCCAATGGTGTAGGCGATGTTGTCTTTTGAGTCTAAGACTTCTAGCCCTATATGGGTAGCCATCTTTCCGACATCCACAGTCAATCCTTTGAGCACTGGGAAGTAGAAGGAAACATACGCTTGTTGTAACAACTGCATGTTATGCAAAGAGTTGGTTGTTTGATATGGTCGTTCTTGGTACATCAAGTTTTGACCGTTTTGCATGTCTAACTTGAAACCCCAAGGGCTTTCCTTATCGGCAACTTTGCCCAAAGATAGCTTCACGGCATTCACTGCAACTTGCTTGTTGTATTGGTGAAAAGTACCAGCTGTATCTTGGGTTGCCCCTTGTCTGTTGTTCGTAGTGTAATTGTAATAGATATCCACGTAACCGCCGACATCCACTTTGTCATACCAAGCTTTCTCTTTTTCTTTTGCCTTGTCTTGTGAAAAGACTTCGGTTCCCAAAAAAGAGAGAGCCACGGTAGCTAAGACGAGAGTATATTTTTTTCTCATTTTGCCATTTCTCCTGATGTGCAATGTGCAATTCCTGTACCAGGGGGGCAGGGAGTGGCAAAGAGTGCTTAAATTTTAAGCGAGTTCTGTAATCCTTCCGTCAAAAATGAGTATATCTTATACAAACCGAATCAGGAGATTATGCCTTTTCTTGCAAATTGCTTATTTCTATAGCGCATTGCTCCAAAAGGCACTGAGTTGTGTTTTGATCAGGATTTTGCCAGATATAGTCCAAAAGTTGGCTCAAGAGCCTTCCTAAGCTCTTTTTTGGGAAATTTGGGTAGTTTTCGCTTATCTGAACACCATTTACTTTTAAATCGCGAACTGTAAGTGCTGGGTTTTGATTCAGTATTTCTAAAAGTTGATTTGAAAATGAAGAATTGCGGTATGCTGGTAAAACCCAGGTTTTGTTTTCCCAGAGAGGCTTAAATCTCTCGACGACTGTTTTTAATTCGCTAGAGGTGGCAAATGCATACTTTGCCAATGAGCTAAGAATGTATTTTTTGATTTCGTAGTCCGATTCTAAGGTTTTTTGGAGCAAAACTGCTCGGATTTCACTGAACTGTAAACAGTCCTTTTCTGTCTGGTTAGAAGTCTTAAGCTTCTTTAAAAAGCCTGAAAGCTCTTTGCTAGAGTATCCCAATCCATTGCTGAGAACAAAGAGAAACAAAGGAAAATCCGTTTTGGGCAATTCATTCAATGTTCCTAGAAAAGCATCGTTGCAGGATTGAGGATTCCAATTAGAGAAAAATAAAGAAAAGATGTCTTCTTCTAAAAGCAATCGAACAAAGGTTTCTGGATCTTTGCCTTGGAAAGATTTACGAATTTCGTCTAGAAACCGCTCAATCGAGATTTTTTGAATCACAGACCGTGTTTTTGCAATATTTAACTGAGTATTTGGATCCAATTGAAAACCCAGAGAACTAGCAAATCGCAAAGCACGAATTGGTCTCAATCCATCTTCGGAAAAACGCTCAAATGGATTTCCCACACAACGGATGATTTTTGATTCGATATCGGCGATTCCATTGTGCTCATCGATCCATTTACCTGATTCGATTTCGACAGCCAAGGCATTGATAGTAAAATCCCGTCTTTTTAAATCTTCGCTCAATTCCATAGAAAATGAAACTTGCCCCGGACGTCTGCCATCCACGTAACCAGATTCTGTGCGAAAGGTGGTCACTTCGTACGGAATTCGGTCTAGCATGACAGTCACCGTACCATGGGCAATACCTGTTTCAATGACATGAGAAAACAAGGATTTAACTTCCACTGGAGTGGCAGAGGTCGCTAAATCGATGTCCTTGGGAGCTTTGCCTAGTGCAAGGTCTCGGACACAGCCTCCGACTAAGTAGACGGAGTGTCCTAGGGAACGGATCTTTTGGTCAATGGATTGGATGTGTTGAAAAATGAGAGGTGAGAGTTTTTTGGAGAGGTCTACTGGCAAGAATGGCAACGCCCTCGAAAAACTACTTCGACTGTAGCGACTGAAAAACCCTGGAGTTGATGGGCGGTTGGGAGTGCGTCCAGGGGGCTGTCAATGCATTCGATTTTGCCACAGGAATTGCAGATTTTATGTCCATGCACAGAAGAGTCCTTGGAACTAGAATCGTTTAACTCAAAATAAGTGACTCGATCTGTCGCATGCAACACGCTTAAAATGTTCTTTTCTTCTAGATCAGATAAAGCTCGGTAGATAGTCACTCGATCCCAGGATTCTTCTTTGGGAAGTTTTTCCATGATTTCTTGGTGGTTCAAAGGGCGAAGGGAATTGCGCAATACTGACAGGACTTGTTCACGGTTCTTTGTGACTTTCAGTCCGTTCTTTTTTAAAATGCCCGAAGGCTCGCTTTCGCCCATAGTAGAGGGATAGCCTACTTGATCCATTTGTCTATTCTAAAATGACCGTGTTTTTCCAGATATCAAAGTAACGAATTGCCCAATCCGTTCTTGCTCGAATCGCCATTTGCATTTCTTCGCCTTTTGCTTTGGGGAGAATGAGTTTGGTGAATCCCAAGTCTTGCCAACGGGAGAGTGTCAAATTGATCTCTGCTTCCGCTTCTTCTGCTATTTTTAAACATTCTGTTTGGCGAGTTTCCAAGGCCGCCTTGTTCTTTTCACAGTAGACTACCATAACAAAAATGGACTCTTTTTTTCTCAGCACGTCGAACTCGGATTCAATGCTCTGTTTACAGAAAAATAGAATGAATAAAAAGGCAAAGGCGAGCCGAAACGAAAATGAATTCACTGAGAAACTGCTCTTTGCTTTTGTGCTAGATTTGCCAAGGCATCTGCTCTTGAGTTTTGCTCTCTGGGAATGTATTGGATTTCAAAACTATGGAACCAATCTCTCAGTTCCGAGGCTCTCGATTTCAAATCGATCATATCTTTGTTTTTTACTTTATACTCCCCTTTCATTTGTTTTACGACAAGTTCGGAATCCATTCTAATGCTGACTTTTTTTTCTCCAATCTCCTGTGCTTTTTGCAAACCCTTGATTAATGCAGTCCACTCCGCCACATTATTGGTCGCGATTCCGATGCTTTCCGAAATTGAAAAAACCTCTTCCCCTGTTTGTTTTTGGCCGCTGATCCCAACAGCGGCAGGGCCAGGGTTTCCCTTGGAAGAACCGTCACAGAAAAGAACCAACGCATCGCTCATATCAGGACAATTCTCCTTTTCCTCTATTCCCTCAAGGAAAAACTGAGAAGGATGACTGCTTTGGAAATGTTTCGAAATCGATTAGTGAAATTGAAGAAAGAGAAAACCAAATGGGCAAACCGAAATTCCGTTTTCTGCTATAGAGTCTACGACGAAGACATCCCTCAGGTTCCTGTCATTTTAGAAAAATACGAGGAAAAGTTTGTTTTGTGGGATCGATCCTCTCTAAAGCACCAGACAGAGGAAGAACAAGGAATTCGGTTAAACGAAATTTGTCGAATCGTAGCTGAAGTTTTTGGAATAAGCCAATCAGAAATCATTGTAAAACTGCGAAAAAAACAAAAAGGAATCGATCAATACAATCGGCTGGATTTTGCAAAGCAGGAAATCACCGTTCGAGAATCTGATCTACTCTTTAAAGTGAATGTTTCGGACTACTTGGACACAGGTCTTTTTTTAGACCATCGTTGGACCAGGGCCTATGTTCGAGATCTGTGCCATGGTAAAAAAGTTTTAAATCTTTTCTCTTATACTGGATCTTTTTCCGTTTATGCTTTGAAGGGTGGGGCAATTCAACTAACGCAAGTTGATTTGTCCAACTCATACTTGGATTGGGCTGAGAGAAATTTAGAACTAAACGGTTACACTCAAAAATCGTATGAAAGCATTCGAGCTGACATCCTAGATTGGGTCGAATCCGAAATTCAAAATAAATCCAGAGAGAAATACGATGTAATCTTTGTGGATCCACCAACTTTTTCGAATAGCAAGCGTATGGAAACGCACTGGGAAGTCGAAACCGGACATGTTCCCCTTTTAAAAAATCTGGCGACTCGTTTTCTGCGTAAGGACGGAATCCTACTTTTTTCAACCAACTTTAGAAAATTTAAAATGGAAATATCAGAGGAAGAATGGAAGGATTTGGGTTTTTTGATTGAGAATTTAACGGAAGTCAGCATACCCGAAGACTTTCGAAACAAAAAAGTACATCATCTATTTCAGATAAGGTTCGATTCTCTCGGAGAGTAGCCTTCTGTTCTCTCCCGATTGTAGGGCGAGAACTCCTCTAAAAATCACAAGTCGCTTTCGTGCTTGTTTTGCGGACCAGGTTTTCAATTGGTTTGCCAAAGGCAAAAGAACTAAATTGGCAAAACCAATCCCGTAAAAAGTGGCAATGAAGGCGGTCGCTATCCCTTGTCCCAAAACCCTAGTCCCTCCCTCTAAGTTTTCTAAAACAGTGACTAGTCCTAAAACTGTTCCGATGATTCCAACAGTAGGCGAGAATCCAGCGGCTGTTTCTAAGACCTTTGCCGATTTGAGTTCTGCTAAGGTGATTTCTTCATGGGCCTCCCAAAGGATTTCTTCAAGAGTTTTGGGATCAGAACCGTCCACAATGAGTTGGATTCCTTTTTTGAGGAAAGGTTCATTCAAACGCTTTGCCTCTTCTTCTAAAGAGAGCAGTCCTTCTCTTCGAGCCTTTTCCCAATAACGAAAAAAGACGGCTTGCATGTCTACGTTTGAGTTTTTTTGGAAACTGAATTTTAGATTTCGCCAAGCTTCAAAAAGCTGGTCGGCTGAATACGAAGCAAAAGTTGCTCCCATTGTTCCTCCGACAATTAGAAGAAAAGCTGGGAGATGAAAGAAAGAACGAAAACTCGCACCTTCCAAAAAAATTGCCGCTATCACTGCGGTAAATGCAATCAGGATTCCTAAAAAAGCAGGCTGAGTCATTGGATTCTAGCTTCTCTCATTTCGATTTTTTGATAAGGTCTTTTTGCCGACTCTTTTTTTTCCGTAAGCTCTCTGCGGAGTCTTTCCCAAATTACGGAATTGGGATTTTCTTTAGATCGCAAAACGATTAAGGTTTCGGAATCCTTCCAGTTTTCTTGGTTTAAAAAGATTCGCACTCTTGCTAGTTCCAATTCACTTGCGAGGGCAGTTTTGCCTTGGATCCTGTAATACTTCTCTAGAATGAGCATGGTTTGCAATGAATTTTCATAATCGCCTAAAGATTCGTACATAGGGATCAAAGTATTCCAAGCGAATTCTTGGTACTTTCCGTCTTGGCTTAAGTCTTGTAAAATCGGGATCATTTCTGCTTCAGGAGTGGTGAGTTTGAGACTTTCAAAAGCTATACGAAGCAATTTAGGTTCTGGGGATTGGAAAACTCGAGCCATAGCAATGGATTGTAAGGCAAGTCTGTATTGCTTTAATCCAAAATAATACTCAGCATAGGAAAGATAGGATTCGTAGTACAACTGCTTTATCGTAAATGCTTCTTTCTTTAAATCAGTTGTAGAGTAGCGTATCGTGTTTTCCAATATTGGATTTACTTCTCCCACTTTGATTTTATCTAATTTTTCATCAAAATGTTTGAACTTCCAGTCTTTGGACAGCTCGTTTGAAAATAAAAGTGGATTCTTATAATATGAAGGAAAATAAACATCGAATCCCCAAAAAGTCTTTCTATTCAAAAGGGAGAGCGCAGAAGTCGAAACCGATGTTCCTTCCTTCTCTCGACTAACAAAAACCAGAAAAGGATGCTCCTCTTTTCTCAATTGTTCGATATAAGATATCGTTAGACTATTGTTGTTTGAAAGCCCAATGACTACGATTTTACCTTTGATGTCAGATCTCTTGGGAAGGAACGATTCAGTATTGAAAGGCAGTAGGGGACCAAAGTACACAAAATCCTTGGAATTAAAGGCTAGGTCTAAAATTTTGTAGGGAATCGGATCATACGATTCTTGTTTGGCGAAAGGAGAGGTCACTCGGATGGAAGGTGGAGAATAGAAAACAAAACTAATGACCAAAGCGATCCCGAGCATAAGTAACCGCGGAATTAGAATGATATGGGTCTGGAGTAAAAAAGAGGAAAGTAAAATGGGTACAAAAGCAATACTCACTAAGCTTTTGGTAAAGAGACTGGTGTTCCAGTGATAGAGACCGATCGAACCAAAAAATAAGAGTATTGTTTTTGCCACAATGATCGCATACTCTTTGCTTGAGTTTTGATTTGGTTTGAAAAAACCGATCATGCCTCCCAGGAGAACGCAAAGAATGATATGGTAGTGATTCCAATAAGATTGCGAGAAAAAGAAAAAGATTGAGAGTAAAATGAGACCCCTTCCCAAGAAGTATAGATTTTTGGTCTCTCTCTTCAAAGGATTGTAAAGTGAAGCAAGTCTAGCAAAAAGAATTGCGAAAGAAATTGCTAAAACTAAGGGAATCTTTGCCCCTGGTTGAAAATATAAATGCAATCCCACATAAGCCAAAAGTAGAGATAAACTAACGGAATAAAATGGCGCAAACAGGGGATGGTTTCCTATTTTAGAACGGATTTTATAGTATCGAATAGAAAATGCAGATTTGGTGAAAAGATTTGAACCAAAATAAACGAAAAGCAAACTAAGTAATACAATCTGGATGGTTTTAAAGGGAGCTTTTTGGTTTGGATCAAAGAGAGAGTAGAAAGTGAAAACTACTATACCTAAGGCAAAGCTCATAAACCGAAAATCTCTAATGCTTCCGCAATACAAACCAAGAGAGAGAAATGTAATAAGAGTTAGTAGAAAAATGATTTCAAAGTTAAAGATGTAATCAATCAGGAAGTCTTGGGAATCGGAAAGTCCAAGCCAACTCAACTGAATCGAAAAAATAAAACAAAGACCAACAGAAATGGACTTAGGCAGATGAACAATGAGCTTCCGGACCAAAAACCCCAAACTGAACGCAAGGATGGCGGCTCCTTGCAAAAAGGGATAGGCGGCATCATTGGTATCTATTAGGGAAAGTTCACTTTGCCCTACATAAAAGAATAGAGAGAGGCAATATCCCAAACTCAAAGACAGCATAAACTCGAGAAATGGGAAGACACCAGTATCCCAAAATCGCTTCCATTGTGATTCCATCGTTTCGGGTCAGATTCTTCTTCTTGTATAAGATGGCAAATATCCTTTTTTCTGGTTTTTGGCAGTGCACAAAAATCGATTGACTTGCCTTTAAATCCCGAAATTCTGGCTTACATACATGGTTACGATTCTTACAGTTTCTTTTTTCCTCCTTTACGGAGCCGATATCTTTTTCCTTTTTCTATTTGGTTTACATACCTATTTGATGGTCTTTCTCTACGCTAAGTTTAAGAAGAATTGTGAAGAAAAACCCCAATTCATTTTATCTGAATCTAGCAAAAATCTGCCTATAGTCACCGTTCAACTTCCCGTTTACAATGAGTTTTACGTCGTGGATCGCCTAATAGATTCAGTTTGCGCGATAAATTATCCAAAAAAGAAATTGCAAATCCAAGTTTTGGATGATTCGACGGATGAAACAAAAGACAAAATCCAGAACCGCGTTGCATATTACAAAAAGAAAGGCCTTTGGATTGAACACCTTCATCGAACCAACCGAAAAGGTCACAAAGCAGGGGCACTCGACGAAGGATTACTAAAAAGCAAGGGTGAGTTCATCGCTATTTTTGACGCTGATTTCACTCCAGAGCCAGACTTTCTTCTGAGGACAATCGGCTATTTTGAACAGGAAGACATTGGAATGGTTCAGACTCGTTGGGGTCACCTCAATGAAAACTACAATGTTTTGACCAAAGCTCAGAGCTTTGGGATCGATGGTCACTTTATGATTGAACAAGTCGCGAGAAATGGTTCGGGGCTATGGATGAATTTCAATGGAACAGCTGGAGTTTGGAGACGAACTTGTATTGAAACCGCGGGTGGTTGGGAGCATGATACTTTAACAGAAGACTTTGATCTTTCGTACCGAGCCGAACTCATTGGATGGAAATTTCAATATTTAAAAGACATCGTCTGTAAAGCAGAAATCCCAGCATCGATGAATGCTTATAAATCGCAACAGTTTCGATGGTGCAAAGGCTCCATTCAAACAGCAGTCAAACTGATTCCTAGAATTTGGAATTCAAAAGAAAATTGGAAAGTGAAAGCCGAAGCAATCACGCATTTGGTGAACTACTCCGTCCATCCATTGATGGTTGTGAATATTTTATTCACTGCACCTTTGCTACTTCTACAGTATTGGGCTGGAGTCAAACTAGACGATTTGCCAATTGAAATTCTATTTGGATCCGCTGGTTTTCTTTCTATCGGATCCCTTGGACCAGTCATTTTCTATGCCTACTCCCAAAGGGAGATTTACCCAGCATGGAAAAAGAAACTAGTTTATTTGCCTGTTTTGGTGATGATTGGAACTGGTATCGCTGTGATGAACACTTTTGCTTGGGTTGAAGCAATTTTTGGAGTTCCATCCGCTTTTAAAAGAACCCCAAAATTGAGATTAGAAAACAGCAATGAATCCCTTTCAGATCGAAATAAATACCGTGTGCCTGTGGACTACCGAGCATTTCTAGAATTCTTTATGGGTTGCTATTGCTTGCTTTGCATTTATCTCTCTGTACTGGTAGGAAAACCTTACATCATTGGATTCATGGTGCTCTATTCCATTGGTTTTTTCTACGTCTCTTTTCTTTCGGTATCCGAATCCTTATTTGCTACTCGAAGCAAAGCCGCTGTTTCAGATCGAATCTTGGCTTGACTCTTGGGTGAGTTCAGAAAATTTGGAGTTTCAATCCGCCCTTAAGGATCCGTCATGAGTGAAAAAGTCTATTGCGCCAATTGTTTGCAGTGTGTTGTTGTCCGTCAGTATGAATCGGAGCAAGACAAGTATATTCTTCGTGTAAAATGTAATAAGAAAAAGTGGTCTAAGCGTTCTGGTGAAGAGAAACTCTACAAATACTTCACAGTAGCACGCCGAATGCAAACCAATTGCGAGTTTTATGAGGAAATGGGGGAAATCCTTCCTTATATCAAAAACCTCAAAAAAGAGCTTCCGATCAAAGATGAAATTTACATGGTGAAAGCACCAAACTAGGTGTGTTTTATCCTCAACTTCCTCTTCCCTCCGCTGGGTTTTCCAGCGAAAAAAAAAAAAAAAAAGAACTTACATTGCAGGGGATTTTTACGATCCCTTTGCCAAACCAGCTTGCTTCCCAAGAGTTTCCAAGGCGCGTTTCGTTTGGAGAAAGACTCGGGGAAACTGATTCGGCATGGTCTGTTCTCTCTCCAATCAATGGTATTGTTTCTCTTTCCAAAGATCGAAAAACAATGCAATTGAACCAAGACGGCGAGTGGCTGTCCAAAAAAGATTACCGACCTCGCTTAATGGACTATTCAGAATTTTTAGAAAAACTAAAAATCTTTGGACTCTTGCATTTAGATTTTCCACAAACAACATTAGTTTCCTGTTTTGATGGATCCGTCGCTCGACCTCCAGAGACAATAGTGTTTTCTCCTTTTACAAAGCACAATCATCTCAATTCTAGAGACATTTTCTCCGACGAAGAATTGCTCGGTGTCCAATTCTTGAAGAATCAGTTGCTCGCCTTTTTCCCGAAGGCTCGCATACTGGATTTGTTATCTGAGTCAAAGCAAGAATTTCATGAACCCTTGGGAAACCACGAATTTTTCCTCTCGCAAAATCTTAATTTGACGATCAGTCAGGTTCGCCAAAAAATTAAAGATAAGGCTCTATTCTTCTTTGGTCCAGAAACACTTTTTCATCTTGTCCGGGCGCTCTACTATTCGATTCCCTTTGTAAAAAGACATTTGGTTGTTTTTTTAATGGACTATTCTGGAAAAGTACAACCTATCCGTCGGGAGTATTTTTTAAGTAACGGACAGTCCTTGCAATTCTTGGTCGATGAATACAAAGAAAAGTACGCAACTGCAAGTTTTGAATCTGTTTATGAAGTAGCCTCACCAATGGAAATTGAAAAGCTTTCTTATTTCCAAATCCAGAATCATAGTTTCTTGATTTTAACTAAGGGTAAAGAAAGAGAAAGAAACCCTTTTCCTTGCATCCAATGCTTGGAATGCAATGGACTCTGTCCCACCAAAGCTAATCCATACGCTCTAATATTGGAAGAGCCTGGCAGGTTCAACAAAGGGGATTGCATCGAATGTGGGCTATGTACCGTACATTGTCCATCTGGGATTGACCTTCGGTTTATGATAACAGAGGCAAAGCAAAATTAAAATGGTGAAAGAACGATTTGTCTTAACGGAGAATGCTTGGTCTGTCCGCTCATCGGAGGGTTTAGCGGACATTAGTTATTGTACTTTAGCTCTTCTTGCTGTTCTGGTATCTACCATTTTCAATTTTTCTATTTTCGGGATCTCAACTTTAATCTTATTGGGGTTGGGTGTTGGATTTTATTTCTATTTGCAAAGATTAGATACGAAACCTTACTTATTTTCCTTGGTTTATCAAACGCTTTTGTTGATTTTAATGGTTCCTATTCCATTTCTACATCCGGTAGGAATTGTTTTGGCGTATGTTTCGGGGGCTTTGTTTTACTTTTTTGCAAATCAGAATTTTTCTTTAAAACTAGAATCCACTTTTTTCATTTTGTTTTTTTTCTTTTTCTGGGAATCCATATTGCAGTTATTAGGTTTTAAATTTGGTTCTTCTCCAGAGGTGCTTTATTTCCCTTTTTTGGATTCAGCTAGTTCCAGCTCGCTTGGTTCTAGGTTTTCTTCTCCATGGTATTTAACAAAAGATGCCATCGGTCTTTCCTTTCGATCTTTGTTTGAATACTTTTCTTCGTTCTTGATGGTTGGATTGGCAATCGCATCATTTCGCCGTTTGTATCTTTTTCTATCTCTATTGCTTTGGATTTTGATCTTTGGGCTGTTTTCTGTTTCTGGGGCAAGTCTTGGAACAACAAAAATCATCAGTTACTCTTCGTTAGCATTTTTAATTTTTTCTGGTCCAGGCAAGAACCATTATACGCTTTTTTTTCCCAATCTATTATTATTGATCTGTTGGTTGCCAGTGGCTTGGATTTTTGCAAACTTCGGCATTCCAGCGCTTTGGCTTATCTTCCTTTTTTTCTTGTTCCAATCTATCATTGCTCGGGTTTTTCTTGGAAAATAAAGCGAATGTGGGATTCTGTGAGAATTGGGGATTAAGTTATGAATAGGCTTCTTGAACTGCTTTCTCCTGAAAACATTGTTTTCGATTTCAAAGCTTCCTCAAAGGAAGAGGTCATTGAAAAGCTTGTCGGTCATTTGATCGCGACAAAAACATTAGAGTTAGATGAGAAGGGAAACCAAGAAATCATTAGCTCCCTTCTGAACCGAGAGAAATCTATGTCCACTGGAATTGGAAGTGGGGTTGCTATACCACACTGTTCAGTGGGACTTGTGACCGAACTCAAATGCGCAATGGCGATTGCTCCGCAAGGAATTGACTTTGCTTCATTGGATGACCAGCCGGTGCAAATTTTTATTCTATTGATTGTCCCCAAAAACAAATTTCAAGAGCATATTAAGACTTTAGCATTGATTGCCAAAACACTCAACATACCCGAAGAAAGAACCAAAATCATAAATTGCAAGACATTCGAAGAAATTAAAAATTCTATTACCCAAACAAATTAGGTGTGTTTGCTGAATTAAATCGTTTTTTCCTTTTCTTGCTGATTTTAAGCCTTATGGCTTCTTCTATCAGCACATTTCGATCCATAGATAAACAGTTTTTATACGCCGATACGGCCCAGGTTCAAGAGACTTCCTCAGGCCAAGGTTCTCCCGTTTGGAGTTGGATTTCTGAGGACTATCCAAGGTTTTTACGAGTGTTTTTCTTTGAAATGGGCGGTGAGTCTGCCGCAAAAGAATCAGTTTTTCAAATCATAAAATCAAAACTAACGCCTACACTTCATTTGGCTTTGTTTTCTCTGCTATTTGGAGTTAGTTTTGGAATTTTTTTTGGACTCATTCCTTTGCAAATCCAAAGCAATCGACTCAGAGAATTTTTGAAAATCATATCGGATTTGATTCTTTCCACTCCCGTTTTTGTGATAGGAGTTTTACTTCTGATCTTATTTTTTTATGAATGGGAATTACTACCGCCTGGAGGCTATGAATCTGGAAACTGGCTCTATGTGATCTTGCCAGGCATAGCTTTGGGAAGTCGAATTTTTGCTCGATTGTATCTGTATATTTCTTGCGAATCGGAACGTGAAAGTCTTTCTACGTATACGTTTGTTCTTCGGACGAGGGGCTATCAGTGGAGTTTTATCGTTTGGAATAGTATTTTGCGCAAACTGGCTCCCATGTTAGTTGTTTTTATTTTGCTTGATTTTGGCTCGCTTTTGTCAGGGGCAATGGTTGTAGAGGAATTGTTCTTTTTTCCTGGGATCGGAAAAACACTATACTATGCAATTAAAGCTATGGATACCGATCTGTTAGCTTCGTTACTTATGTATTCAGGGGTATTGTTCTACTTGTTCAATCGCTTGGGTTTTTATATTCAGAGAGGTTTTGCGGGAGAGAGAAATGAAACTTAGTCATTTTCTGCTTTTCGGTTTTTTTCTGATCATTCTTTTTTTGGTCTTTACCTTAGATCCTCCAAGATCTGCCAACTTAGAATTGGCAAACTGTATTCCTTTGCAAAATGCACACCATTTACTTGGATGCGATCGTCTTGGCAGAGACAATCTTAGCCTTTTTTCCTATGGAATCTTTGGAGCTTTTGTAATCTGTTTACCTGCACGTTTTTTGACTTTGGTTTTTGCTAGCTTTCTTTCTGGTTTAGGTTTTCTTTTTCCAACCATTGCAGGGTTTTTGCTCGGTTCTTTAGCTTCCGTATTTCTGTGCTTACCTTCCCTTCTAGTAGCTTTAATCGTTATATCGATCTTGCCCGGTTTAACTTGGTCTATATTGGTTGCCATTGTGCTTGCCGATTGGGCACTTGCTTACGAAGTTATCCAAGGCAAAATAAAAGAACTAAAAGGATCAGGTTATATGCAGGCTTCTTATTCTATGGGGGCGAGTCGCATTCAGGTATTTGTTTTTCATGTTTTACCCTCCATCCAGAGTCTTGCATTTTATCTCTTCTTAACGGGCATTCCATCAGTGATTATGACACTCGCTTTGTTTTCCTACTTAGGTATCAATTTAGATTTTCTAGATTGGGGGCCCGGTTTAGGTGAACAAATTGCTTTTTCGAAAGACTACTTTGAAAGAAACTGGATCTCCGTAATGCTTCCTATTTTTGGAATAGTTTTAACTGTCTATTCGGTGAGTGGATTCGGGAATCTATCCAAATGACTTTCTTTTATAAGCAAATCATAGCATTATTTTTGCTAATTGCCTTCACTTTACCACAATTTGCTGTAGATGAATACTTTAGATTTCCAGAACAATCCTCTGCCGAATCTGTTACTTTCGAAACTAAGCGCAGGATTTGCCTTTTTCCCTTTGAAATGAAGACTGAAGATGCAACATTACAGTATCTTCAAAAAGGGATTCCGTCTGTTATACTCACAGGACTGCGAGACTTGGAATACGTTTTTGTTGAGGATTTGAATCCTAAAATTGTATATCATTCCTTCGGACCTTCTCCAAAAACCACATTGCAGGAAAGAATTGATGCAGAAGGTGAATTGTATAAAAAGAAAATTCGACCGATTAAGAATTTCAATGACTTGGAAGATTTGAAAAAGGGAACAAAGATCTTACCTGCTGAAAAAGACCCCAGATTCTTGCCGTTAAAGGTTGTTGAATACTTTGAAGAGCCTCCTCCTTCAATCAATCGAGTCGGAATGCTGGCGAGCAAAAAAGACTGTGATTATATAATCATTGGAGAAATTAGCATTCAGAGTGCTAAACTAAGTGCTGATATAGTTTTGTATCAAAGTTGGAAAGGGAAAATCTCAAAGTACCGTCATGAGTCATCCGTGAACCGAGCTTATCAAGAGATGCAACCCTTGGTGAATGAAATCAAAAAAAGTTTACACGGTAGGGAAACAGGTTTTGTTACGGCGGAAAACACAGTGGAAGGAACTCCACCTCTTATTTATATCAATGGGGTGTTTATCGGAAAACCTCCCTTTGCAAAGAAAGAATTTATCGAAGGAAAGTATGAACTCTTTGTTTTCAAAGAAGGCTATGAACCATTTAAATCTGTTATTGAAATAAAAAAGGGAAAGGAGACAGCTTTGTCTTACAGTTTAACCAAGATTCCCAATTTTGCTCTATTGTCTGTTCAATCCAATATTGAAGATGCTGAAGTATACCTCGGAATTCAGTATCTTGGTAAAACACCCCTTAACTCGATAGCTATCCCCGCTGGTAGAAATCGATTGAGAGTCTCTAAAGAAGGTTTTGTGGATAGCTTTCGTGGAATTGATGCCAAGTCAGGCGAGGAGTCCAGTTTTAAAATTGATCTGAAGGCTGGCGATACAGAAATCTATTACAACACCAAACAAAATGTTTTTTTAGAATATACATACAAAGATTTTGCGACATACTCATTGTACAGCACTTTGTTCTTCTATGCTGGCTATTTGTATTTCAACGTTGCCTCTAGAAGGGCAATAGAGGCGGCAAGGCCTCAAGTGGCAATTACCAATGCCGCCGCCATCGACTCTTTCTTTAAATCGAATCCAACAGATTTTGTTGGGTGGATATACTATCAAAATTCAATCATTTCTGATGCCGAAGCCAAAGCCCGGCAATACAAAGATATAGCGGGAACACTTCCCATTGAGAACCGAAGAAATCGGCAGTTGGTCAGCGGAGGGATGGTTGTGGGCATTGGTCTCGCCTTGTCCGCCGCTTTTGCCTTTTTTGTTTTAGGTCTTGATACTGAATCCTTTGATATTGGGTTTACTCCCCTTCCTTCGGGGGGAGGAATCGGAAATCCCGTAGATCCTTATAGTTTTATGCAGTTTAATCAAAGATTTTAGTTTTTTTCCATAAAAAATGAATGACCCGAGAACCCTTCTGGAAATACTGGTCAATACTATTGTTCGTCCTTAGAGGCGACTATGAGTATGGCACGCGGAATCAACCGTGGCCAGGCTGATCCCAATCGGGTTCGGTTTAAATTAAAAGCAACCGATTTTCTTCTTTAGATGGCACGAGAGTACTCCTGCGAAAGTTGAGAAAAGGCAAGCCCTTGGATCATTGACAACACAAACGACATTAACTTATACATACCGCGATGTATGTATAGGAAGAGAGCGGTATAGATTTGGCGCCGAGCTGAATAGATACTGCAGTAGCGATTGT
>JAIXRB010000212.1 GCA_027485405.1 Leptospiraceae bacterium | reverse complement strand
CCGCCATTCTGCTAAAAGGGGAAGAGACCACACCTTTTTGAGTAGGGCCGGATGGTTCCTGGACAATGGTATCCAAATAAAAGTTTTTTTCTGTCCAGGCAATGTCCGCATTTAAGGTCTCATCGAACATGACAGTTCTACCATTTTCACTGGGAGTTACGAGAACACAGACGGGCCTTCCATTTTTAGGGTATCTGACTACATAGTTTCCCGTTTCATCGGTTGTGGTTTCTGCAAAGGCGGAAGTGGCACCCGTTCTGTCACAGGCATTGTTTACCAGAGGGATAACTTGCACCCTTGCTCCCATGATCCGACCCTTCATGGCGATCCCTGAGATTTCTGCGGTTCCCGCCCTGGAAAAAAGAAGGGCTAAGCTACCGAGATCCAGTTTACCTGGAAGAGCATTGCAGGACTGAAAAAGAATCGGTAGAATGAATAGTAATGCATATTGTCTCATAGTTTTTATCCTAATAAAGCTTAGATTATATCGCATCGAATTAATGCAATGTACAATTTCAGAGAAGGACACCAATCGCAAAAGTCCTAATCCTAGTCCTAGAGCAGAAATTTACTATCCTTGTTTAACCGCCAAAACTTGAAAATTTTGCAAAATCCTCGCTAAAAAGTGAGTTTTTGAGTGTATTTTTTCTTCAGCAAAGAAAAGTTCAAAGAATACGCTTGTAAAAACATTCGGGAACTCTTAAAAAACCTATACTATGAAACACAATGTACTAATTCGTTCTTTTTTAGCCTTCGCCCTCATTCCATTTTCCCTCTTTGCCGATCCCTACCGAAATATCAACGGTTTCTTCGGAGAGAGGGCAACGGGTATGGGAGGTGCCTATACCGCAATCTCCGATGACCCGGCAGGAGCCTTTTACAACCCGGCTGGGCTTGCTTACGCTTACGACAATTCTATCTCTTTATCAGCTAGTAATTACAGCATAACAAAAAAGAATTATGAAGATGTAATTGGACCTGGACAAGGGTATGCCAGAAATTCTCAAAATTACATTCCTAATTTCTTCGGGATCGTACGGGAAGTGGATAAAGCAAGAATTGCTTTTACGATTGTTAACCCTGTCAATAATACTTTTAATCGGAACGACTTGGTCCAAGCTCCCTTGTATTACCCAGAAATATCGACCCTAAGAAACTATAACCGGGAATCGAACAATGTGATACATGTAGGATTGAGTTATGCGAAGCCTATCAATTCAAAGTTTTCCTGGGGGGCTTCTCTCTACTATACTTCCGACACTTCGAGCATAACGTTTACTCAGTTGACTCAAAACAGAAACAAGTCTTATTTTTCAAATACGTTTAATGACAATAGAAAAACTACAGGGCTTCTTCCGATATTAGGAATTATGTATACCCCTTCGGAATTTTGGTCTTTTGGTGTTTCTCTTCGAAGAAATTTGGTCACTGGTGGAAATCGTCTGATCAACACATTTGACCAAGGATCTTCGGCGATTAACTCTGACGGGATCACCTTCGTGGAAGGAACTCATGAAAATCTAACTGGAATCAGAGGGAGTTCACTTTACAAAGGCCCAACACCGACAGGAAGAGTTCCCGAGACTTTTGAATTGAGATCTGGAGTTGCTTACTTCCCCTCCAAAAAACTTTTAACTGCTTTTGATGTGATTCATACTACGGGATATTCAAAATCTCAAGACAATTCCGAGGTTACATTCAGTCCTACTCGCACTCTCATAGGGCTAACTGACTCGGACAATCTAGAGTTAAGACGGTACGCTACTACGAATTTTGCGGCTGGTTTGGAATACTACCTAACTGACTTCTTGTCAATGCGATTCGGGTATTTTACAAACAATGCAAATTCAAAGCCATTGAGTTGGGAAAACGCGGCAGTTTCTGCGGCTATCAAAAACCAAGGTGCCGCCGAAACTATTTTCAATCAGGGTGGCACTACGGTGAATCTAACACTTCCTGGTTTGCGCAACGATCCTAGGAACGAATATGTGAACACTAGGGGTTTATCTTTAGGATTTTCTATTTCAACGGCTAAGGCTTCGATTGGTTTTAATGTCGTGAAAGAGATTGGAACTGGGGTTTCCCAAATTGACCCAACTAGACCTTCGCAAACACTGACCTATGATTCGACTTCTTTGTATGTGGTTGTTAGTTCCAGAAACAACTAGGAGGAATTGTGAAACTAACCAAATTACAAGTAGCAGGAATCATTTGCTTCTTCCCAATTCTTCTCACTTCTATACTTAAATACAATGGTACTTTAAATTCACTTGAAAACAAATCCATGGATTGGCGTTTTAAATACGCTAACCCAGGGCATAAGTTTACGGATAAACTAGTAGTAGTCGATATCGATGAAACTGCTTTGAGTGCCTATGCCAGTACCCCGCTTTTTGGGCGATGGCCTTGGAAGCGGAGTGTGTATGCTCCCATTTTAGAATACATGGCAGTCGGAAATCCGAAGCTTATTCTCTTCGATATTATGTTTTTTGAAGAATCTCCGGAAGATGCTACTTTGATCCAAGCCAGTCAAGACCTGGGCATTGTGTCTCATGCTATCAATTTAAACAGAGAAGAATTGAGCCCAGAAGAAGACGCCGCCTATCTTTCCGCAGTTCCTAAAAACATAATAGAAAAAGCAGTAAACCCGGAAAATATCGAATCCTTGGGTATCAACCCTTACAATGTTCTTTTGTATCCTGCCAATAAATTGGGAAAGGTAGCTCCATCGATTCATGCTGTGACCTATACTCCTGATGATGACGGGGTGGCTCGACGAGGAAGTCTCTTGTTTCGATACAAAGACTACTATCTTCCCTCGCTCGCCTATCGAGCTTATGATTCTCAGCACCCTGTCCAAAAAATCAAAGTAGACCATGAAAAATTTATCCTAGAGTCCGAGAACACACATAGAGAAATCCCAATGGAAGACGGAAGTTTTCGCTTAGACTACTATGATGTTAAAACTTTGGATAATATGCCTCGCTATTCTATTTCAGGAATCATAGACTCGATTCGTGCCCTAGAAGCAGGGGAAGTGACCGAACTTTCTCAATTGAAAGTCCCGCCCTCTGTATTTGAAGACAAAGTCATTATCATTGGTACTTCAGCCGCTTCCACTTACGATACCAGGCTAACACCGTATGGCGATCGTCCTGGGTATACTTTCCATGCCGTTTTTTACTCCAATCTCATGGAAAACCATATCATTCAGATGGCGAAGCCATGGGTTGGAATGGTTGCTTTACTTCTCTTTCTTCCTTTTGTTGCCTATATGAGTTTATACTCAAAAAGTATCAGTCTTAGGATTGCGGCACCTTTGGCTGTTATGCTGATTTATCCATTGCTTGCATTTTTGCTATTTAAATTTGACATTCACCTTCCCATTGCTGAATTTTCCGTTGGATACCCACTTGGTTTCTTAGGCTCCCTTGCCTACTTAACTTTGACAGAAGGCGCTGAAAAGAGAAAATATAGCAAAGTATTGTCTAACATGGTCGATCCGACGATCATCAGTGAAGCGCTAAATGACTTGGAAGCCCTCAAAAGAGGGGGAGAAATGGAGATCACAGCCTTTTTCTCGGATGTGGCTGGATTTTCCAATATCAGTGAGCAATTGAGTTCCAAAGACCTTGCCGCCTTATTAAATGAATACCTTTCGGCAATGACCATCATTCTTAAGCACAACAAAGGCACTCTGGATAAGTATATCGGGGATGCAGTTGTTGGAATCTTTGGCGCACCCATTGAAAGAAAGGAACATGATGTTGAAGCGGCTAACGCCTCTTTAGAAATGATAGAGAAACTGAAAGATCTCAAAGCCTATTGGACAGAGCACAACCTATATATCAAAGACGCTCAAGAAATGAACGTGAGGATAGGTTTGAACACTGGGCTTGCCAAGGTCGGGTTTATGGGAACGGAAAATCTAGCCTCTTATACCATGATGGGCGATACGGTCAACTTAGCGGCAAGGCTAGAAGCGGCGGCAAAAGACTATGGAGTGCACATTCTCATTTCCGAATCCACAAACAAAAGAGTGATCGAAAAGATGTTTACTCGAGAACTAGACGCGGTTCGGGTCAAAGGGAAAAACGAACCTGTCCGAATTTTTGAACTAATTTCCGTCCGTGGAAAAACCGAGCAAAGTATAGTAGAATCTACGGGATTGTATGAAGAAGGGTTCAAGCTTTACCTGGATAGAGACTGGAAAAAAGCCATTAAAAAGTTCGAAGATTCCAAAAAAGCCAAAGGAAAAAAAGATAAAGCAGTTGAAATGCTGATCGAAAGGTGTCAATTTTATATCAAGGATCCGCCAGAAGATAGTTGGGACGGAGTTTTCACCCGAGAGCATAAGTAATCTAAGAAAGAATGGAAAGACGATAGGACAAAAAGGAACGCAGTATGAAAAAGACAATGATTTTACTAATGTTTGTTATGAGTAGTCTCTACGGAGCTCCGATGTATGTTCAAAGCCCTGTTGCCCAGCTTTTGAATAAACCGAGTGCCGGCGAAAAGGGAACGCTTTTGCCAAAAGGCAGTGTGGTCAATAAGACTGGTGAGCAAGATATGTTCTTAAAAGTTACCTACGACGGAAAAGAAGGTTGGATCAATAAAATGTTCGTTTCGACCAATCCACCTTCGGGAAAGGTTAGCTTTGGTGCCGATATCGACAAGTCGACCTCGATCAAAGCGAGAGCAAGAGCATCCGCCTTTACTCAAACGGCGGCGGCGCGCGGTTACAGCGAATCTCAAAATTTGAGGACCAGAGGGGGAGCGGCAGACTACGATCTGGAAGCTATCTCTTGGCTCGAAAAACTTAAAATAGATGAATCCGAACTAGCACTTTTCCAAGCTGGGGACCGCTAAAGGGAAAAATGAAACACTTTTCAAGCATGATTGCTTTGTTTTTCATTTTTACTTTTTTAACTTTAGATTTTCCCATCTATTCAGAAACCATACTCTTAAGAAAAGGTGGTAGCATCAAAGGAAAGGTAACCGATCAGGACGAAAACAAGATTACCATCCAAAAAGATGATGGGGCTAGCGTTACTCTAAAAAAAGCTACTATCTTAAAGGTTGTTTATAAAGAACACCTTACAGCTGAAGAAGAAAGTAAAATTAGAAAAACCAATGAAGCGAATGAAAACGCCGCATTAAAAAAAGAAACGATCATAGAAGAAAAAGTAGAACCTCAAGAGCAATTGCCTAAAGCTGAGCAACTAGCAACCCAGGTGAAAGAACCAGCATCAGATCTACCAATTGACCCAGCCGTCAAAAAAGAATTGGAAGTGGGCAGAGCGCTGGCTGGTAGGCTCGCTAAAAAATATGGTCTTGTCCAAGACGAAGAATTTACCAAATATCTAAACTTAGTTGGCAAGTCGCTGGCTCTTTATACGGCTAGACAAGAGCTGGATTTTCGTTTTGCAGTTTTAGATACAAAGGAAGTAAACGCCTTTGCTTGCCCTGGAGGATACATTCTTATCACCAGAGGTTCTTTGGAGCTCATGAGCTCGGAAGCTGAGCTTGCATCTATTCTTTCTCATGAATTGAGCCATGTTACTTTGAAACACTCTGGCGATTTTGAAGAGAAAGGGGCATCGTTCTTAGATATCATTTCTTCTATCATGGCTCCT
This sequence comes from Leptospiraceae bacterium, assembly GCA_027485405.1. Classification (GTDB taxonomy): domain Bacteria; phylum Spirochaetota; class Leptospiria; order Leptospirales; family Leptospiraceae; genus Leptospira_A. The sequence goes on along the minus strand of JAIXRB010000212.1, from coordinate 48,642 downwards.
GGCGGGAACATTGTTAGTACCTTAAGCAAAACTGCAGTAGATGGAATGATGGAGCAGTTTTTGGAGAAAGGTAGAAAACAAGAAGAAGAAATCGAATCAGACAAGGCTGGCATACTATTGATGTCACAGGCTGGATACAATTTAAAAGCCGCTTCTGACCTTTTGGCTAAACTGGACAAATCGCAAAACAACGAAACTGTGCTGAAAACTCACCCGCCTACATCTTCTCGAATCAAAGAATTAGAAAAATTCATATCTAGCAATGGTTTGAAAGCTGGTGGAAAAGAGAATAAAGAGCGATTCCAAAAGTATTGGAAAGATTTTTCTAAAAGAAATCCGAATATAGAATTAACCAGCGCAAAGTAACCTAACTGTCGCGCTAAATTGCAGGCATCGGCATTGTATGTTCCGAAGTAATTCGAATCATTTAAATAGAGTCTTGCTTAGAAAGACAAAGGGGAAAAAGTAGTTAAGCTCATGGAGGCTTTGATGAACAAGATTCAATTGTATTCGCTCGCTACCCCCAACGGTCAAAAGATTGGTCTCGCTTTAGAAGAAATGGGGCTACCTTACGAAGCTCATACAATCGACATTATGAAGGGTGATCAATTCACTGAAGATTTTAAAAAGATCAATCCCAATTCAAAGATTCCAGCTATCGTCGATCTAGACGGCGAAGGGAAGAGCCAAGCCATTTTTGAATCAGGGGCAATCTTACTCTACTTAGCTGAGAAGTCTGGAAAGTTTCTATCAAAAGATCCAATCTTGAAATTTCAAACCATCCAATGGTTGTTTTTCCAAGTGGGGGGAATCGGTCCCATGTTTGGCCAGTTTGGTCACTTTTTTAAGTTTGCTAAAGAAAAGTGCGACCACCCTTATCCTTTAGATCGTTACAAGACGGAGACGAAAAGGCTACTCCAAGTCTTGGATACCCACTTAAAAGGAAAACTATTCTTGGTAGGTGACGAGTACTCGATAGCTGATATGTCCATATTTCCTTGGGTGCTCTGTCTTGAAATTTTCTATGGGGCCAACGATTTTTTGCAATTGGGAGACTATTCGGAAGTTAAGCGATGAAAGGAGAGCATTCAAGCTCGCGAGAAAACGGCAGTAGGGCTTAAGGTTTGTAGTCTATAATGGATCGAATAGCAGAAAGAGTTCGAGCAGGTTCTTCAAAAGGGAAAAAATGCGTCGAACCTTCCCATACTTGGTAACTCCCACTATTTCTTGAGAGGAGTTTTGCGTAGAACAGAGGACAGACGCTATAAGGTTTGGGAACGATTACATGGTTTTTTGTTTTGTTAAAAAAATGTCGAACGTAGACCCGAAATGCCGCTCTAGCAAAGATCTGAGCTTCGAGCAAAGGGTCGCAGGCGAGCTTGCATCCATCTCCGGCAGGGTGTATGCAAAATTCCAAATAATCTCTAAAGATGGATTCGTCCCAGTTTTTAAAGACGGGGAGTTTTCTATAAGCTTTTTCGACTAACTTTAATGAGGAGAATTCGCGTCTTCGGTTTCTTGCTCCTTTTGCCAAAGGATTGTCTAAGAAGTGGGAAAGTACAACTGGCACAAATCCTAAAATTGTAGGGTCAAGGGCAATGATTTGATCAAATCGCTCAGGTTCTTTTTCTCCCGCTAGGAGAATGCTCGCTCCACCCAAGGAGTGGCCAATACCAGTACAACTTGTCACTTTTTCATGGTCCAGCAATGCCAGGAGCTGGTCTCGAAAGAAGAACCAATTTTCAAAGTTTAGAGTAGATTCCGATTTTCCATGACCTGAAAAGTCGAGGGCTAGGATGCGATGGGTGTTTGCAAGGGCTTTGTGGTAATAGGAATAAACCCCAGCCGCGTATCCGTTGGCATGGGCAAACAATAAAACTGGTTTGTTAGGTTCTCTTCCTGAGTCGTAGTAACTAAGTTTAAGCCCTTTGAAATCAAAGTGAAGAAACAATTGTTAATCCCGTGATTGCACTAGTGTTGTTTTGGAGTCGATTTAAATCAGCGGTCGAATTTTTTAAATACGCATTCAAGAGAAGTAGAGTTGCCGAACTTACTCTATCAATTCCTTGTTCTTGGGTCAAAGTGCTTGCTGTTCTCTCGAGATTTGCCCCAGTCGGTGCGGACACGTCCGTTAAACTGTAGTGATTGGCGCCGTCGAGGCTCAATAGGAATTTTGGAGATTTATAGTTGTCGTAGCTAGACTGGCCATCGCGGGGCGGAAAAGCACCATCTAAACTTCCCTGGATAAAGCCGACAGGGATCGCTTTGCCATTGGAGTCCACTCGAATGCGGTTTGGATCCAATTGATTGGTGAGACCTGCTCCATAGAGCACAGCTACCTTGACTTGGGAGAGAAAAGCCGAGCCTGGATCGCAAAAAGGAAACTGGCAGATGCCATTGTTTGCATACAGTGAAGTAACTCCACCTAAGGAGTGTCCAATGGTTCCTATGAGTTCGGAATTGATTCTCCCAGCTAGGGGTGAAGAGGCAGTTCCGTTCTGAGTGCGGGAAAATGCATATACTTCGTTAGACAAAGCCGAGGAGACTTTTAGGAAAAACTGAGTGAAAAAAGTAGTGCATCTGTTTGCCACATAAACTACATAACCGTCAGAAGCAAATCTTGCCGCATATCGAGAATAAAAGGATGAATGGACGTTTCCACCTTGGAAGAGGACAACCACAGGCAGATTGGTGCTAGTCCCCCTTGGGTAATACACTTCCACAGTTCCAGCTTCGGGAAGTTTTGCATCGAGTCGATCTACTATTGAGCTCCCGCCTGTTGGTGTTGTTCCCGAAACAAAAAAATTAGTGTTGTCGGCGGAGCTGATCGTACACTTGTTTGCTGTGCTGAGAAAACCCAATGCTGATATGTTCAAAAGCAAATCGCCAAGGCTTTGCTCTTCCTTTTTCTGACAATGGATCAAGGAAACGAAGGCGAGTAATGAGGCAAGAGTAGATAAGTGTTTCAAAAAGATCATAAAAGAACTCCGTTCACTAGAAAACTACAGGCTGATTGTCTGTAAAGTCAATCCTGTTACCCCAGTTTGCAGTTCTATGTTCTCAGCAAAAAACAATTTTGTTCAGATAACCAGATTCGAGAAGTAGGTCTGCCACAAACTCTTTCATAGTTTGTTCATGTTTGTCACCGTAACTTGCAACTCGATTGGAGATATTGTAAGGATACCAAAGCAAAGCAGAGTTTTCATTTTCAGAACGCATTTTTTGTAGAAAGTCTGCATTGATTCGAAAAACACCTAAGCAGATTTCTGGAATTTTATCTAAGGGAACCTCAGCTTTTAAGGTTTGAATAAACTCGGAGTAGACTTCTTTCCATTCAGGTAAAAAAAGCAGAGGATCCAAGCATAACCTAACGCGCCATCCTTTTTCGATAGCTTCTGTCATAGACTTCATTCGGGCAAGAGGGGAGGGAGTCTTTTTCTCCCATTCTTTCCAGATAGGCATGGGATTTAGGCTCCAAGCGAGGATTGTGTTGGAGTTCGGTTTTAAATGAGATATTTGAGAAAAGGAAGTTGATTTTGTTCTCAATTCTAGCGTTAGGTTTTCGTTTCTTCCCCCAAATTCGATCCATTCTTTACAATAGCCCAAAATGGATTCTAATGCCAAAAGATCCGTTTCATAGGAAATGCATAAGTACAACGATTTGTGTTTTTCTAGAAAAGCTTTTGTGGCTGTAAAAAAATCTTCCGTATTGACGAAAACAACTAAGTTAGCCGAGGAATACATTCCTTGCAGATAACAATATTCGCAATCATAAATGCAATTGAGAGCCAAGGTGTTGTAGTAAAAGTTTTCAGCACCGAAAGAAGGAGAGAACCCACTGCCTGGATATAGAAATTGGTCTTCTTTTTTTGCTAAAATTAACTTTGTCGAATTCTTTTGACTTCGAAAGTCTTGGGATTTCGCATTGAACACATTTTTGTAGTGTTTGGTTTTGATCTGAATGGCATTCGGAAACTTTTCTAAGATTCGAACAGTGTTTGGATGCTCTAAAATTCTTTCTTCGACATAGATATGAGAAAAAGATTTAAAGAACAAGTTCTGCCTTCCAAGCTTCATGTAACTTTTTTCTTTCCAGTTTATCTTTTACTCTGTTTGGCAATGGAGGGAAATTTTTATTGTTTGGGAACAAGGCATTGTTTTTGGCATTGAGATAAAAACGAACATAGTGTTTCACTTCCCAAATCATGGAGGTTGTATAGCCTAGCTCTTCAGCTAACTTTTCCTGTTCCCCAAGAAGAACGTTTAAATCTTCAGTTTCGGATAGGTATGGCAAGGGGACAGAAATTTGTTCTAACAGAGAATCCGCGTGCAGTTCGGCTAAGTTTGTCAAATGTTCCGCCGAACAGGGTTCGAGATAGTCGGAAACCCATTTCCCAATTCGAATGTTTTCTGTCGGAAAGTAGAGATTTGCCGCTTTAAAAAAACCGAATCCTTCCATGTCTACCAATTGAGCAATGCTCGCTAAAGAAGAAGTCGCGGAATACAAAGGGGAGTCCAAAGTCAAAAGACTGGTTTCCATATCAGGTTGTATTTTCTCAAGGAATGATGGGAACTCTTCTTGTCCCGAGCCTTGGTCTGTCACTTTATGAATCCAATGAAACCTTCCCATCTCTCGATTTCGATCAAAGGCACCCGAGGAACCCAGATTCCAAATGCGACTTGTTTGGCGTTTTTCAAGGGCGAGCTTTGCTGAAAAAGCCGTCACACCAATCGCTGAAGCTATCTTGCCAACTCCTGTTACCAAAACGAATCCACCCGAAAATTCAAAAATTCGTTGGTTGCCCTGGGAATGGATGCCTTTAGCGGACAATCTCCGCAGAAAGGGTTTTGCTTCTGCAAGTAGGGCGAATACCAAGATCACAGCTTCACGGTTTCGAAAGCCATCTCGATTGAAAACATTTCTTTTCTTTTGGAACAATTAGAATGCGAGTTTGGGTTTCTCTCGTCTAAGAATCAAGATGATGGCTCTTTTAGAAAAATCTCTGCTTCTAGTTCTAGGATTTCTGTTCCTGGGACCACTTTTCGCTGGAGGAAAAAAAATGTCTCTTTATGACCTAAAAGTAAAAAACATAAAAGGAGAGGAAATCTCACTCTCTCAGTACAAAGGAAAGACTTTGCTTTTTGTAAATGTGGCATCCCGCTGTGGTTATACCTCACAGTATGAAGGGCTCGAAAAGATTTTTAAAGAATACCAAAACAAAGGTTTTATGATCATCGGTTTCCCGGCAAATGACTTTGGCTCCCAAGAACCAGGGACTAACGAAGAAATAGTCAGTTTTTGCAAAATGAACTATGGAGTTAGCTTTGATTTGATGGCAAAATCTTCCGTACTCGGGAGAGATAAAAACGCTGTTTATCAGTATCTCACTGAAAATGCTCCTGAAAAAGGAGAGATTCAATGGAACTTTGAGAAATTCTTGGTCGATAAACAAGGAACTGTGAAGGCTCGGTTTTCTTCGGGAACTAAGCCAGACAGCAAAGATCTCAAGCAAAAGATCGAAAGTTTGCTTTAAAATTATGTTTAGAAAGAATGCAAAGTCTTGGATGTTCTTGTCCTTTGCTATTCTTGGCTTTCTTTCATTCACCCAACGTGAAATGACTGCTGAACAAAATCTTGGGTGGAAGTTTTGGAACGTAAGCGAAGGAAAATTCGAATCAGTTGACATTTTTTTACAAACAGTGGAATCCTATGAAATCATTGTTTGGGGCGAAGAGCATGATGATTCCGACGGACACCAAAAGCAACTCCAAGTATTCCGAATTTTAACAGAAACCTATCCCATGAGTTTGAGTTTGGAAATGCTCGAACGAGACCAATGCCCGCTTACCGAAGAGTTTCTTTCCGGAAAAATCCCAGAAAAACAGTTCTTATCCAGCACAGTGCACTGGAAAAACTTTGCTGAAGATTATCTTCCTATGGTTCGAATTGCCAAAGAAAGTTACTCACCTGTGGTTTGTGCCAACGCGCCTCGTCGTTATGTGAATGCCATTTCCAGAAAGGGAATGATGTCCTATATGGACTTTAACGATGCCGTTATGAAATGGATTCCAGAAGCCTACACTCTGTCCCAAAACGTGGAACCCAATTACCAGGACAGGCTTCGGTCTATGTTTGCGAATGCCGCCCATGGGTCGGGATCAGAGAACATGCTCCTGGCACAGTTTCTTTGGGACCAAACAATGGCTGAATCCATCTCTCGCGAGATCTTTCGATCTGGTCGCAAAGTTTTTCAAGTAAATGGTCGGTTTCACAGTGATTTCGGTGGGGGATTGGTGCACCGTTTGCGAAAGATGGGCCATAAAGTCCTAGTGATCTCTGCTTTTTCGGGAACGATTCCTCCCGCAACAGAAACCCCTGCAATTGCTGATTTTGTAATTTCGACATCTAGCCGATAAGCTAAGTAACCCTTAGCATGCCCGAAACAATGACGCTACCAGCTCCTAAGTTTTTATGCCCGAAATGCCAAAAGGCATCTAGGTTACCTTTGCCCTTGCCAGAAAAAGGGAGGTTTTTTCTAACATGCGCTCATTGTACTTCTAAAGTAGTTTTGGTTTTTCAAAATTTTCAGTTCCAGGTTGAAGAAGACCAAAAACCTATCCCGCCTTTGATCCAAAGAAAACTGATTTACCAAGAAGAAACGAAACGTCCATTAGTGGTTTCTTCGCTACCTAAAACTAATTCTCTAGACCGCCGAAGACTGCCCAACAAAAAACCAAAGCAAATGCAAAAGCCAAGGGGATGGGGTGTGTTCTTTGTCACATTTTCCCTTTTCTTTTTCCTTTTGATCCTATCTTTTGCTTACTTTGTCTCAGGAGTCATTCAAACCAAACGGGAATTACCTGAGTATTTAGTTCAAATCCAAAAAAATGTTCCGACAAAGATCTTAGATCGAAATGGTGCTGTTGTTTCTGAAATCTTCCAAAAGAGAACATCAACTTTAAAACTGGAAGATTATCCGGAAGACCTAATCTCTATATTACTCAATATAGAAGACAGAAAATTCTTTTCTCATCCTGGGATAGATGTATCCTCCATTTTCCGAGCAGTCGTGAAGAATGTGACTACCATGAGTTACAAACAAGGGGCAAGTACGCTCACTCAGCAGTTAGCTAGAATTATCTTGGATGATCGTAAAAAGAGTATAACGCGAAAAATCAAAGAAGCACAATTGGCTTTTGCCCTGGAAACAGAGCTAAGCAAGGAAGAGATTCTAGAGCTTTATATGAACCAGGTTTACCTAGGTCACGGAGCTTTTGGCTTTGGAGAAGGGATCAAATTCTACTTCAAAAAGAATCCGCAGGAATTGACTCGAGAAGAAATGGTATTATTAGCTTCTCTACCATCCGCACCAAATAAATATTCCCCATTGAAGAACCCAGAAGAGTCTCTTGGTCGCGTAGAAGCTATTCTTTTGTCTTTCAAAAACCGAGGGGTCTATCCTGGGCTCAATCGGGCAAAATTCCGGGAAATGTTCTTTCAATTTTCTACTAGATCTCCTACCGAAACTGTTTTTGGTTCTAGGCAGGACATTGCGCCATATGTAACGGAGCATGTGCGAACACTCCTTGGAAATCTTTTCTCAGACAAGAACATCTATGAAAGCGGCGGCTACACAGTTGAAACAAGTTTAGATAAGGGAATCCAAGAATCCATCTCAAAGCTGGTTCGCGATTATATTTCTAAGTCGATTGCAAATGGGAAAATAGGCAAAAAGAGAGTTCAAAAAAACAGTAGTTCTGCGGAAGGAAAAGCGATCTTGTCTGCCATGCAGGACATTGAAATATTAAATGATCTACTCTCGGACATAGATTTTGAAGACTCAGGCATAGAAAGCCGAGCTCAAGCCGCCATAGTTGGAATCTCCCCTGAGTCCGGAGAGATACTCTTTTTACACGGCGGAGAAGAATTTTCAGCAAAGAACCAGTTCAACCGTGCATTGCAAATGAGAAGGCAGACAGGGTCTTCCATAAAAGCAGTCCTCTATGCCTCTGCTATCGATGCCGGTAGTGTAACGACTGGTACTCGAATTCTGGACGCTCCTCTTTATTACAAAGGGGGCGGTGGCAAAGAATGGTCGCCCGACAATTTAGGTGGAAACTATGATGGAGAAATTTCACTTCGCACAGCTTTGATTAAATCTAAGAATACAGCGGCTGTGCAAGTAGCTGAGAGGCTCGGTGTGAGCGGAATCGATCGATATTTTTCTCGATTCTTCTTTCCCATGGAAAAAGAAAAGAAAGCCCGATTGCGAAACGATCTTTCTGTCGCTTTGGGTTCTTTGGAAATCTCACCCTTAGAGATGGCATCGGCATTCACTGCTTTTGTAAACCAAGGGACTATCAAAAGACCTTACCTAGTAAAACGCATCTTAAACGCCAGAGGCGAAGAAATCTACAAAGCAGGCGATGAAATCGACGAATTTCGATTGATGGTTCCGCCCGAAAGGCAGGCGATTCGTCCTGACACCGCCGAAGTCATGCAATCCTTGCTAAAGGACAGCGGAAGGGCAAGTGGTGTCAGAAACGGAAACTACCAAGGCGAAGTAGCTGGCAAAACAGGAACTACAAACGATTATAAGGATGCCTGGTTTGTGGGAGCAAGACCTGATCTTTCTATGGCAGTTTGGGTAGGCTATGACAATCCCAGTTTTGGACTTGGTTCCAGCGGACTCGGGGGAGCAGTTTCTGCACCGCTATGGGGTGAAGTAGCTTCATTTATTGATAAAAACCAACTCTTGCCAAATCCTGCGTTTCCCAGCCCAATTGTAGCGAAGCCCTATTTGATTTGTGCAATTTCAGGCAAAGAAGCTGGAAAAAGCTGTACAAAAACGACAACTGAGTTATTCCTAAGTGAACATCCGCCTGATGGAATTTGTACGGATGACCATAGTTTGCCAACAAAAGATGACAAAGACTGGATTAAACAAATGTTTTAAGCTCTTTTTCTTTTGGGCGTTCCTTTTGCCTCAGTTTCTTTTCGCAAATGACTCTGTAATCTTCCAAAAGGCATACCAACTCGAGAAAAAAAGCACTCTTTTTTCGATTCCCTTGTACGAATCCGTACTTTCTAAAACACAGAATCCAAAAATTATCAAAGCAACAGTAGGAAGGCTTTTCTTCCTTTATAAAAAACACAATAAGTTATTCGAAGCAGTTCTCTTAGGTTCCAAATATTCCTCAATCATTAGTTCAAAAGAAAGATCTGAGATTTGGATTCAGCTAGCAAAAATTTACGAACCAGTAACGATTTCAGAGTTAATGCAGGCATATACATTGGCGTTGCGTTCCAAAAGTGATAGCATTGAAGAATTGAAATTCTATTTACTAAGCGTTCAAAAAAAGCCCATTCTTGAATTTACTTTTTTGCTTTTGTACAAACGAAAAGACTATGAAATAGGAATTCAATTGATTCGTTCCGATCTTGCGTTTCAATTTACCCCTTTGTACGAAGGAATGTATCTTTTGAAAACAGGCACAGACAAAAGCCGAGACTACTTAGAAACTCAGCTAAAAGTTCCGATCACCTACGACGAACAGACTTCTGACCTCTCTTTTTTGTTGGGACATTACTTCCGTAACCGAGGCGATTTTGCGCATTCGGCACGATTCTTTCGAATGAGTGCTCGAGGGCGTATGGAATCTGCAAAATCACTTCTCCAAGCTGGTAGCAAAGAGGAAGCTTGCAAAGGACAGACTCCAAGCATTCACTCTAATGATGAATATACGGCAATTTTTTCTTACTACTGTTCAGGAACACTGTCGAGTCAAAATGAGGATCTATTGCATGGAATGGATTTATTTGCGAAAAAAGATGGATCTGATATTCTAAGCTATATGTTAAGTGAAAAAGAACTCAGATGAACCAAGCTCGAAGCTCTATCTACATTTTCATACTTTTTGCTGGTGTTGGCGCTTTTGCCGTTCCTTCTTTTTTCACTCTTCCTGATCTTGAAAGAACATTGATTCTATCAGAAGACAACCTCCAAGGAGTCTTCATTTGTTCCCAAGCAGGTTCAAAAGTCTTTGGTAAGAATCCAGCTAATTCCAAAGACTGTTATTTATTAGAGGGCTCTGAGCTAAGTGAAACTTTGGCGGCTTTCTTTTCCAATGTTTCAGGTCCAGAAAAACAAATTGGCATCTACCAAGAAGACAGCAAACAGCTCCATCCAGAGTGGATCGAACCTGGCAAAGAAGAAGCTTACATTTTACTGAACTTTGTGATTTCCAAAGATAGACAATTCTTTGTACAATGTTTACGAAAACGAGATAAGCAGTACTTTTATTTTAAATCCAAAAGAGAATTCTGGAAAACGGAGAAGAGGTAAAATTGAAAAAATTTATTCTTTTACTTACAATACAATGCATTTTATCTTTTTCAATCTATCCTGATAAAGTTGATATCTTTGAAGCTCTTGACTACGAAAAACTCGAAGACCTAAAGGAAGCAATAAAACAAGGAGCGAATGTCAATCAAATAGATTCTAATCGAGAAATGACTGCATTAATGCGCGCTATTTCATCAATGAAACCAGAGCTTGTTCAGTTGCTAATATCAAAAAAGGCAAATGTCCATGCTAAAATTCCAGAATCAGGTAAGACAGCTCTAATGTTCTTTATGGAACAATATGCCATGGAATCCGAGCAGAATGATACTGAAACAATTTATAAAGAAAACTTGCAAATGTTAGAGATCTTTGAAGCTCTCATCAAGGCTGGGGCGAAAGTCAATGACAAAGACAATGAAGGTAAATCAGTTTTAGCCTATGCGGTTGAGTCTACGTATTCAGCTCAAAGTGAAAAAATACTTAAAACGCTCCTTTCTTTAAAAGCAGACCCAAATATTCCATTTAACAAAAATACGAAAAATTCTATCTGTAGAACCGTATTAGAGGACTCGACAGGCTATCAAAAAGTTCCATTGAAACTTTTCTATTCTTCTAAGGCGTGTGATCCAAACCAAGTCTTTTCAGATAGAAATTCTAGGTTCACAAATCCTTTGTACATTGCTTTAGAAAAGCTTGATAAAGAATCAGTTCAAATGCTCTTAATGGCAGGTGCTGATCCGAATAAAGGAGCTTCCGATACAATGATGGATTACGTTCCACTATTCGTATGCATTTCTGATTTTGAAATTACTGAGTTGTTATTAAAAGCTAAAACAAGCCCGAATTCAATCGAAAACAAATCACATATCTTAGAACATGCCGCTCGGAATGTTCCTGATGATGAACAAGGAGAAAAAATCATCGACCTTTTGTTGAAGTTTGGAGCAGAAATCAATCATCCAGCTCTCTTTGACTCATATTCACCTTACAATAAAGCATTCTATGCGGCACATATAGTAGGGAAGACTCAAATTGAAAAATACTTAGAAAAGCGAGGAGCTTTGCGGTCGGACCAATTGAAAAAACAGGAAAGAAAATCCAAAAAAACATCTGTCTCCAAATCAAAAGAAGTGAATTGAAAAAGGGATAGACTAGTTATTTGAGTTTAAGCTAGGTTTTCTCTATGCCTAGTTTAATTCAAATCCAACAATTGATTCCCGGTTCAAAGATTGCCAACTGCGAAAACCCCAATTCCCTTTTGATCGAAAGAGTTTCCACGCTTCATCAAGATTTCCCAAACAGCCTAACTTATGTCAGTGACAAGTCATACATTAAAACAGCTTTAAAGTCTAATGCCAGCGCTTTCTTAATTCAACCGGATTGGATCGATCAGTTTGATAAACCAGTTATTTTGGTAAACCATATAGAGTTGGCTTTGATTGAAGTCCTCAAACACCTTCACCCTGAAAAACAACCCAGCGGTCAAATCAGTAAATGGGTAGAGATCCATCCTTCCGCTACAGTTGGGGCAAACTCCGACATCGGTAGCTTTGTGACCATCGGTTCAGGATCCAAGATTGGAAAAAATTCGATCATTGGCAATGGGGTCAAGATTGGAGACAATGTTATCATTGGAGACGAAGCTCGGATCGGTGCAAACTGCGTTATCTTTGATGGAGTTCGCATTGGGAACCGATTTGTGAGTTTTGGAAATTGCACAATCGGAGGCGATGGCTTTCGGTTTGTCGAGGTTTCTCAAAAACAAATCAAAATCCCACAAGTGGGCACTGTTGTGATTGGAGAAGACGTTGAAATTGGATCCAACACCTGCATCGATCGCGGTGGAATCGATAACACTGTGATAGGCGACGGAACGAAAATGGACAATGATGTGCAGATCGCTCACAACGTTAAAATTGGAAAGAACGTTATCGTTGCGGGTGCTACGGCGATTGCCGGGAGTGCTGTCATTGGAGACAACTGTAAAATCAGTGGGGCTTGCGCAATAGGGGATCATATCATTTTGCCGCCAGGGACAATGGTGGCTGGTGGCTCCGGTGTGCGCAATTCTCCCGAAAAAGCCGATGTGTTTGCTGGTTGGGACTGGAACCTAACCTTCCGAGAATTTCAAAAGTTTAGAGCAAATGTAAAACATATCTTAAGTTTAAACATGCTGGTCAAACGAGTCGCCGACCTAGAATCTAAAGCTGGAATTGCTAAAACAGGGGAGTAGGCTTAGCCAGGCTCAGCCGATCTCAAGATCCATACCGACGGAATAAGGAGGAATCAAAGGCTCTGTTAGATTCTTGCCAGATTCTACCATAGCCTCCATTCTTTTTCTAAGCTCTGCCATGATTTCTATCAGAGCTTGTTTTTTGTTGGTCTGGTAGGTTTGGTAATAAGGCTCCAAAGAAAAAACTTCGCCAAGTAAAACATGAGCTTTGCGAGGTCGGTAGTTCAAAGTTCCAAACAAATGTCTTTCAAAGCTATAAATCCATTCCATGAGCCTTTCAGAAGAGGGATAGGAAATTAGATTTTTTGGTTTTGTGATTAGAAATGTATATGCCATATCGACTAACTTACGTGCTTTTTGTATTTCTTGATTTCCGATTTCCTTCGGTGTAGAAGGTAGAGGCATCCCAGCGTCCCAACTATCCAAAGCCGTGAAAAGCTCTCTAATCTTTACAATGGCGTTTTCAGTGTCTTGGAATTGGATGTTTAGTATACGACCTGCTTTGTTTAAAGCCGCGTGTCTTGCCCTTCCCAGTCTATAATCAAAATCTTTACCTTCAATCTCAGATTTTGGGATTCCCAATTCAAATTCAGTTTGTTCGAGAATGACCCGACCAACTGTTAAAAACCTTCGAAGCAAGGTTCTACCACCAGGAAAAACCTTTAGCTTTCCTTCAATACGAGCTAAACTAGTTTCAATTTCCCGAAGCTTTGATTCTCTTGATCCAGTTAACTTGTACTTGACGAAGGCTGGAAGAACAAATATTTCTGCCTTAGGGTCTTTTTTCTTAGCATCTTCGAGACCCCAAATTCCTATTTGTGCGATTCCTGGCATAAACGGAACTAAATTGTCGTTCTCACCTGACATCATCCCTTCAGGATAGATCACAAGTTTTCCGGAAGGGTCTGAAAGTATTTTTCGGGACATTTTCAAGGCGTCTCGGTCCGCTCCCCCCGACAAAACAGAAAATGCACCAATTCGTTTGATCAGTTCACCAACGACTCCAAATCCCCAGGTAAAAACATTTCGAGATGCCATATAATAAAAACGAGTTCCCATGCGACTTGCCACATAGTATGCAATAGGTGGTTCGATGCTAGTTGGGTGATTGGAAATGTAAAGTAGCCGTTTGTCTTTAAAATTCTTTAATCGAGCTTCGTCCTCTTTCGATATCTCTACTCCTTCAAGGTTGAAAGCAAGCTTAGTGATGACGGGAAAAGCAAAGTCCAAGGACCAAAGTAGAGGGTATTCAATAGAAGGGGAGATAAACGAAGATTTCATAGTTGTTCTTATTAGGTTTTAAGAGAGATGGTTCTGTGTTTCCAGCATTTTTTTATTCATGAATGTAACCCCAGGTCTCTAGGATTTTTTTTACTTCGGCACCCATTTCTTTTTCTTTTTCTGATTCTCCCTTGCCACTAAATTTAGGGTCTAGGTAGAGCCAAGGCTCTCTCGAATCTCTGTAGCCAAGTGGGGCTCTGAAGGCAGTGAGCAAATCCCTTTCCCACTTTGCCTTCACGGAAGTAGATAGAATCCCCCAAGTCCCCAACCGAATGGGCAATGGTTGCCCATTCTTTCGTAAACTTACATTGATTTGAAATTCTGGATTCACAAGGTAGAAGATTGCTTCTCTGCTTTCCATACTTCCTAGAAGTTCAAATTGAATCGTCTTCGCACTTGCCGAGAGGATTTTCGTTCCCTCGGGTAACATCCAGTTGTAAATGCTTCCTTCCACTTGGAGTGTTCCTTGGATGGAACATGGAAGTGAATCACATTTAGGAATCATCAAATGAAATTGGTTTCTAAGCAAAGGTGAAAAATCGTTTCGAGTGGATCTTCCCAAATCCAATAACGATTTATAGCTGGGCTCATTGACTATGTTTTGTCTTTCTTCTGGGTCTTTTTCCAAGTCATACGATTCCTCCCCCATCGAGTGAGGTTCTCCATCTGCTGTTCTTTGGACAGTCGTAAAACCTGGATAGCGGCGAATGTATTTGAAAGACTTTGTTCTAAACGATTCGGACATTCGCCCTTCGGTGTAAATGATAGATTCGGGATCTAAAGGCGACTTTCCTTGCAAAAAGGATGAATAGTCTTTTCCCTGGTAGGTGGAATTTGGTTCTTGGATTCCTAAGATACCTAAAATTGTGGGAGCTAAGGCAATCAAAGAAGACTGTCCGGGGACTTTTCTTTCACGAAGCGATTCGAAGATCTTTCTTGGTGGTTTTAAAATCCAAGGAACAGAGATCTCTTCATCATAGTGTGTTTCCCCATGGCCAAATCTAGTTTTCATAATGAAATGATAGCTGTAGTCATGATGCGGAGAAAAGAGCTCTCCGTGGTCACCTGTGACAACAATCAGAGTGTTTTCATATTGATTCATTTTTCGCAAGGCATCCAAAAATCTTTTGATTTCTGAGTCAGTATAGTATACTTCGCCAATGTATCGTTTTACGGGCGATTCATAGGAATTCCAAACTGCGGGAGGAATCATTTTTTGGACAGCATCCATTGCAAAGGCAGGTGGAGCATAGGCGGCATGGGGAGTATTCAAATTAAAATGTAAAAAATACGGTTGGTGCGGAGGATTTTCAACAAATCGAATCGCTTCGTTTGTGAGCAGTTCTGTATCAATATTATCCATCCCAACTTGGTAGAGATCATGAAAACCCAGATCTACTCCTACAGTTGTGTAATCTAGAAAAAAAACATTGTTCATGATTGACTTAGTAAAATAGCCCTCTCTCCGAAATGTATTGGCTAAATTGCTTCTAGGCTTACCATAGTAAGCTTTCCTCTGGTAGGGTTTTGTGGAAAACCAAGAATTGCCAAGACCCAAATTGGAAGAATACTCGGAGTGAAAGAAAGAATGCATAGAAGGTTTTGTCCAATTGCCGTTGGCAAAAGGATTTTCGAATAGGACAGAGTCTTTAGCTAACAAATCTTGCGTAGGTGTGATGGGATAAGGAAATCCATAGCAGGAATAAAAATCCTTTCTTGCCGAATCGATTACAATCAAAATCACGTTCGGTGGAAGTGACTGCTCTGCCATGGAGCCAGGAACTAGGATTGGATGTCCTAAGAATGCAGTCATATCTTCTGATTCCCATTGAATGGACAATTCATTGGAAATGACGATGCTTGTTTCCCAATCCGTCCATTTTTCCAAGCCCTGTCCAAAGAATTCTTTTTCTACTAAAACCTTACCTTCCGAGAGAAGACTTAGTTTTCCTTTGCTACCGATTCCTTGTTTATCTTGCAAAAATCCAATTTCGGTTTTAAAAACATAAGAACCACTTTCTGTAACAAATGAGTAATGCGTGTTCCCTGAAAAAAGACTGAGAGCATCTATTGAATGATTTAGAAACACAGAGGGATCTGTGTTGAAAGTCATCTGCATGTTTTCCCATTTTCGTTCTAAGGGAAGCCCTGAGTGTCTTCCTGGGTTTTTTTTCCAATGGGATTTGAGATGGAGACCTTCTTGGAACGGCTTAGAAAATGAAACACGAGTGCTTTTGTCGTTTAAATGTCGCAAAAGATCGTAAGGTTTTGGCGGTGGTAGGGGTTGTGTCAGTTGACAAAAAAGCGAAAGGCTAAAAAGAAAACAGAATGAGATTTGTTTGAGAAAAGAATCCAAGAAAGCTACATCCTTTATTTTAGGTAGAAAGAAGGGATCATAGCATTTTTTCCTTGGCAAACCAATTGAGTCGAATTAGCCTTTCTATCAATATGTTGACTCCCACACGAGCTGTTCAGAGTTTTATCGATTGCAAAAAAGACCATTTAGAAGTTCCCGAACAAGTTCTCACCGCCCTTAAAACTTTTCGAAAATGGAATGAGGTGGAGCTCCTTGGGCTTAAAAATGCTTCTGCCTACTTTCCAGAGATTTATATCCAAGAAGGTATGGAAGAAGAGATTACGAATCTGATTCAAAAATTCCACAATAGACAAGTTCCTCACCAATTTTAATGTCCGCTGTTCCTGAACCTCGTGTTCTCTACCAAGAGACCAATCCCTATGGTTCTTTTTCCGCATTCTTAGAAGAAGACGGACGTACCATTTACCTCTACATCCAATCCCAAAACAATCCATCTTGGCAAATGAAAACTCTTTGGGTTCGAAACCTTATTCCTGCGCCTGAATCTCGAGACCCAGAAGATTTCGATAAAGGTCTCGCACCACTTTTGACCAAAGCCGAAGTCAAGAACCCAGAGGCTCTCCCTCTTTTAAAAGTAGATGATCTTCACTTCATTTGGTCTGAAGAAGGTGATTCAGTGGCTCTTTTTGAAAAAGAAGAGCTTATTGCTTACATTCCACCTTGGTCGGGAATCAAGGGCGTTCATGGTTATGCGAAAGAAGCTAAAGAATCAGCAATCACTGCATCTCCCTTGGGTGACGGCTCTCATGGTGTTCTTGTAGATCGAGTAGAGCTTGCCAGAAAATTCTGGGAATCAGCCTCTCAACCAAACCAATGGAAAAAAATCCAAGACCATAGACTTCGATTTTTAGAAGAACAGTTCGGAACTCACCAAACCTATTGGTCAGCGGATGGGGGCAAGTATCCCAAACTAGGCATTGCTTCCTTTCTTCCCCCTGCCTTTCCCGGAATCAAAATTTTTTCTACGATTGGAATGAGTGCTCAAAACCAGCCCTCCGTCGAGCTCTATCACAAGGACTTTGAAGACTTTGCTCGCATTGAGTTGGTGTTTGCGCACAAACTTCCCACCGATGCTCCAGACCAATCAGAAAAATGGGTGCAACATGCCCTGGGAGAGATGGTTAAGTTCCCTTGGAACACTGGAATCTGGTTTGGTCATTCACATACAATCCAAAACCCTCGAAAAGATCCAGATCAACTCTACCAAAACTTCTCTTGGTTTGCGCTTCGAAATGTGACTGAAGAGTTAGATGAAAATCCTGATTTACTTTTACCAAAATTGCATGGCTTAGTTTCTGAAAATGGAAGAAGGGTAAACTTTCTCTTTCTTTTGCCCATTGGAGATGAAGAAAAACTAAACTTTGTACGAACGGGTTCGCAAGTTTTTTGGAAATCTTGGCAAGAAGCGGGTCATACTTTTTTTCATGACTCGGAAAGAAAGATTTTAGAATTCTAAAAAATCTGACTTCTAGTTTTTGCGTTTAGCCGTTAATAGAAAGGTCATGGCAGAATCGTACTCAAAGTATTTCAATTTGGAATTCGAATCGTTTTCTTTGGAACAAGTGCTCGCGGCGAGACAAGAATCCACTGGTTTCTTTCTTTCTACAGTGTTTCAAAAAAGATTTTCGGATGATGTCAACCTAAAGCGTCATGAAGACCAAAAGCTTTGGATTCAATCTAAGAATCTTAGGTTCTTAGTTCTTGATGGAATCCAAAAGTCACCCGGCACAAGTGGACTTATGGAATCAAACTCGGTTCTATATCTCTTAGTATTCTTTGATGCCGATCGCATTTCTGAAAATGGATTTGAAGATCTTTGCCAAATCATCTTAAAGCGCTACGATTTAAGCTCACTCATTCTAAAGCTTCCCATCAATGATTACTTGGAGATTTGGAACAAAGGTGCGCAGAAGAAACTATACAAACAAGTGGCATACGAGAACGTCGATACTCTCTTGAAAATTCTCTTTGATTCGATTCATAAGAAAGACCATTTTCAATTTGTTGGCATTGAAAAGGTGGAAAGCACTGAGAAAAAAGGATTATTTTTACTAAGGAGAGGGTTTACTCGGGCGATCGCCTAGCCTCTAAATGAAAAAACCCGCATTCTCTGCGGGTTCACTGCATCTCAGCTTTGATTTTCATCGAAAGCCGAGGTTTTTTATTTACTTTAAGCTACCTATTTTTTTTTCGCAGCTTTTTTCTTTGCGGCTTTCTTTTTTGCGGCTTTCTTTTTAGCAACCATTGTAAGTTTCCTTGTATTTGATTTCAATCGGGTGTCTTCCTTGGCTGATAACACTTCGATTGATACGACATAATTAATCTATGGTCAATTTGTTGTAAAGAAAAAAAGAATTTTTTAGAACTTTTTCTTCAGAAAAGTATTTTTTTTTCTAAGCTAATCAAAGTTCTACTAAACTTTGATGATCACCTTGCCAATTGTGGTTCCACTTTGAAAAATTTGCAGTGCTACTGGTAACTCTTCGAACTTTTTTTCTAATCCAATGCGTTGTGGAGACAAAGATAAAGCCTGCAAAGCTGAAAAATGTTTTCGCAAGGTGGTAACATCTTCCCATAACCAAATCAAATTGAATGCCATAACGGATTTGTTTGCAGAAATCATAGAAAGAACATCTATCTTGGGTCGGTTTAGATACTCCAATGCTAGCTGAAACCAGTTACGAATGCGACCTTTCGGTGTAAAGCCAGCGCTTCCATAGCTTACAATGCGACCCATTGGTGCGAGTAAGTCGTACGAATCTTTAAAATAAGAGCCTCCTAAGCATTCTAAAACTAAATCTAAGCGCGAATCTCGGAGAATTTGTTTCATTTCTTTGACAAAATGTGGGGATCGAGCCAAGTACGCATCAAATCCTTCCTCTTTTAACACAGAAAACTTGGAATAACTTCCAACAAGGCCGATTGTTTTTGCTTTTTTTTTTTTTTTTTTTCGATTTGCAAGGATTCCAACACCTCCTGCGGCACTGTGAATCAATACGGTTTGATTTTCTTCTAAGTTTCCTAGAGGCATTAACGCATAGTAAGCGGTCAATGCTTGCGCTGGAAACGCCGCACCTTCTTCATACGTCCAAGATTCTGGAAGAAGTTGCAGATAATTCTCATTTACATTGATGAGATTTGTATACGCACCGAAACGAGTTGTTCCATAGACTTTATCACCAATCGAAAAATCTTTTGCATCCTCACCTTTCGCAATGACAATACCAGAAAATTCCAGTCCAGGGATGAAACTTTCTTTTGGTGTCGCAGAATACAATCCAAAGACGCTGAATACATCTGCAAAATTCAATCCAATGGCTTTGGTTGCAACAGTGACTTCATTGGATTTCAATGCAGGCAGCTCTTCTTCTACAAACTTCAGATAATCCAAGGAACCTGTTTTATTCATTCGATATGCTCTTCGTTTCATCGCATCCTCTTCATTTTTGCATTTCAAACCTCTATTCCCATTTTTCTATGGCAATGTGGAACTGAAAAAAACTCTTTTAAACGAAATTCATCGCGAACTCAAAGCAAAAATGGTGCCCTTCGGTGGATGGGACATGCCAGTGCAGTATACAGGCATTTTACAAGAACATACTGCAACTCGAACGGATGCAGGACTTTTTGATGTCTCTCATATGGGAGAGATATTTGTAGAAGGCAAAGCTGATGCGATTCTACCTTTCTTGGAAAAGATGACATGTAACACAGTGGAATCTCTTGTAGACGGACAAGTTCAATACAACGCAGTAGTGAACGAGGCAGGTGGACTTGTGGATGATATCACTGTCTATAAGTTTTCTCCTCAAAAATACATGATCTGTTCCAATGCTTCCAACTTTGAGGCAGTCACAGAACATCTCAAAAAGTATGCAAGCTCGGACATTTTAGTCGAAAACCGAAGTGCAAGCTACCATCAGATTGCTTTGCAAGGTCCAAAAGCAAATCAGATCTTAGAAAAATACTTAGGAAGAGAACTCGATTCCATTCTCTATTATCATTTTGCTGAAATTTTGTTTCGGGGTGAGACATTAATTGTCTCAAGAACAGGTTATACGGGAGAAGATGGGTTCGAAATTTACTCTTCTCTAGAAATGGGAATCAATCTTTGGAAAGAACTCTTAGCAATGGGAGCTGATTTCGGTTTAGTTCCGGTTGGGCTAGGTGCTCGCGATACTCTGCGACTCGAAGCTAAGTATCCTTTGTATGGACATGAATTGAATGCAGAATGGACTCCTGTCGAATCAGGAATCGGATTCGTTGTAAAAGAAAAAAAGAACCCCTACTTGGGTTACCAAAGAATCATCGCAGACAAAAAAAATAAACCCAAACAAAAGGTCGTAGGTCTCATCTTAGATGAACCTGGCATTTTTCGTGAGCAGTGTGAAGTTTTTTCGATGGATGGAACCTCAATAGGAAAGACAACTTCGGGCTCCCACTCTCCTTCTCGAAAAATTTCTTTGGGCATGGCAATGCTGAAACTAGAATTTACGGAAAATGGCACAGCGGTAACAGTAGACATAAGAGGGCAAAAGAAAAAAGCCCATGTGGAAACACTCCCTTTCATCAAAGGTAGTGTTCGAAATCAAAAGTAATGCTCTAGGGAGGAACCGATGGCAGACACAAACGCAAGAGACGGATTTTTTTACACTGAAAAACACGAATGGATTCGATTAGAAGGCGATATCGGAATTGTGGGCATCACAGACTTTGCGCAAAACGCATTAGGTGATATCGTTTTTATCGATCTACCAAAACCAGGCAAAAAAATCAGCAAAAAAGACAGCCTTGGCACCATAGAATCTGTGAAAGCGGCAGAAGATTTGTATTCACCTGTTTCTGGTGAAGTTCTCGAGACAAATGGAAACCTCGGAAACAATCCAGGCCAGGTAAACACGGAGCCTTTTGATGCATGGATGGTAAAATTAAAAGGGGTCAGTGCTGGTGATTTAGAAGGTCTAATGAATGCCAGCCAATACAAAGAATTCGTTTCGAAGCTAGACTAATCCAAGGAGAACTCTGTGGTTGAACCCTACGAAGACACATTACACCCAAGCGATACATTTTTAAGAAGACATGTTGGTTCGGACAACGAACGCATTCAGACAATGCTGAATGCAACAGGGTATGACTCTTTAGATGCTTTGATCGAAGATGCGGTTCCTGCTCCTATTCGTTTGAGAAGAGATTTACAACTTCCAGAGCCCCTTGCCGAATACGAACTCCAAAAAGAACTCAAACAAATCGTTTCAAAAAACAAAGTCTTTAGATCCTATTTAGGTCTAGGCTATCAAACTTGCATCACACCTCCTGTGATCCAAAGAAACATTTTAGAAAATCCAGGCTGGTATACAGCTTACACACCTTACCAGGCAGAAATTGCTCAAGGCAGAATGGAAGCCTTGATCAATTTCCAAACAATGATCTGTGATTTAACTGGAACGCAAATCTCCAATGCTTCTTTGTTAGACGAAGGTACAGCCGCCGCCGAAGCCATGACCATGCTTCATTCTCTCAAATCCGACTCAAATGGAAACTCCTTCTTCGTATCACAAGGAGTTCACCCACAGACACTAGATGTCATTCGAACGAGGGCTATTCCGCTTGGAATCCATGTTGTAGTAGGTTCTTTTAAAAAAATGCCTTTGAGCTCCGATTTCTTTGGGGCCCTAGTCCAATACCCTTCTTCCGATGGGGTGGTTTATGATTTTACTGATTTTATAAAAAGCCTTCATGAGACGGGAGCGAAAGCAGTTGTAGCGGCTGACCTTTTGGCTTTAACCATCCTCAAACCACCTGGTGAAATGGGTGCCGACATAGTCGTCGGCTCTTCGCAGAGGTTCGGGCTACCTTTAGGATTTGGCGGGCCTCATGCAGGCTACTTTGCCACCAAAGATGAATTCAAACGAACTATGCCGGGCCGCTTGATTGGTGTTTCCAAGGACAGCCAAGGAAACCCAGGCTATAGACTCTCTCTTCAAACCAGAGAGCAACATATCCGACGTGACAAAGCTACTTCTAACATTTGTACAGCTCAAGTTCTACTGGCTGTCATTAGCTCAATGTACGCTGTGTACCATGGGCCCAAAGGTTTAAAACAGATTGCTTCCCGTGTTCATCGAATGACTACTCTTCTGGCTGCAGGATTAGAAAAGCTTGGTTTCTCGATTCTCTCCAAACCATATTTTGATACAATTAGAGTCGAACTTCAAAAAATCACTTCAGCCGAAGTAATCCACCTAGCAGAAGAAAAAGGAATCAATCTCAGGTCAATTTCTCAACATGTAATGAGCATCGCTCTGGATGAAACTGTCACTATCAAAGATGTCCAAGACATTTTGCTAGTTTTCAATGAAAACAGACCTTTGCATTTTTCCATAGAAGATCTAGCTAAAAAAGAAGAATGGGTCATTCCTGAAATTCTGGAACGTAAGACACCGTATCTTACTCATCCCGTTTTCAATAGTTTTCATACAGAAACGGAAATGCTTCGCTATATCAAGCGTCTCGAAGCAAAAGATCTGTCTCTAACCACTAGTATGATCGCTTTGGGTTCTTGCACTATGAAACTCAACGCAAGCACCGAAATGTATCCTGTCACTTGGCCTGAGTTGGGAAGCATCCATCCTTTCGTTCCAGACAACCAAACAGAAGGCTATCGAATGCTTTTTGGACAACTGGAAAAATGGTTATGTGAAATTACAGGTTTTGCCGAAGTTTCTCTTCAGCCCAATGCGGGCTCTCAGGGTGAGTATGCGGGGCTTCTTGCCATTCGAAACTACCACCATAGCAGAAATGAGTCTCATAGAACCATTTGCTTGATTCCTATCTCTGCTCATGGAACCAATCCAGCTTCTGCTGTTATGGCAGGTTTTCAAGTTGTCGTGGTGAACTGCGATGACAATGGAAACATCGATGTGGAAGACCTAAGATCTAAAGCCATTCAGTACAAAAATGAGTTAGCTGGGCTTATGGTCACCTATCCTTCCACTCATGGTGTGTTTGAGGCATCTATCCAAGAAATCTGCCAAATCATTCATGAGAACGGCGGACAGGTTTATATGGATGGGGCAAACATGAATGCCCAAGTTGGTTTGACCAGACCTGCTGATATTGGTGCCGATGTTTGTCACCTCAACCTACACAAGACCTTTTGCATCCCGCACGGTGGAGGCGGGCCTGGTGTTGGTCCCATTGGAGTAGCATCTCATTTGGCACCATTCTTACCAGGGCATAGTTTAATTGAAAACGGGTCTAATAGTAGTCAGTGGGCAGTATCTTCAGCACCTTGGGGTTCTGCTTCAATCACAGTCATTAGTTGGGCTTACATTGCTATGCTCGGTGGCAAGGGATTGACCCATGCTACAAAACTAGCAATTCTAAACGCAAACTACATCGCAAAGAAATTGGAGCCAGCTTTTCCAGTATTGTACCGAGGAAACAAAGGATTGGTTGCCCATGAATGCATTCTAGATATGCGAGGCTTCAAAAAAACAGCTGGAATCGAAGTTGAAGATATCGCTAAGAGGTTAATTGATTTTGGTTTCCATTCTCCCACCATGTCCTTTCCAGTTGCTGGAACATTGATGGTGGAGCCAACAGAATCAGAGTCTTTAGAAGAATTAGATCGTTTTATCTCTGCTATGCTTTGTATCGCATCGGAAATCAAAGAAATTGAGGAAGGAAAACTAGATAAAACGGATAATCCTTTGAAGAATTCACCGCATACGGCAGAGATGGTGATTTCCGATTCATGGAAGCATGCTTACTCTAGAGAAAAAGCGGCGTATCCACTTTCTTGGCTCAAATCTCGCAAGTTTTGGCCTAGTGTTGGTCGAGTGGACAATGTCTATGGAGACAGAAATCTAATGTGCTCTTGTATTCCTTTGGATCAATACGTAGTTTCTGGACAGGCTGTCTCAAATTAGTCAGATAACACTGTTATGTACTATGAAAAACATATTTTCGTCTGCGAAAACGAGCGTGGGGAAGGGGAAAGGGTCTCTTGCGGAAAGCAAGGTTCCAAGGAGATCCTAAAACTTCTTAAATCCAAAGCGGTCAAAGCAGGGATTAACTTCCCTTTTCGCATCCAACGAGCTGGTTGTCTGGAACGATGTGAGCTAGGACCTATCCAAGTGGCGTATCCTGAAGGAAAATGGTTTCGACTTCGAACCGAACAAGATGTAGATGTCCTGATTGCTTCCTATTTAAAAGCAGACGATCCGACCGCATACAAGCATCTACTTGTCGGAGATGAAGAAACAGGGAAAGAATGAAACAACCAATGCCTGCTCTGTTTGTTGGTCATGGCTCACCCATGAATGCAATTTCGAACAATCTTTTTACTAAAACTTGGGAAAGTGTAGGCAAAAAATTGCCAAAGCCTAAAGCAATTTTGAGTATTTCGGCTCATTGGGAAACCAAAGGTACATGGGTGACAGCTCATACCTTTCCACCTACAATCCATGACTTTGGTGGATTTCCAAAGCCTTTGTTTGAAGTTCAGTACCCTGCGCCAGGAGATCCTAGTTTAGCAGAGAGAATTCGTGCATTGGTAACCAAGACGGAAGTTAAACTAGATACATCCTGGGGATTGGATCATGGCACTTGGAGTGTTTTAGTTAAAATGTTTCCAAATGCTGATATTCCGGTTCTTCAGTTGAGTATGGATGTAACTCAAAAGCCAGCTTATCACTATGAGTTGGCGAAACAGTTGCTTCCGCTACGAGATGAGGGAGTTTTGATTTTGGGAACAGGGAACATTGTGCATAGTTTTGCCTATGCAGATTTTCAAGGAGGAATGGATATTCCCAATGCTGTACCTTGGGCACTAAAAGCAAATGAAGAGATCAAACAATATATATCAACTTCGAATCATTCCGCTTTGGTTGACTATGGGAATTTGTCAGAAAACATACAACTGGCAGTGCCTACCAGAGAACATTTCCTACCCCTTATATTCATATTGGCACTTCAAACGAAAGAAGACAAAGTCAGTTTTTTCAACGATGCAGTCACTGGTGGTTCCTTTAGTATGACCAGTGTATGCTTGGACAAAACTGATCTAACTTTTTGAAATCTCCGCTTTGAGCCATTTTTTCTCAGAGATTCCTCTTTTCATGTTTTCGATCAAAGAAACCGTAATATTTGTGTTAAGCTTTACCATATCGGGATCTTTCGCGAAGAGTATCATTTCATCAATAGCATAATCGATTAATTTTTCGATAGATTTCCTTCCCATTGGATCATTCGCAAGAGCAAATGAAGCAGTAGAAATAGCTTGGTAAATTGCCTGGCTCACTTGTTTCGAGAATGCCGCCTGAGCTTCTTTGGGAAGTAAGGCGATCGGTCGAATTTGAGTAGCGACGTTTTCTGAAATCTCACCTACAAGGTTCTTTATCAATTCTCTAAGGTTTTCATTTTGAGCGGATTTTGTTATATTGTTTAAAACAACTTTTTTCAATTCTTCGCGGTTCGCATCGATTGCCCCGACCAGTTGGTCCAAAGAATTTCCAGATTTTACTTCGTTTTGAGTTTCCGTTAAAATCTGTAGTGTAACCAGATCAGATATTTCTTCTTTGATGACATTGCTATAATAGCGTAGCGAACGACTTAGCAAATCGTTGCCCAAAATTTTGGTAAATTGATTGGTTTGGAGCATCAAATAGATTTTGTAAACTCTGATCAATCGAAAGAATCGGAATTCTACGATGGGAATTAGACCTAACACATCGTACCAATGGTAAACAGGATACAAAAACCAAGCAATATAGCTTTTGTTTCGAATGGCGTAAAGCCAACTCAACAAAAATTCAATCAAAAAGAAAATCAAAAACGGTAAATCAAGTAATAGATAGTGATTTACTGGATTGCCATCCGCGCCCAAAGCTCGATAGAAATTTAGATCAAAATTTCTTCTGAGGTTCAAATTGAAAAACTCAATTTTCTCTTGGTAACTTCTATCTGGGTTTCGCCAAAACCAATCGAAGGCGACGACGGTTTCAGGAATACGGTCTTTCTTCAGTATTAAGTCTAATTCTTGTCTTATCTTGATGTCTTTAGCTTTTGTCTTATGCTTTCGATATTCGCCTTTAATGGTGTCTTGGATTGAAAAGGACAGTTCGATCTGTCCGGAAGACGCAAAAGGATTGGTCTCAACTATTTCCAACATTTTACGATCCATATAGGAGAGAATTTTCTCGAATTCTGCTTTTTCTTTGATGGGATCGCTGGATTGAATGATAAGATTAGATCTCTCTGTTAGTTCTAAAAGTTCGTCTATTTCAGGAGTTTCTTCCAAAACGCTGATGTATTCATTTAATTGAAGTAAAGTGAATTCAATTTTTTTATTTTTGTCCTTGGTATTCTCAGAATTCAGCAGAGTTTCAAAATCGACAAAGAGTTTATCAAACTTTTCACTAGAAACTTGAAGTTTAAGTTTTTTCAATACAGAATATATCGATTGTCTATTTTTTACTATTTCGCTCTCCCAAAACTCCGGATCTTTCAATCGAATTAGATAATCCAGATCATCTACCGAGTCCGTATAGGCTTTTGTTGTGCGGTGGGGCTCGATTCCCAAAATTCTCTTGTCATAGACTTTTAAAATCTTTGGAAACTCATCAAAATAGAAGGGCCGTAGGCTTAAATACGAAAGATCAAAAAGAATTAAGCTTAGGTTTCCGAGTACAATGAAAACCATGGATATATCCCAAATAAGAGGGATCCCTAATTTATGTTTTTTGATTGATTCCCATGATATCATTGCGAGTTCCTACATGTTCCTTCTATACTGTCCGCCTACTTGGTAGAGAGCGGTAGTCATTTGACCTAGAGAGCAAACTTTGCTTGCCTCCAAAAGTTCTGCAAACAAATTCCCTTTATTCTGAGCAGTTTTTTGTAAGGTGCTGAGAGCTTTTTTCCCTGATTCAATGTTTCTGTTTTGGAAATGTCTGAGATTTTTAATTTGTGATTTCTTTTCAGCTTCCGTTGATCGAAAAACTTCCTTGGGTAAAATTGTAGGAGAGCCATCCTTTGATAAGAAGGTGTTTACTCCGATGATAGGATACTCCCCAGTATGCTTTAAAGTTTCATAGTACAAAGATTCTTCCTGGATTTTGTTTCTTTGATACATTCTTTCCATAGCCCCTAGTACTCCACCTCTTTCGGTCAGGCGATGGAATTCCTCGAAAATTGCCTTTTCGACCAAGTCGGAAAGCTCTTCAATGATAAATGCCCCTTGTAGAGAATTTTCGTTTTTAGCAAGGCCCAATTCTCTGTTGATTATCAATTGAATGGCTACTGCTCGGCGAACCGAATCTTCTGTTGGAGTTGTTATGGCTTCATCGAATGCATTTGTGTGAAGGGAATTGCAATTGTCATAAATAGCGTAGAGCGCCTGTAATGTAGTGCGAATATCATTGAAATCAATTTCTTGGCTATGGAGAGAGCGCCCTGATGTTTGGATATGGTATTTCAGCATTTGAGATCTCTCATTTGCCCCATATTTGTACTTCATAGCTTTTGCCCAGATTCTACGTGCGACTCTCCCTATCACCGCATATTCAGGGTCAATACCATTGGAAAAGAAAAAAGAAAAGTTAGGAGCAAAATCATTGATCTTCATTCCTCTGCTCAAGTAATACTCAACATACGTAAATCCATTTGCCAAAGTAAAGGCCACTTGAGTTATGGGATTTGCTCCAGCCTCTGCGATATGATAGCCGCTAATGGATACAGAGTAAAAGTTTCTTACTTTTTTCTCTATAAAATACTCTTGGATATCACCCATCATTTTAAGTGCAAACTCTGTACTAAAAATGCATGTGTTTTGTGCTTGGTCTTCTTTGAGAATGTCTGCTTGTACTGTCCCTCGAACACTAGACAGACTGTCTGCTTTTATCTTTTCATATGTTTCTTTTGGTAAAACCTGGTCTCCAGTTAAGCCTAAAAGAAGTAATCCCAATCCTGCATTCCCCTCAGGTAAATCTCCTTCATAGTGGGGAGCTTCTGAATTCAGTTCTAGGAAAATCTCTTTTTTCTTTTGAAGAATTTGATCTGTTATGCCTTGGTTGCGAATGTATTTCTCGCATTCTTGGTCTATGGCGGCATTCATAAAAAAAGCCAATATCATGGGGGCAGGGCCATTGATTGTCATTGAAACCGAAGTACTTGGGTCGCATAATTCAAAGCCAGAATAGAGCTTTTTTGCATCTTCTAAAGTAGCTATATTGACCCCCGCATTACCAATTTTTCCGTAAATGTCGGGTCGAATGTCGGGATCTTCACCATATAAAGTAACAGAGTCAAATGCGGTAGACAAACGCTTTGCAGGCATGCCTGAGCTTAAATAATGGAATCTTCGATTTGTTCTTTCTGGGCCACCCTCTCCCGCAAACATCCGCGTTGGATCTTCGCCAGAACGCTTGTATGGATATACTCCTGCTGTGTATGGGAAATGCCCTGGAAAATTCTCAGAATGAGACCATCGAACGATCATTCCCCAGTCTTTCCATTTAGGAAATGATACTTTAGGGATTTTTAAATGGCTTAAGGATTCGCTGAAATTGCTGACTTGGATTTCTTTTTCTCGGACTCGATAGGAATAGAATTCGGATTGATAAGACTCAATTTTGGAATCCCAAGATTCAATTAAGTTTTTGGTCTCTTGCGATAGACGAAGGTAGGCGGCTTTCGCTTCTTTATCTAGAGCTTCATTCGGTATTCCTTTGGAAAGAAAATGTAAGTTCGCTTGGTGAAGGTGATAGGCGAGAGAAGCCAGTTTGCTTTCTTCTTCCCAAGCATTGTTTTTTCTGTGAATTTCTTCGACCAATTCAGACAGATAGCGGGTTCTATCTCCAGGAAGTACTGTAGATTTTTCTTGAAAATTCAAAAGATTAGCAATATCAGTCTGTGCCCAACTGACCTTTGTTTTTTCAAAAATGAGCTGAACTAGTTTTGCGAACAGTATATTTGTTCCTTGGTCTTCAAATTGAGAAGCAATAGTTCCAAAAACAGGCATGGATTCCAATGGATCCGCAAAAGCCATTCTAGCTCTTTGCATTTGCTTTTGAACGTCTCGAAGTGCGTCCAAAGCCCCTCTTTTATCGAATTTGTTGATAGCAATAGCATCAGCAAAATCTATCATATCGATTTTTTCTAATTGTGTTGCCGCACCAAACTCAGGGGTCATAACATACAAACTAACATCAGAAACTTCTGTAATTTCGGAATCACTTTGTCCGATCCCAGCAGTTTCTACTAGAATCAGATCGAACTCAGCAACTTTTAAGATTTGGATAGCCTCACCTACGTTTCGGTTTAAGGCAATATTCGCTTCGCGTGTTGCAAAGCTTCTCATATAGATTCGATTATTGTGAATGGAATTCATTCGGATTCGATCACCTAATAAAGCGCCCCCAGTCTTTCTTTTGGATGGGTCAACGGACAGAATGGCGATTTGTAAAGTGGGAAATTGCATAAGAAATCGACGAACAATTTCATCAGTGAGGGAGGATTTTCCGGCTCCGCCTGTTCCAGTGATCCCAAGAACTGGAATGACTTTTCCAGAACGAGTAGATGGGTTTTCCGAACTTTCAATCTTCTTAACAATAGATCGATCATTGGTTCTCTCGGACAAAGTGATGGTTTGGGCAATTGCCAATGGATTCTTTTTTTTGAGTTGGAGGACCATATCACCATTAAACGAAGATGGAGTGAGAAAGTCGGACTTGGCAACAAGGTCATCGATCATTCCTTGCAAGCCCATCGATCTTCCATCATCAGGAGAATAGATGCGGCAGACTCCGTGTTTGTGGAGAACATCCATTTCTGAAGGTAAGATGGTTCCGCCACCTCCTCCAAAAACTTTGATATGACTTGCACCTTTTTCGCGCAAAAGGTCTACCATATAACTAAAGTATTCGACATGGCCACCTTGGTAACTGGTTATGGCTATCCCTTGGACATCTTCTTGGATGGCGCAGTCTACAATTTCTTGCACGGACCGATTATGCCCTAAATGAATCACTTCGACTCCACTCTGTTGAAGAATTCGACGCATAATGTTGATGGAGGCATCGTGGCCATCGAAAAGAGCGGCGGCGGTCACGAAACGGATTTTGTGTTTCGGGAGTACGAGAGTCATGAATACAGAAATAAACCGAGAAGGGTCGGTCGGCAAGTCTAAAGAAGGAGGAAATCCTTTGGCAGAAAATTTGTCTCAATCGAAATCATCAGAAGAAAAGCCAGCGCACCACAGCTTGACTTATGGAACGAGTCGACTTGCTCCCCCAATCAGGTTGGTGGATCGTGCAAAGGAAATTGAACTAGCTGAAGAGTCCGTTCAGCTCCATGTACATGGAAAAATGGAAGTCATTGCTAAGCAAATCCGAGCTTTAAAAGCAGAGGCTGAAATCCTCCTCCAAAATGCGCAGAAAGACATAGAATTGCATAAAGTAAAATGTCACTTTGAAAAGAAAGCTGGGCAAGCACTTCATTTGTATGAAAAGAAAGAAGGAAATTACTTTTCTTTACTTTCCCCTGCGGAATGGGGTGGGTCGCCTCCTCATCGTTTTGTGGCAAGTTATATAATGAATCCGGATCGAAGTTTTACGGAGGTAACAGAAGACAAAGAAACCTTTTAAGCGGAAACTATGTCTCAAAAACTGCGAACAGAAGGGCGAAGCAATAGGGAAATTCAATTTGGCTAGCTGTTAGTCCGACATTTAGAATATGCATTTACTCCCATTTCTTTTGTTCTTTCTTTTCATCCTTCCGGGTCATTCTGAATCCAAAAAAATAAATTCAGCAAAGCGAAAAACCGTTCACCTTGAACCAAAAACGGTAGTTTGGGAAATCCAAAAACCTAAGTCAGATGCAATTGTTCCGATCGGTGTGGGACAGACACGGAGCGAAACCGTTGTGAAAGAAAATGTGGTCACTGCGGCTGGGCAAAATCTACCAAGTTCTAGTAGTGCTACCAACCTGAGTTCCGAAAGCCCAAGGGAACTTTCAGATTTCTTGAAATCGGTTGCTCCTTGGCTCCAAGGAAACCAACCAGCAAATATCAGCATGAGCTTTATTGATGTTTCCACAAACAAAGTATTTTGCGAGAGATACGAACCTTTCAGTGGATATGCAGAGTTAGATTTTAGAATTTGGATCAAAGAAAGGCAGATGAGTGTTGCCCACGTTGCAACCAATGAAGCATTTGGAATCATTCCTGTACAATGCGGAGTAAAAGAAAATGCACGTTACTCTGTATTTTTCAATAATCAAATCAATACAAGAGATGATCAGTTAACAATTGCAATAAAGGTCTATGAAAATGACCAATTGTTTCTAGATTCAAAACAAAAGAAACTTTCCAAAATGATGAAAGAGAATCTGGGTAGTACTGGAAATATTAGTTTAGACAAAGGAATTTTAGCAGAATCCTACTCTGATTCTTTTTTCAAAAAACTCTCTTTGCTACTCTACCCAATTACAATTTGGGATGATCTTTTCGATTCATTGAACGCAGAAGTTCCAATCACTACCTTCGAAATTGACCTATTCCGAAAGGCCTTGTATTTACCTTCTACTGAAAATGTGGGACTAGAAACCAGAGGTTTTGAAGTTTTGGTGGAAGGCGGAGGCAAAGACTTTATGGAAATCAAAAAGTTAAAGGAAGCAGGGATTGATTTCAAAGACAAAGACTTTACCAACAAACTAATTGCGATTCGATACCGGTTTACTACAGAAGCCAATCATTTGAAGGTGACCTACGAATTAACAGTAAAAAGAATCTAATCTAAGACCAATAGAATGTCGACTCTCCTATTCTTTGCTTTGCCCGACTCAGTTTCATTGGTATCTATTGGTTTTTGATCTCCATACCCTTTAAAAGAGATTCGGTCTTCTCCAATCCCTTGCTCGTCAACTAGGTTTTGTAAAACGGATCTTGCTCGGTCTTCCGAAAGTCTGAAATTGTAGTCTTTCTTTCCAACACTATCTGTATGCCCAGAAACACGGATTTCCCGATCTGGAAACTTTTTTAATATTCCGCTGATTCGATTTAAAGTTTCTATTGCTTCTGGTTTTAATTTAGCTTCATTTGAATCAAACAAAACTGAATTCAAGGAGAAGGAAATTCCTTCCTCTGTTTGGTTGACTGTAAATTTATTGGCTTTCTCTATTTCTTGTTTCGTTGATTCGCCTTCTACAATTAAATCTTGGATGATTTGATCTTGGACTTTTTCTTTTTGTTTTTGGTCAAGACCCTCTCGGTAATGATAGACTCCTGAGATTGTGAACTGAGCTTCTTGTGATTGTCCGTTGGGAAAAACGAACTTGTACTTGATTTGAGTTTCTTTGAATTCCGGTACACCTTTGTCTGAGTTAAAGTAAATGATTCCTTTGGCTTGTCCCTCTATTCGAATTGGATTTCCTTTGTAAAGCGTAAGCATATCTTTCTGTTTGCCCAAACTTGAGATTGCATCAAAGTTTAGTGAGTAGGAAAAAGCTATTTTCTGGGATCGACCCGAGTAGCCTTCATATTTCCAATCCGATTCACCTAATAGAGTGTAGTTCGGATCTACCGTTACAAGGATTCGCGGACCACCAAAGTCAAAACTCTCTTCTGCTGTTAGTTTCCAATGTTCGCCATTGGACAATTCTCGATCGGGGAAGGTCGGAAATCCTCGCAGATTTGGCATGATGAATTGTTCTGGAACGGAATACGCCCCGTTTCGAAAGATTGTAAATTGAGATTTAAATTCTTTATCTTTCTGATAAGGACCTACTGTCTTTCCAAATCGTACGTATGTGTCAAAAGTTCCGTCCACTTTGCAATGGCTCACATCACAGATTTTAGCTTTTAGTAGAATACGATTGCGATCTTCTCTTGCGACCTGAATTGCTCCCGCTCGAATCAAGACATCGTGGTATTCATTCAATTCAAGTATCTGACCTGTATTCCATTTCCATCGAAATAAAATCCCGGATTCCATGCTTTTCGCTGATATTGGGAAACTAAAGCTAAGGCAGATCCAGAAACTTACTATTCTTTGCATTCCATCCTTACACATCGGGATTTTCCAAAAAGGGTTGAGTGTCCTAGAAACTTTCTAGTTCGACTTTTTTCGAATTGACTCTTTTTTGGTTCTCCATTACTCAATGCTAGACCATGAAAACTAAAATTACCATTTGTATCATTTTAATTACAAACCTATTCTTAGCTTGTAAAGAAAAGCAAACATTGACCATCGCTGGGTCAGAGACAATGAACCAAATGATGGTCTTCATTGGCAATGCTTACGAAAATAGCAACTCTGATACCAAAGTAGTCGTAGAGGGTGGAGGCTCTGAGGCCGGCATTGATCGATTGCGAAAGAAACAGATAGATATAGCAGTTTCTTCTCGGGATCTAACTCCTGGTGAATTTGATGATTTGAGAAAAACGGGAGACCTTGATAAAATCCGAGTAGCTTACGATGGAGTAGCAGTCGTAGTCAATCCAAAGAACACTGTAGTCAATTTACATTTGAACCAGGTTAGTGATATTTTTTCAGGAAAGATAACAAATTGGAAAGAACTGGGTGGAAAAGATCTGCCTATCCTTACTGTCATTCGAAACGATAAATCAGGCACTCAAGATTATTTTGAAGATCATATCTTACGAAAGAAAGACTTTGGAATTGCCGAGTTTGAAAAATTCAAAGGAAACAAGTTTGTCTCCACAGCAAAAATTGTAAAAAATAATTCTGAAATGGCAACATTCATTTCTCAAAATGAAGGTGCCGTTGGTTACATGGGTATGGGCAGTGCAATTGTAGATAACAAAGAAAAGGTCAAAGCTCTTGGATACGCTAAAAAAGCCGAAGACGAATTTGTTTCACCTTCTATAAAAAATGTTTATGATAGAAAGTATCGTATGGCAAGGGAATTGTTCGCAATATACAAAACTGACCAAGGCGGCAAAGTAGATGCTTTTATAACATATCTTACTAGCGAAGAAGGACAAAAAGCGGTGTTACAAGCTGGTTATTTGCGTGCCACATTGCCAGAAGTTGAGGTCATTGGAGAAGAGATTCCTCAAGCAGAAAAATAGTTATCAATTTGCGGAAGCTTTACAGTTTGTCCCTATGTGTTAGGCTAAAATTAGTTACATAGGGCAAGTGTCGAAAACGTCCAGCATAGTCCAAACCGTACCCAACCAAGAACTCGTTTTCCACTTCAAAACCAACATAATCTATAAGCAAGGTTTCTAGTTTTTTTTTCCAAAACAAAGAGACTATTTTCAAAGATTTCGGATTTCTGTTTTCTAAATGGTGTTTTAGAAAATGTAAGGTGAGACCAGTATCTACAATGTCTTCGACAATGAGAACAGATTTCCCAGAGATATCGGTTTGCAGTTCTTTGGTGATCTCAACCTTTCCAGAACTTTGAGCTTGTTCTCCATAGGAGCTTGCGCCTAAAAAATCAATTCTATGGGGAACTTGGATCTGACGGCAAAGGTCAGCTAAAAAAATAAAACTTCCATTTAAAATTCCAATGAGGACTAATTCTTCTCCTTCGTAATCCAATGAAATGATCTTACCCAAATCTTTCACTTTAGATTGAATGACGGATTCTGGAAAGATGGGATTCATTCTTTCCCTATTGCACCTGGTATCCAAAAGAATTCCAACTGACAGGTACCTGATTGCAGGTTCTTCCAGGATGAGCCACTGCAAGTTAAACCTAAAAAAGAAGCAGTCGGAAACTTTTTAAATCTTGATGGTTCTGAGTTGCCAAACAGCAAAACGTTTGCTAGATTTTCAAGCCCTGGATTATGCCCAACTACTAAAACGGAATTCAAAGATTCGGGTGTGCCTTGGAGCAAAAACAAAAGGTCTTCCCATTCCGCCTCATACAAAACACCTCGATAGTCCGGCTTTGGAAGCCGTAACAGCTCTTTTCTAAGGATCTGATACGTCCTTTTGGTTCTTTCGGCGGGAGAAACCAAAGCTAATTCTATTGCAGTTCTGGAATGATGCAAATACTCTCGCAGTACTTTGATTTGCTTTTTGCCTCGAGGTGCCAACGGTCTTTCTTTGTCCTCCAAGTCCAAATCTTCCCAGCTGGACTTTGCATGACGCAATAGATAAATGGATTTCATTTGAATTTAAGTTGGAAGATTGAATCGTTCCAAATGATTCTTTATATGCATTAGGTGAGCGATGGAATAATCTTCTTTTGAAAGATCGCCATAGGCAAAATGGGGTTTGAGTTCAGTCGCACTTGCTTTTTGAAAGGAATCTATGCTTTTGATGAGTCGAGCAATGCCTTCCTTTTTGTTGGAATTCAGTTCGGAGGCTCCAGGAATTGCTTCTTCTAGTCCATGGCTCATTTTCTTTCGGGAAGAGAAAACAAAGAAAGCCAGCTTTCCAATGGTTCCACGAAAGAGTGCTGGTTTCATTTCTGGAAATCCTTGCAAAGACATATCGATACTTTGAGAGCAATGGGTAAAGACTTCGCCAGCGTTCCAAGTACTATCAACTTGTAATTGTTCTACTTTGGATTGATACTTTTCTAAGAAGACTTTTAAATCTGCTAATGATTCGCAATCCAACCATTCTTTGTGAAAGGTGCTCATAGGTTTGTTCTCCTGTGCATGCTTATTCGTATAAGACAAGATAGCTAATGTAAAAATTGTTTTTCGGAAAAAGTCTTTTCTTTTCATTTTGATTTCTTCTTCAATTGCAAGTTGAGTAGCTCTACTGTTATTGAAAACGCCATTGAAAAATAGATATATCCTTTAGGTATGTGAAAGTCCAGACCTTCTCCAACTAGAGCCATACCAATGAGAATTAAAAAACTCAGAGCTAAGATTTTTACTGTTGGATGTCGATCTACGAAATCTGAAATGCTTCCACTTAAGGCAAGCATAACCCCGACAGAAAGGATGACGGCTGTAATCATAATCCAAAGATGATTTGTCATACCCACCGCAGTGATCACGGAATCCAAAGAAAAAACTATGTCCAAAAGTAAAATTTGAAAAATCACATTCCCAAAAGAAATGGCTTTGCCAGTCTCCGCCGAATGTTCGCTCTCTCCTTCTAATTTATGATGAATCTCGGTAGTTGATTTTCCAATTAGAAAAAGACCACCTATCAAAAGAATCAAGTCTCTTCCGCTGATTTCAACATTTGCAACAGAAAAAAGAGGACTAACCAATTGCATAATGATCGAAAGCGAAAAAAGTAATAGAATTCGAGTGAACATCGCAAGCGCAAGCCCAAGCTGACGTGCCTTTTTCTGTTGGGAGCTCGGGAGTCTAGAAGAAAGGATCGAAATAAAAATGATATTGTCTATGCCTAAAACAATCTCAAGAGCAGTTAGAGTCAAAAGAGCTACCCAAACGTTGTAATCAGTTAAAATTTCCACACAAGAACCTCTGATATGTTTTAGTAGATCGCGATAAAAAAAACAAGACTAAAAAACAAAGTTCTCTGCGAAAACAATCCATTTCCAATCCCCACATTGGATTTGCTCTTTCTGTGTGAGTTCTTTTAAAGGTTCCGGCATGGCTTCGTTTTCTCTCAGAATTACAGCATTTGCCCAATGCTGATTTTCATTTGTTTTTTGTTTAAGGTTCCACTGTTCGTTGTGAATCCATTTGTAAAAAGTGAAATTTTCGTCAAAAGGAATGGGACGGATGGTTCCCTGGCTAAAGAACTGAGCGTATTTTGTTGCCCAGTAGTCGGAGACTAGGTGAACATTTTTATGTTTTAATTGAATTGAATTCAAACAAGCGACTCTTTCGCTCATTTGATTTTTTCCTTTTGTGATCTGGTTTTTCATTTCAAAAAACTGATTGGAATAGGTATCAAAGATTAAAAAGAGAATAACAAAACTGGGTAGGAGATTGCCCCGCCAAGGATACTGTTTCAGCCAGAAAAAAATCAAACTAAAAAAACAGATGATAGATGGAATCAGATATCTGATCTTAGGTGGAATTCCGTAAAACAACAAAAAGCAAAATTGAAATAAAATTGTGAGAATCCAGAAAAACTCCCAAGCATTGTCCCTCTTTGAGGGATTCTCTGATTTGAATTGTTTGATACTAAGAAAGACTAATCTAATAGTCAAAAGACTCAAAAAAAACCAGACAAACCAAGTTGAATCAGGACTTGTAAAAGTCTTAGTATAGGAATAAGAGTGATTGATCCATGAACTGAGTAGAAACGGAAAATGGAATTTTACCGGAACGCCCGAATACTGAAAAAGATGCCAACCTTCCCTTTTTGCAAAGGCGAAGCAAAGGTAAGTCAATAAAGAAATTGTAAAAAGAATGATCCAATCTCTTTTAAATGATTTGGGAAAATAAATGAAATAAGTAACCAAAAAAGGAAGTACGATTGAGGGTAAAAACCAAAGATCTGAAAAAAGCGAAAGACTCAATAATATACATAATAGAACATTCTTAAAACAAAGTATAGAATGATTAAAATACTTTTCTTTCCCAAATGGTCTAGACAAGTACAATAAAGATAAACCGAATAACATTCCACCATGGAAACCAGGTAAAAAAGCCTGGCCTAAAAATTCAGGATTCTTTCCTCCCCAACGCAAAAACAAAAATGGCAAAAGCAAGGCCGGCAAAAAGCCAATTCGACTTTTTTTCAGAATCCAAAATAAAATCCAGATTAAGAAAGACACCCAAGCAATGAATAAGAAACGAAAATCTTCAATGGAAGATGTAACTAGAAAAAAACTAACATCTGGGAAAAGATAATTTGATGGGGGAAGATACCAACCTTTTGCAAAACTGTATCCATTCAGCAAGTCCTTCGCAATCATGATCGGATAAAGAGCATCGCTGTTTGCCACAATTCCAAAATGATAATAATAAATGGAGTCTACAAAAGGGAGACAAAGATAAAACAAAAGGAAAAGAAACAGAATCGAAAACATAAGAAAAAGAAAATTAGTAAACTCTACATTTTTTAGAAAAAACTTTAAATCTTTCTGGTAAATCGATAGATACATCTATTCTTTTTCCCGGATCAAAAGGGTGATCAAAGGCGAGTTTTCGCGATAAAAGCAATAATCCGAACGAATCGTACTCTTTTGCGGAACGACTGTACAAACTGTCCCCCACAACAGGACAACCGAGTTTTTGGAGGTGCACTCGGATTTGATGTGTTCGCCCAGTTTCCAGATTCAACTTTACCATTGAGTATTTTCGTCCAGTTGCTGTATGGACAATTTCCTGCGTTTCATAATGCGTGACCGATGGTCTTCCATCTTCACGGACAGCCATTTTAATTCTTTCTACAGGGTGGCGACCAATGGGCAACCGAATGGATCCTTGGGCATCTGGAGGAGATTGTAGAGTCCAGGCAAGGTATTCTTTTTCGATTTTTCTTTCTTGAAACAGCCTGGATAATGCAACATGAGCTCTATCAGTTTTCGCAACAACTAGTACACCTTCTGTGGGCTTATCTAGTCGATGGACTATCCCTGGACGATTGACTCCACCTGCCTGCGAAAGATTTTGAAATTGATATAGCAAACCATTCACTAAACTGGGAGTATCATCACCAGGACCTTGGTGACAACTAATTCCAGGTTTTTTATGTATGATTAAAAACTCGTCTTCCTCCCAGAGAATTGGGATATCCATTGGGATAGGCTCTAACCTGGATGGCGGTCTTTCTTTTATATCAATGGAATACTCTTCTCCCAGAAGTACCTTACTCCCGTTTTTGGTGGACAATTCGTTTTTTGTCTCATTGGTCACCCAACCTTCCTCAATCCAACGTTGGACTACCGTGCGGCTTAGGTCCTCGCCTGCTTGGGATTTCAAGAAAAGATCGAGTCTAGAAAGGTGAAATTCGTCAGAAACCTGTATTTTGTATCGCATTTTCAGTTGTGAATAAAGTTGTAAATCAAAATTATGACAAGGACAAGGCAGGTCAACAGATGAAAAAACCAATCTTATTTAAACTCATCCTCATTTTCGTTTCCACACTCGTTTTAGCGAATTGTTCAAGTTCAGAAACCAAGGAAACCCCTCCAGCCGAGACAGCTTCAACTTCCACTACGACTCCGACTGTATCTAGCCGTGATACAAACATAATGCTATTGGATGAAATCAACTCTACTCTCAAAGACTATCGCTATCCAGACGGTGTAAAGAGAAAAGGCTTTAGCTACAAGCAAGCCGACATCACAAAAGAAGACTTCAATGCTTGGGCAAAGAACAATGTTGCTTTTATTAAAGAAGCACTTGTAAAACTTCCAGAAGACTACGCTCTTCAAATCATTGGACATGCAGACGCAAGTGGACCTGAAGAAGCAGAGGGCGGTAAAAAAGGAAATGGATACTATTCACAAATTCGTGCCGATGCAGTCAAAGATGCTTTAGTAAAACAAGGAGTTCCTGCTGGTAGAATTGCGACTAAGGCTTCTGGATCTACTTCTCCAGTTTCCGGTTACCCTGAAAACGACCAAATAAATCGTCGAGTGACTTTCCAAGTAGTATCAAAGTAAATCTTTCTCAATTTCTTTGATTTAGAACCTCAGTGCTTTATTCCAAAGCCTGGGGTTTTTTATTTAATATCAAAAATAAATTACAAATGTGGCAATTCCGTTTCTGATTTTATTAGATTAGTTCTAAATTTAAGTAATGAAACGCCTAGCATAAAACAAATTCTTTATTTTACTATAATACCCAATCAGAAGAAAAACTTTTTTAGATTGATTAAATTTCCGATATATGTAGCAGTACTATTAAGTTCTAAGATATTAAATATTAGAGGATATACATTGGAAACAACAGAGAAAGAAAGCAAATCTACGAAAGGAAAAAAAGGCCCAAAGCCTGGAGAAAGAGGAGTACGTTATACGCCAGTTGAAAAGGCTAAAATCCTCAAATTCATAGAAGACTATGATGCAGAAAACGGTCGCGGAGGACAATCCGCCGCCGCAAAAAAATACGGAGTATCTCAACTCACTTTAATCAACTGGAAAAAATCAGACGGTAAGCCTGGAAAAGTAGCTAAGCCAGCAAAAGGTGGTTCTGCAAAAGTTGGTAAAAAAAGAGGAAGAAAGCCAGGCAAAGCAAAAGCATCCTTGAAAGTTAAAAAAGGCAAACGAGGAAGAAAACCAGGCAAAGCTCTAAAAGCTGGAAAGGCATCTGGGCTAGCGGGCAAGGTAACTTCTATTTTGAAAGAAATGGAAGCCAACGAAAGAGAAATTGCTAAATTAACAGCATCATCTGAGTCTCTTAAGCAAAAACTGAAAGCGGCTATAGGTTAATCAAACTTAATTCTAAAACTGTAAAAGCGTCCGAATACCTCGGGCGCTTTTTTTTGCTTAAAATGGTTTGTAGACTGCTAAATAAACGGCAGACAACCCTAACAAGGGCAATACAAACCAAAGGATCTGTGCCAATTTCGGTTTCTTGCTAACTAAGGCAATCGAAGCTCCAAAAAGCAACCAAATGACAACTTTTACATAAACCCAGGTCGGCCAGTTTGCATGGGGAATTCCCAAACGTGCAAGCAAACCAAAACCAGCTACTAAGATAAAAACCAGTGATATACCATGCGTTATGGCAACAGTTTTTCTAAATGTGTTGGTCGCTTTCGTTCCGCCATTCATTGTATGTAAAGCAAGTCCACCGAGAGACAAGAAGAGAAGAAAAATCCCAGCCAAATGAATCAATTTGTAAATCTGATACGAGATCATGCGCTAAATTCCTTTATAGTATTAGATGAAGTAGTTTAAGACAAGGGCAAAAAAAAGAGAGGAGTTGTTCACCCCTCTCTTCAGTTCTGAAATATTTTCAGTGGAATTAATAGGATCGTTTCCTATCGTTTCCGCGGCTTTCAAATGATTTCGGTTTTGCGATGTTGACTTTCATCTCGCGATTTAGAATGTTTTTTCCATTCAAATCTTTGATAGCGTTGTCAGCTTCTTTCGCGTCTTTCATTTCAATAAAACCAAATCCCTTGGATCTACCGGAATACTGGTCTGTAATGATTTTTGCAGAAGTAACTGAACCATGAACGGCAAACAATTCTCCCAACTTTCCTTCTGTCATATCGTAAGATAGGTTTCCTACATAGATATTCACTGACATAATTTTTTCCTCGTCTATACGGATCCCGAATTCGCTATTTCCATACTACACACGTCAATTGAGAACTCTAGGAAATGCAAATCAAGAAATGCAAAAGTCAGGAGGGACAAAGAGAAGGGGGAAGTATAAATCTAGGAAGGTCTGGGTCTCTAATTACAATGTCGCCAGGCTTTTCAATTCCTGGCAAGTAAATTCTGTTTCAATCTAAAAAAAGGAGAAATGAACTGATCAGTGGTGGTGGTGACCGCCAGCTCCGTGGGCATGTCCATGAGCTTTTTCATCAGCAGTAGCTTCTCGGATTGTTTCTATTTTAACGTCGAAATGCAAGGTTTCGCCTGCTAACGGGTGGTTCCCATTTAGGATCACGTCTGCATCGCGGATTTCTTGGAGATACAAAACCATGTGTCCGTTTTCTCCCTTTGTCTGGAATTCCATTCCTACGTTTAGGTCTGCATCTGGCGGAAGCTCTGCTTTGGGAACGGCAAAAACGAGGCTCTCGTCATAGTTTCCGTAACCGGCTTCAGGTGATACAACGACTTGTTTCGAGTCACCGATACTGAGCCCTTCTAGCTCTGTTTCTAAACCTGGAATGATATTGCTCCATCCATGTAAGTAGAGTAAAGGATCGTTGGACTGGTCTAGGGTCTCGCCTTTTGAATTCTTTAAGTGATAGGAGAAGCCAATCACCTTTCCTTTTGCTATTGAATCTGACATATTCCTGGAAGGTTCTGTTTCCTAAAAAAATCGTAAATCAATAAAAGATTAGTCAGGTTTAGCAATTTGATTTTTCTTTGAAAAGAAATTCTATATGAACTGGACAATTCTTATCCAGGTCCTTGGCGGACTCGGAATTTTTATCTATGGAATGAAGCTCTTAAGCGAGTCCCTGCAAAGGGTAGCTGGAGAGCGCCTCCGTTCTTTTTTATCTTCGATGACCCGCAATCGGGTTTCCTCTGTAATCAGTGGGTCCGTTATCACGGCAAGCATTCAATCATCTTCAGCAACCACAGTCTTAGTAGTAGGTTTCGTAAATGCAGGGTTGATGCAACTGCCCCAGGCTGTCGGCGTTATTATGGGAGCAAACATTGGGACAACTGTCACTGCTTGGATTGTTTCATTGTTGGGCTTCAAATTCAACATTATGCTGTTCGCATTGCCCGCCATCAGTCTTGGTGTTCTATTTCATTTTTCAAAGAAAGAGTCCCGGTCGGGTTGGGGTAGTTTTTTAATTGGATTTGGACTTTTGTTTTTAGGCCTAGACTACCTTAAGTCGGCTGTTCCAGATTCGGCAAAAGATCCTGAGAGTTTTTTCTTTTTAAAGGAATACATTCAACCTGGATTCGCAACCGTTCTGTTTTTTGTTTTAGTTGGAACTCTTCTAACAATTTTAATCCAATCATCTTCAGCCTCTACGGCGATCACGATTACACTTGCTTTTGCTGGTTATATTACAATTGAAGCGGCGTATGGGATGATTCTCGGTGAAAACATAGGAACCACAATAACTGCTAATCTAGCGGCAATACCAGGAAACCGAAATGCAAAAAAAGCCGCTTTGGCGCATACCGTATTCAATGTTTTCGGGGTGCTTTGGGTTCTTTTGTTTTTTCCTTCTTTTACAGGTTTAATTGATAGTTTAGTTCCAGGTGACCCACTAACAAATAAAGATTCCACTAGGTATCATATAAGTTTGTTCCATACTTTATTCAATGTATTCAACACTTTACTTCTGATAGGTTTTGTAAATACTCTGAGTAGCTTCGTTAGCAAAATTGTCGACTCCGTATCAAAAGGAAAAGACGGGGATTCAATCCGACTATTGCAATCAGGCAGTGTCAAAACGACTGAGCTAGCTATGGTAGAGGTAGTTGAGTTTACCAAAAAAGTGATTAGAGATACTTATGACTCCCTGAGATTGACCGAACAGATATTGGTAGAAGCCTATGATGCTAGTAAGATTATGCTAGTTTTCAAAAAAGAGAATGAATTGGATAATGTTCGATCTGATATCATGTCCTGTTTAAACGAAATCCAACAATCAGGTGTTACGGGAAATTATGCCAAAGACGTACTCGGAATCATGGAACGAATCAAAGCCATTGAAGAAATGGGTGATAACTTTGCTTCTATAGCCAGAAAGGTCCGAAAAGCCAATCGTCAGAAAATTCATTTAGATAAAGCATCTCAAACAGTCGTCCATTCTCAAATAGAAATTCTCAAATCCCATTATGATCTTTTACTCTCAAACTTAGAAAACGCGCATTCATTTGATATTCTTGCCAATGTTTCGATTAGAAACCAGAGCAAACACTATCGATTTCAAATGATCCAATCCGTGAAAAAAAATGAATCAAAAGTGGGCAAGAAAAAAAACCAGAAAAAGACAAATCTCTTGCC
Source organism: Leptospiraceae bacterium (assembly GCA_027485405.1). Taxonomy (GTDB): domain Bacteria; phylum Spirochaetota; class Leptospiria; order Leptospirales; family Leptospiraceae; genus Leptospira_A. The sequence goes on along the minus strand of JAIXRB010000212.1, from coordinate 4,888 downwards.
TTCCTTGCTCTACCGAGACATTTCTCGAAACTTAGACAACATCTCTCGTCACCTAAACACTTCAATCTACGCAGACGTTTGATTTAAGCGTCGATAAAAGAAAACAACAAGAAAGTAACATCATCTTCTGGTTGAAAGAGTAAGGTATGGCTATCTATGACGGCATTGATTTCATTCATCAAGGACTCATGGCTTAAATAGATTCGTTCCCGAAGCCAGTTCAATAGGTTCTCTTCGCCATCGCTTTGTTTTCCAAGGTTTTCCCAAAAGTCCCAAAGTCCGTCGGTAAAAATGAAAATCTTATCTTTCTTTTCGATTACTATCGTTTCTTCTTCGTATTTCCAATCTTTTGAAAATCCGATCAGTTTTCCTTTAGGGCGAATGCACATAACCTCATTTGTTTCAAACTTCAGCCAGTAGAGTGCAGGATGCCCAGCATTTGCTACAGTAACAGTTCTTTCTTGGCTATCTATAAAAAGAGCAGAGGCTGTGAGGAGTTGATTCTTGTAAGTCCCAGCTAGAGATTTGTTGATTCTTTCCAAAACAACGGAGGGAAGTTCCGCAAAATACGTATTTTGAGAGTAAGCTATTTTAAGCATAGCCGCTTCAATTGCCGCAGGGATTCCATGTCCTGTTACATCTGCAATCAAACAAGATAACCTATGATAATCGATCCTTGTTAAATCGTAAAAATCTCCTCCAATCAAAGACGCTGGCAGATACCGGGCTCCTATTTTTAAGTTCTGGATTTGAGGGATTTTTTCTGGCAAAGTGGAGGCTTGCAATTTTTGAGCTAGTTCTAATTCTTTCTGAAAGCCAATAAGTTTTTGTTTATCAGTTTCAACTTTGATTTGAAGCAGTTCTTTTTCATCACGAAGTAAGTTGATTCTCTCTCCAAGACCAAAAGACATAAATATAACTTCGAGAGCCATGGATGTTTGCAAAGCGTTGTCAGTAAATGGATTTACAGGCAAAATTCCATGAAAGCGAAAGAGAGTGACTAAGCCACCTAAAACTACAAACAAGAAAGCGACAAAAAAGTAGCGTGCTGGTCTGTAATTTCTTACAAATGCAACGATAAAAGCACTGATAGAAGCCAAAATAGCCAAAGTGAAAGAAAGAAAATCTCCCAAAAGGTTCATAATGCGATAGGGTAAAAAAAGCAGAAGAAACAAAGATAAAATGGAAACACTGAGCCAAAAAACAAAGATTTTGTAGAGCAGTACGGACTTTGTTTTCAATTCAAAAAGCACAATGCAAATATAGAATCCATTGATGATAAATAGAAAGAACAGAAGATTGTGTAAAATCCAAACAAAGTCCGGGGAATTGGGAAAAATCAAAGAAAAATGTCCATTCATAGACATTTGAAACAAAATGGAACCAAACAGAAGGTAAAGTGCATAAGCTAAGTAGGACTTGTCTTTGATTAAAAAGTAAAAGAAAAAGCTATACAAAGCCATAAGCGTCACTACGCCAAAATAAAAACCTTGGTACAAACTGTCCGAAAGCAAGAAAGAGTTCAATCCTTCCTCTTGTAGAGCAAACAAAGGAAAGGAAAATGCGCTTGCTGATTTAGCTTTGATAAACAAAACAGCTGACTCATTTGGCTCTAATTCTATGGATTTGTAAAAAAACCGATTCCTAATTTCTCTAGTTTGAAAAGAAAGTTTGCGTCCTTGATGACTCACATCCCAAGAGCTACCGTTTTTCGTAAAAAAGAACTCAATGGTATCCAGTAGAGGATAGCGAATGTTCAAGATAGTTTTTACTTTCTTTAAATCGGAATTGTGAAAATTTAGACAAAGCCAAACTGTCTTTCGAGTGTTCCCAAGGTTTGGTGGATTAAATTCATTTTGGATGAAGTTTAGTTTTGGTTCCGTCTTACTTAAGTCATCGGGAACTGGAAATTCCTTTTCTGTTTCTAAGAAAGCTAGGAAAGAGGAAAGATCTATGGTTTGTGTTGTAACAGAGATTTGAAAAACTTGTTTTGTGGGACAGTGGTTAGTTGGATCTCCAAAAAGTGCCCCAGAACTCAGAGCGAATGTTACGAAAAGTAATCTAAGTATGCTTTTTTGGAAGGTCATAGACACTCCCCCGAAGGGAAGGAAGTCTATTCTGCCACAAAGCGATGGCTTTTGAAAGTCAAATCTTCAAAAAAAGAAGATTAAGTTGAAAGAAGAGTGACCCCTGCCAGATTGCGAAGAGCTTCGTATGCCTTTTCTTTTTGTTCGACTTTCGTTTTGTTCACAGCTTTGCGGATAATGACGTCCCACTGTTTTTCTGGATGGTCTTCTTTCATTTCTTCGAGGATTTCCAGGATCTTTTCATCATCGCCAGCGTTGAAAATCTCTTCTGAATCATATCGAAACAGTCCAAACAGACTTTCAATGTAGTCCCCAACGCTTCTTGATTCTCTTTCCCCTTTTGTCACGGAAAGCTTTTTCTTTTCCATTCTGCGGAGTTCTCTTTCTCTTCGTTCCAATTCCGTTCGCTTCATATTGTCCATTGTTTTCCCCCAAAGCCCTGGAGAATAGCAAGATTCCCAGGAGTTTAGGGTATTGACAGCAGGGGTTGAAATCGAATTCCTGGTAGTCAATGCGCCTCTGGAGAAGCTCGTCTCTTGTCTTACTACTGACTGTTCTCATTCAAATTGCTTTCTTGCAAAGCGGGCTTCTCGGTACCTGCCTTGAGAAAATCACGGCAATTTGCCAATGCAACCATGGTTCTCGTAAAGAAGTCCACGCGAATCCGGAAGACTCCCGTTTCAAAGCCAAAAAGGGCATTTCAGCAAAACAATCCAATGTAAGCGCGACGGTTCTGCCCAATTGCCATTCGGCAAAGAACGGCGAGACGCATGCTTGCTCTTGCTCCAAAAAGAAAGAGCGCTTCTCGGAACTCAAAATCCAATCCCAAATCTGGAACACTTTGTTCGATTTGGTATCAATTTCTTCAAAACAGGATTTGCTTTATTCTCTCAACGAACCTTCCCTTCCTTTGCGGATTGGACAAGGTCTCTCTCTCGACCGTCCTCCCAAAGTTTAACCCTTTTTTCCCAAAGGTTCTCCGTGCCTTGCACAAACGGAAAAAAACTATAAGAGGAATCATGAACATTAAAGTATTAATTATATCATTTTCATTATTAATGATGCATTGTGCGCCTGAAAAAAAAGACAATAACGATGGAACTTTGGGAGCCTTGGCTCTCCTGTCTCAACCACAAAACGTAAACTTGACTTTCTCCTTGAAAGCAGGAACTCGAGATTTCGAGTTTAACAAGGCAATGACCGTTGGAGGAAACAGTTTAACTTTCCGAGACGCAAGATTCTATGTGAGTTCAGTAAAGCTTCTAAGAGCCGATGGAACTACCGCAGATGTCACCTTGACCTCGGATGGCGTTTGGCAATCTACTCGAGTAGCTTTGCTTGACTACGAAACAGGTGGAGTGACCGTGGCGGGTGGTGGAACCACGTCTGGTACTAGCGCTACTAACAATAGAGTAGTAGGTTCAGCACCTGCTGGAGTGTATACGGGTGTTCAGTTTGACCTGGGTGTTCCAGCCGATCTCAATCACTTGGATGCAAACAATACAACTTCACCATTAAACATCATCAATATGTGGTGGGCATGGTCATCAGGATACAAGTTTGTGAAGCTCGAGTTTACTAAAGACGCGGACACAAACTTCACCAATTTTCACTTGGGAAGTCAAAACTGCCCTACTTCCGGAGCCACACCTCCAACGAGTGGTACATGTACCAACCAGTTTAGACCGACCATTCGAGTTACGAGTACGCAGGCCATCAATCCTGGTTCAGCCGTGATCAATGTTGACTTGGAAAAGTGGTTAGACGGCTATACGCATCCTACAGGTACAAAAACTTGTATGCCATTGTCTTCGGGAAGTTTTTGCAATCCTCTGGTGACTAACATCGGATTGAATGGACGAGTGAGCACTTCTGGTACTGCTCTGTTTACATCTACAGATGCGCAAGCTGGAACTGCTTTGACTAGTTTTACAAACAACGTGTTTAAGTTTTAGTTAGGGAAACAAGGCTAAGGAAGAAATTCCTTAGCCGAGGACAATTTTATGAAATCCTTACATCGAATAATTCTCTTTTGTATTGTTCTAACTAACGCAATTGGTTGCGGAAAAAACGATTCAGATAACCAAAACCGTGATTTAGGGCTTTTAGTTTTGGTAAACGCATCAAACCAAAGCACCTACAAATGGAACTTGCCGGCAGGTTTTCCTACTCCCAGAGTTCCGGCCGACAATCCAATGACAGAGGCGAAAGTAGAATTGGGAAGATTTTTATTCTATGACCGCAAGCTCTCTGGAAATGAAACCATGTCCTGCTCTTCTTGTCATCTCCAAGAGCTCGCCTTTAGCGATGGAAAAGCGCTCCCAAGTGGAATCACAGGCGAAGTCCATCCTAGAAATTCACAGCACCTTCCGAACGTAGCTTATTTGCCACGAATTACTTGGAATAACCCTATTTTAAAATCTCTCGAACAGCAAGCGCTAGTTCCTTTGTTCGGTGAAACACCCGTGGAGCTTGGTCTTACAAATGACCAATACCTAGTAAAAATCAAAGCAGACAATCGTTACAAGACCTTGTTCAATGATGCCTTCCCAGGAAATTCTGATCCTGTGAACGAAAAGAATATTCGTTTTGCTTTATCTTCCTTCCAAAGATCTATGATTTCTGGAAATTCACCGTTCGATAAAGCCGTTTACCAAAAGGACAATTCTGCTCTAAACGCCTCTGCTTTGAGGGGTTTGGCTTTCTTTAACGGAGAAACTGCAGAGTGTTTTCATTGCCATGGTGGATTTAATTTTACAGATACAGTTTTGCACAATGCCACTGTGTTTGAGGAAGTTTTT
>JAIXRB010000191.1 GCA_027485405.1 Leptospiraceae bacterium | reverse complement strand
GGAATCACTGCGAATCGAATTGAAAGAGGAAGGGGTTAGGTCTGCATTAGTTTGTGTTCCATATACAAAAACAAATCTTAGATCCAATGTTCTGGGCGCAGATGGCAAAATCCATTCTGAAAAGCAAGCCGACGGAAAACTCAAGACTCCAGAAGAAGTTGCAAATTTTCTTTGGGAAGTCAGCCAAAAAACAGATCCAAGGCTTTTTACAATGAGTATCTCGGGCCTATTTCTCAAATGGATGCGTAACTTTAACCCTGGATTCTTGGAAGCCACAATGGCTAAAAAGCTAAAACAGGACTACCAAAAGGACAGATTGTAAAGTCAAATACTGTATATGGATTTTTCTCAAGCTTACCCTTCCTTTTTCGCGTTTTCTTTTATGATTGTTATGTGGTTTTGGGGGAAAACAAGAAACAACTACGCTGTGATTGATGTAGGCTGGGGTCTTGTCATCGCGGGAATAGCAACAGTTTATAGCATTTTAGGAACTGGGAACCTACTTTCTAAACTTTCGGTTCTCGTTCCCGTTTGGTTTTGGGCAATTCGATTGTCTGGGTATTTGTACATAACTCGAATTCGCACCAACCATCCCGAAGACAAACGGTATGCAAAGTTCCGGGAAGACTATGGTGACAAAGTTCATCAAAAGTTTTTTACAAATGTTTTTTTGCTCCAGGGCTTTCTTGCTCTTCTTCTCTCTCCACCGTTCGTTGTAGCGGCAAATGCAAACCTGGATTTGTCGGTATTCCAGCCTTTTGCTTTCATTGGGCTAGCTTTATTCATTTTAGGAGTCATAGGAGAATCTATAGCCGACAACCAATTGCATCGCTTTGTTTCAAATTCAGCAAACAAAGGCATGGTTTGCAATATTGGTTTTTGGAACTATTCGCGGCATCCCAATTACTTTTTCGAATGGCTTTTGTGGCTGGGCATTGGTATCATTCCGATCCAAATACAAAACACCAACAGTTTACTTTCTTTGTTTTCTCCTTTGGTCATGTTTATCCTACTTCGCTTTGTTTCAGGGGTCCCGTTCGCCGAGCGTTTTTCCCTCCTATCCAAAGGAGAAAAATTTGTCGCATACCAAAAGACAACCAACGCTTTTTTCCCTTGGTTCCCCAAGGCTTCTTGACCTCTAATTTTTAGTGATTTTTAAGCAAAAAGGATTTTACTGATCACAATGACCGAAACATCAAATAGGCCAAATGAGCCAGAAACTTCCCTGATCAATCGACTGCTCGAGAAAGACTTTTTTCCAGATTGGCTGATTCGAATTCAAATCCGCAAACTTCTCTCCCTTAGGTTAAAGGGAGAGAGCAAAGGTACTGCAGTTTTAGACCAGATCCATAAAATGCAATACATCCAAGAGCTCAAAAACAGCTCCATAGCCGTCGCTACGGAAGCCGCAAACGAACAGCATTATGAAGTTCCCAGTGAATTTTTCACTAATGTGATGGGACCGCGCATGAAGTATTCATCTGGCTTTTGGCCAGAAGATAAAACTACTTTTGCTGAGTCCGAAGAAGCAATGTTAAAGCTTACTGTTGAAAGAGCTCAACTGGAAAACGGAATGAGTCTTCTCGACTTAGGCTGTGGTTGGGGATCAGTTAGCCTCTATGTGGCTGAAAAATTCCCAAAATGCAAAGTAACGGGAGTTTCAAACTCCAGAACTCAAAAAGAATTCATTGAAGCCAGAGCAAAAGAGAGAGGGTTGAAAAACATCACAATTCTTACCCAAGACATGAATGTTTTTAAAACCAAAGAGAAGTTTGATCGAATCATTTCAGTCGAGATGTTAGAGCATATGAAAAATTATGAGCTTCTCTTTGAAAAGCTAGCGACCTTCTTAAACAAAGACGGAAAATTCTTCATTCATATTTTCACCCATCATAAGTTTGCCTATCCTTTTGAAGTCAAGGATGACACAGATTGGATGGCAAAGTATTTTTTTACAGGTGGGCAGATGCCTTCGCATGATCTCTTTCTCTATTTTCAAAAAGATTTTTTGATCGAAGACCATTGGGTGGTAAACGGAAAGCACTATGCTAAGACCAGTGAAGCCTGGTATGAAAACACAATCGCAAACAAAGCGAAAATCCTCCCAATTTTAGCTAAAACCTATGGAGAATCCGAAAAAACAAAGTGGTTTGTGTATTGGAAAGTATTCTTCCTCGCCTGTGCCGAGTTATGGCATTACAGAAACGGGGAAGAATGGTTTGTAAGTCACTATTTGTTTCGAAAACGCTGATCTCTTTTTGCTCGGGGGGGTCTTGCCGACCTCTCTCCTTTTCCGCTTGGACTAGACTGGTTCGGGCGTCCTTTTGAAAACCTAGAGTCTCCGCGCGGGCGTCCCTTGCCACCATCACTTCCTCTTCGGGACGAAGGTGGGCTTTCTGACCAGTTTTCAGGATCCTTGCCGATGGTCTCAGGCCCGCTTATTTTTTGTTCAGCGAGCTTCTGACTTAGGAGTTTTAGAGCGATCTCTTTTAAACTAGCTTGGGATTCTAATTTTTCTAGAATTTTATCAGAATCAGAGGCAATCTCTAGTTTCAAGATTCCGCCTAATAGTTCATCCATCCTTTTATCGATGACAGCTTTTTTGCTTGGAACTTTTGCAATTGTAAGAGTTCCAGCAGTGCTTTTGAGTCGCATCAAAGCTCTGGTCTCTCTCGTTGTAACAAAGGTAATTGCTTTCCCAGTTTTTCCTGCTCTTCCCGTTCTTCCAATTCTATGAGTGTAGCTCTCTGGATCGAAGGGTAGGTGGTAGTTGATAACATGAGAGAGATCTTTAACGTCAAGACCTCTAGCGGCAACATCGGTTGCGACAAGAATTCGAATGCGACCATCGTGCAAACTTTTGAGAACCTGTTCTCTTTGCTTTTGGCCTAAATCGCCATGAAGAGCTTCCACAGGATACCCTTTGAAACTCAAAGAAGTTTTGAGTTCATCGGCTTCTTTTTTGGTCTTTGTAAAAACAATTGCTTTGTAAGGATTTTCAAAATCCAATACACGCACCACTGCTTGGTCACGCTCTGATTCATCTATCACATAATATACTTGTTCGATGTTCTTGGCACTTGCTTCGGTAATCGCAACTTTGATATGAGCTGGGTGCTTTAAATATTTGGAAGAGAGTTTCTTAATTCCCTCTGGCATAGTGGCAGAAAACAATAACGTCTGTCTTTCGGTAAAAAAAAAAAAAAAAATGGATTCAATGTCTTCCTGAAATCCCATATCGAGCATTTCATCCGCTTCATCTAAAACTACGATTCCTGGTTTAAAGTTTTTGATCCCTTTTGAATTGAGTAGGTCGAGGAGTCGGCCAGGAGTTGCGACAGCAATTTGGGCTGATTCGTTTGCTTGTGAAATCTGACGAGAGTAGGATGTTCCGCCATAGATTGTTACCGTGCGAATGCCTAAATGCTTTCCTAAGCGGTAGATCTCGTCGGAAACCTGTGAAGCAAGTTCCCGAGTTGGGGTGAGGATCAAAACTTGGATTCCGCCTTTTGGGTTGATCTTGTTCAAGCAGGGAAGGCCAAAAGCCGCTGTTTTTCCTGTGCCCGTCTGGGCTTGGGCAATGATGTCTTTCCCTTCTAAGATAAGGGGAATCGCTTGTTTCTGAATGGGACTGGGGCTTGTGAAGCCAGCATCTACAATGCCTTTTAAAAGATTTTCTTGGAAACCAAAGGCTTCAAATTCGGGTACGGAGACCACGGTGGGATTTGTCATATAGGAAAAGGATACGATAAAAAAGGAGACTATAGGGCATAGCTAAATAAGATCAGTTCGAGTCTAAACCATTGATGAGTTTCCGCAGTTTTCCCTCAATTGCTCTACTTTT
>JAIXRB010000194.1 GCA_027485405.1 Leptospiraceae bacterium | reverse complement strand
TTCCTAAGTATATAAAATACGTGGATGCCTTTTCTGTTTTTATAGCTTTAAGTTCTCTGACACCCTGGATGTTTGCTGGCTACTATGAATATCCTTTCGGTAGGTATTTGAAATCGGGGGTCCCCATACAACTTCTCGGGATTTTAGTTATATATTTCAATTTAAATCTACTTTGGAAATATTTACAGATCAGGAAATTGAATATTTTATCAAAAAGTGAAAACCAACTAATCATTTATTACTTTCTATTTTCATCGGTTATCTTATTAAATCTTCCCGCAACTTCAGGAATACGATTGTATCCATTAAGTAACTTGAATTTCATTCCATTCTGGTTTATCGGAATCAACGTGATCAGGATTGGAGCAAAGGAAGGCCATGGACTTGCCGCTAGGGTTTCAAATCGCGTTGCAATCCTCTCTTTATTTTTCATTCCCATTTTAATGATTTTGTATTTTTTTAGCCTTAATTCCTTAGCATCCCTATCTGGAAGAATTCTGCATGTGACATTTATCGGTAGCTTGTTATTAGTCGGATCTTACATTTTAACTTTCATTCTCACTCGCCCAATTGTAAGAACTTTAGAGAATAATATCTCTCAACTGGTTTCTGAAAAACAAATCGCAAATGAGGAAAAAGAGAAATCGGAAAAAAGTAAAAGAATTTTTGTTAAACTTAACCAAATTATGAAGTTAGTAAATTCTGCAATGGATTTTAAGATGATTTCAAAGGAAATTTTTGAGTATCTGAATTCAGAGTTTCAAGTAAGAAATCTTTGGCTATTAATCGTTGATTCTTCAAATAAACATTTGATGACTGAACTGATCGAAGGGGATATAGATTACATAGATCTTTCTGGGAGAAAGTTTATCTTCAGTTTCCGTGAGCCAATCACAAAGAAAATTGGATCTATGTTTATATCTCTAAAGTTCAAAAGACCAATTTACTTCCCTGAATTTACTACTAGGGATATCAAATACGAATTAGACCAAAAAATTGTTTCCTATATTTCAAGTAGTTCAATGATGATTTTGCCCTTACTGCATGACGGAAAAAGCATTGGAATTCTGGCTTTAAATTTAAATAGAAATCAACACTTAGATCTTGCCGAGCAAGAAACAATTCAGTCATTCGGGCAACAAATCACCTCAGCAATCATTCGGTCTAAATTATTTAGAGAAATGGTAGAGTCAGAAAAAGAAACGAAGGAGTTAGCAGACTATCTTCGTTTAACAAATGAAATCACAAAAGGGATCAATGCAAGCGTAGAAATAGAGAGCATAATGCCCATTTTTATGAAATTTGTGGAAGAACACTTTGGGATTAAGTACTACGCCCTCTACCAAGTGCAGGAGGATACTAAAAATACCTACCTGATTAGTGCTTCCTACCATCCTTTAGCAAGCTCAGAAGTTAAAGATAAAATTAAAAATTTACAAATCTCGTTAGAAATGGGAGCTCACAAGCAAGCGTATGAGTCAGGCAAGATTATCTATGCTCCCAAAATTAAACGTCACTTAATGACCCCCGAGGAAACATTCATTGCCGACTCGTTACAAATTCCTGCCTTTTTGTTTGTTCCATTGAAATTAGGTGATCGAGTGATCGCAATTCTTGATTTGGCGAATCATTTTGGCGAAAGGATTCGAATGAACAAACAAAAACTGGCTTGGATTGAATCATTAGCCGATCAAGTGGCAGGTTCACTCAGCAAATCGTTCTTATTCCAAAGTATTAAAAACGCTGAATCGAAAAGTATGGAATTAGCCTTTCAAATGAAATCTTTGAATGACATTTCCAAAGAATTCAATGAAACCGTGGACATAGAGACCATTCTCTCTAAAATTGCCGCCTACTCGAATGCTAGATTCAAATTGCCTTACCTCGCCATTTGGATGGCGGATGAAGAAAGAAAGTTTCTAAAGCCTATGCTTGGAAATGTGCCGGATTCGATTCCCCGAGAATTAGTCGAAAGAACATACCAAATTAGACTACCTCTGGATCCGAATTCCAAATCGGGTGCTCATAACATTCCGTTTTTTCGAAAGAAGCCTTTTGTGATCGAATCTATGAAGCCCGAGGTTTTCTCTGAAGAAGAAAGAATCATTATGGAAGGCTATCAGTTACAAAAAATTATTATGATGCCATTGATCATTAAAGGTAAATGCATAGGAATTCTGAATTTTCAATCTTTTGTCCCGACTCCCAAAACAACTAAATCAGAAGTAAATGAAATCTATGAATTTGTTCAGCAGATCGCAGGACCAATCTACAATGCCTCTATTGTGAAAAACCTAAACCAGGCATATGAAGACTTGGAGAACTCTCAAGACCAATTGATTCAATCCGAAAAGATGGCGGCACTGGGGCAATTAGTAGCGGGTGTTGCTCATGAAATCAATACTCCCTTAGGTGCCATCAAGGCAAGCATTCAAAACATTAACAATTCTTTGGAAGAAACCTTGAACTCTCTGCCAAAAATTCTGCAAACCCTTTCCCCTGGTGAGCAAAACCTTTTGTTTTCCTTAGTGGAAAAGGCAAAAGCGGAGAAAAAGATCTTGTCTACTAGAGAAGAACGCAAAGCGAGAGCTAGTTTATCAACTTTTCTCGAAGAAGAGGGAATCCCCAATGCAGATGCGATAGCCGATACTTTGGTTGACATCGGAGTCACAGAAGGCATTGAACCTTATCTAGAGCTTTTCAGAACTACATCTCAAGACACTCTTCCTATGGTTTATAACCTTGCGGGCTTTCAAAACAAGGCAAAAACAATTGAGACCGCAGTGGAAAAGGCATCTAAGATAGTCTTTGCTTTAAAAAACTATACACATTTTGATTCTTCCGGACAAAAGCAAAAGGTCTCAATAGAAGACGGAATCGAGACAGTTCTAACCATTTATCAGAACTCGTTCAAAGGGGGCGTGGAACTCAAAACAGACTTCCAAGAAATACCTCCTATCTTTTGTTATCCAGATGAATTGAACCAGATCTGGACGAACCTACTGCATAACTCACTCCAAGCTATGGAATATAAAGGTAAGATCAGTATACGAGTCTTCCAAGAAATTGACAAATTAGAAGAAAACTCAGAAAATCAAAAACAATCTGCTGTAGTTGAGATCGCAGACAATGGTCCAGGAATTCCAAAAGATATCCAAGAAAAAATCTTCCAAGCATTCTTTACCACTAAGAAACGTGGAGAAGGCTCGGGACTCGGACTTCATATAACTCGGAAAATCATCGAAAAGCATAACGGAAGCATCGATCTTCAATCTGAACCTGGAAAAACTGTTTTTACGATTAGGCTACCTTATTTGGAACCTGAGGAGAAGACAATTACATGAAAAGAACCCAAGTACCTAGGATTCGGAAACTAACAATTGATCCGAAAGTCTTTATCTTTCTTTTTATTTCGATCCTTTTCGGGATTCATTTTGTAGGGAGAGGCTTGAGTGCAGAGCCAACCACAGCCTCTTTTGTAGGAAAGAATGAAAAGTTCGTAGATTTACGAAACTGGGATTTTACAAACGAGCCGATTCTTGCCCTGCAAGATCATTGGATTTTTACGCCTGGAGAATGGAATCTATCACCCAATGAAAAGTCGTTTCCTATTGAGCTAAGCGTACTATTAAATTGGAATCAAATAAATCCCACCAAACCAGGAATTCCCGAAGGTTTGGGAATCGGGACGTATAGCATACTACTGCGATTACCTCCAAACGCTCCTCCATTAGGAGTGTATCTTGAAACCATTCGAACTACATCTTGGATATACCAAGACACAACTTTAATTGGAAAAATTGGGGATCCAGGTAAAGCAGAAGAAGAAACCGAGACGATGAATCGAGAGAGAATCATACTTCCATTATTGCCGAGCGATAAAGAGTTCACTCGGATCACTTTCCAAGTCAAGAACTATACTATAAACCACGGAGGGCTTTGGAAAGAAATCAAAATGGGAACCGTTTCAGATTTGGAAAGACTTCATATGAGACTGCTTTCTGAAGAATCATTGATTGCTGGAGGTCTATTAATTTTAGGTATTTATGAGCTTGGGCACTATTTGATTCGCAAAAGAATGATTAGTTCTCTATATTTCTTTTTCTTTTGCTTTCTTATGTTTCTTAGAATCATTACTACGGGCGAGAAAAGTCTACTGTACTTGTCTCCTGGTTTTCCAAGTATCTGGTTGTTTCGCTTGGAATATTTTTCTTTCTACGCAGGAATGACAGTTGCTCTCCTTTACCTTTGGACGTTAACACACAAATTTTTATCCCAAAGAGTTCTAATTCCCGTGCTACTTCTCTTTTCGCCGGGAATTTTCCTTTGCTTTGCTGGTTCTCCATACATTATCAATGGAACCCTATGGATTTTTCAATTGTTATCTGTATTGTACCTGGCTTTGTGCATATATCTTGTTATACGCTACATTTTGGCAAAAGGAGAGGGCTATTGGTTTTTCTCGCTTTCATTCTTATTATTAGTTTTAGCAACTGCTAATGATTTAATTTTCTTTAACAATGGTGGAAAGAATTCTACTCAATTGCTACAATACGGTCTCCTCTGTTTTGTGGTCTTTCAAGCTTTATTCTTGTCTAAGCGATTTACAAAGGAAATTTTGGATGCTGAAGGAAATTTGAAAGCCGCCCAATACCAACTAGTTCAATCTGAAAAGCTTTCTTCGTTAGGGACTATTGTTGCCGGCGTCGCACATGAAATCAACTCACCTTTGAGTGCGATCAAGTCTTCCTCTTCTCTGCTAACAGAAAAACTCCAAAGTACTTTTCAAAACCTACCAATACTTACAAAATCTTTTTCAGAACATGAATGGACTATTTTAGAAGCTTGGATTCAGATCGCCTGTAATTCAATGGATAGTTTAACTACCAAGGAAATGCGGCTAATCAAACGAGAAATGATAAATGTTTTAGAAGGGAAAGGAATAGCGATCTCAGAAGATCTAGCTGATTTCCTAGTTTCAATCGGATGTAAAGAATTCTTAGATTCTTGGATAGAACCTTTTCAAAAAGAATCAGGGAAAAGTTTCTTAGAAAGCATAAAAGAAATTATTTCCATGTTACAGAATGCACAAACAATTCAAATCGCCTCAGAGCGAGCCGGAAAAATTGTAAAGTCTCTCAAAAACTTTTCTCATTTTGATCCAAATGCAGAAAAGAAATCTGCCTCTATCAATGAAAGTATAGAAACAGTTCTTATTATTCTTAACTCTAACTTCAAAGGCGGCGTAGAGTTAGTCAAGGAACTAGGAGAAGTACCTTCAATCCCTTGTTATCCGGATGAACTAAACCAAGTTTGGACAAACTTAATCCAGAATGCAGTGCAAGCGATGGATGGAAAAGGAATTCTAAAAGTGAAAACAGAATTCAGAAGTTTTGGAAAGGAAAATTTTGTAGCCGTCACCATCGAAGACAGTGGAAAAGGAATTCCGAAAGAATACAAAGAAAAAATCTTTGATCCTTTTTTCACAACAAAGCCAGTAGGTGAAGGAACTGGTCTAGGACTGCATATCACCAAACAAATCATTGAAAAACACGAAGGAAAAATTGAAATAGAATCTCAAGCAGGAAGGACGGCATTTACGATTTTACTTCCCGGGTAAAATCCCTCTGCCATAGAAAAATGAGGTTTAGGAGCCAATGAAAAAATGAAAGAGGACAAAATGATTTTATGTGTTGATGACGAGAAAATGGTTTTGAATAGTTTGAAAGATCAATTAAAGAAAAACTTTCAATCTGAATTCAAATTGGAATTTGCAGAAAGCGCAGATGAAGCGATTGAATTGATAGATGAATTGGACGAAAAAGGGATTTCTTTGCTTTTGATTGTTTCAGACTGGCTAATGCCGGGTATAAAAGGTGATGAATTCCTAATTAGAGTCCACCAGAAATTTCCAAGAATCGTAAAGATTATGTTAACTGGTCAGGCCGAAGATTCAGCTATCTCCAGGGCACGATCTGAAGCCAATCTTTTTGCTTGTTTAGCAAAACCTTGGGATGAGTCCACTTTAATCCAAACCATAAAGAAAGCCTTGCAATCATGAGTGAAAAACCTATCAAGAAACCAACGATTCTTTGTGTCGATGACGAAACAACCGTTCTCTCCTCTTTGAAAGAGCAACTAAAGAGAACCTTCGGAAATGAGTATTCAATAGAAATTGCAGAAAGCGGAGAGGAAGCTTTAGAGTTCATCTCGGATGAAATACAGAGCACTTCTGAGCTTCCATTGATCATTTCTGATCAAATTATGCCTGGGATAAAAGGAGATGAGCTCTTGATTCAAATCCACCAAAGGTATCCTGATACAATAAAAATTCTCTTAACCGGTCAAGCTAATGCGGAAGCAGTGGGAAATGCTGTGAACAAGGCTGGTTTGTATCGTTACATTTCAAAGCCCTGGGAAGCGGCTGACCTCAACCTTACAATCCAAGAAGCATTGCGAAGAGGTATCCAAGAGAGAGAGCTTCAGTCTCAAACCAAAAAGATCTTAGAAAATGCGGAAGCCTTTTACCGCTTTGTTCCCATTCAATTTCTAGAGCTATTGGGATTCCAGGATTCTGATTATTCTCGTGTTTCTTTGGGTCTATCAGTGGAGAAAGACCTAACGGTTCTTTTTTCAGATATTCGTTCTTTCACGACATTGTGTGAAATGATTCCAACGGATTATATTTTTGGATTTTTAAATGAGTATTTAAGCCATATGTCACCTGTCATCCGAAAGCACAATGGATTCATTGATAGCTATATTGGAGATTCCATTATGGCACTTTTCCCCAATGCTGATTCCGCCTTAGAAGCTTCTATAGAAATGCTAACTGTCTTAAAAAAGTACAATTTAGAGAGAATGGAATCAGGAAACGTACCGTTGGGTATCGGAATAGGCATCAATTCTGGGAAAATGCTACTTGGGACTATCGGGGAACCATTGCGGTTTCAAACCACTGTGATAGGTGATACTGTCAACGTTGCCGCAAGAATTGAATCCCTTACAAAGGAAAACCGAACTCACTTATTGATTTCAGAAAGTACAAAAAAAAGGTTGACAGAGCCAGAAAAATTTAAGCTCAAAGAAATTGATTCAGTTTCTGTTCGCGGTAGGATTACTGAAACTAAGATCTTTGATGTGGAACTAGTAAAAGAAATATGACAGGTAAGATTTCTTTCAAAGATGATCTAAATTGGAGAATATTTTTTTTAGAGTTTGGCAATGAAAGGACGGAAACTGAATTTCTAGCTTTTTATAAAGAACAAATTATCAAATTGAATCAAATTGGACTCAGTTTAGGTGCCACTAACTATTCTATTTTTTGCATTATAGATTATTTTCTTTTCCCTGATTTTTTTTTAATCCAAACATATCTCAGATTTTTTGTGACATTCAATATTTTTCTCGTATTCGGATTCACATTTTCGGATTTTTATTTCAAATTTTATGAGTACTTTATACTTTATATAGCTCTACTCGCTGGTTATATGCATTTTATTATGAGGCTGTTTTCTCCAATTCCTTTGGATTATTTAAACAGCGCTTCTTGTCTTATGTTGATCTATACTTTTTTCCTATGTGGTACACGCATTCAAAAATCTTTTATAGCATCTAACATAATAATTTTTGGAAACTTTTTCTTTCAATTTTTCTATATAGGCGCTGATTTTCTGCAAATTGGCTATAATTTCTTCTGGCTTTTATCAACATTCCTAATTTGTTATTGTACTGCAATTATCTTGGAATTCACTCTCAGAAAGAATTTTACTTTTCAAAGAAAAATAGCATTCGAATCAGAAGAATTAAGAAATCAAACTTTGCTTTATAAAGAGGCTCTTGAGAACCTTAAAAAATCGCAAGAACAGCTAATTCAATCCGAGAAAATGGCGGCAATTGGTCAACTTGTTGCAAATGTAGCCCATGAAATCAATAGTCCAATAGCGGCGATAAAGGCTTCGTCTGAAAATCTTCGGGAATCAATTTCAGAAATTGCAAGAGACTCACCTAAATTATTTCTTGCAATGAAAGATAATATAAGAAATCTCTTTGAGGAATTAAATGCCTTAGGTTTTAAAACACATAGCCCCATATCTACAAAAGAAGAACGAAAGCTTCGCAAGGATTGGGAAGAGCATTTACAAAGCCACAGGGTAACTTTAGGTTTTTCAGACTTTATTGCCAGTATTCAATTGAGAGAAATCAATGATCGATTTTTGCCACTTATGAAAGATGAACAATCTGAACTTATTTTAAAAACTCTTCAAAATTTTTCAGGTCTCTATAGAAAGGGAAGGTTGATTCAATCGGCGGTTGAAAAAACATCTCGCATTGTCTTTGCTTTGAAATCTATTTCCTATAAATCAAAAAATCCCGAAAAACAATTCTTTTCACTTTTAGAAAATATAGAAAATGTATTAGTTTTATATGAAACTTACCAAACAAAAGGACTTGAAATCCATAAAGAGTTCCCAGAATCTTTGGATTTAATTTTAGGCTTTCCTGATGAACTAAGCCAAGTCTGGTCCAATTTAATTTTCAACTCTATCCAAGCTATGGAAGGAAAAGGACTTATTGAAATTGGAATCAAGAAATCAAATTTCTTATTTAAGAATACGGAGAATCCGGGTCCATCTCTTTGTATTTCTTTTCGGGATAATGGCCCTGGAATACCGATCGAAATTCAATCAGAAATATTCTCTCCATTCTTTACTACAAAAAAGCGCGGTGAAGGGACTGGACTCGGCCTAAGCATAGTGAAAGAGATTTTAGAAAAAAATGATGCCGAAATCGAATTTGAGTCAAAACCAAAGGAAACTATTTTTTCCATTTACTTCCCGTTAAAAGCTAACCTGGCAAATCCCGAAACCCTCGTATGACTCGACCTGCCTAGCCTCTTTGGGAAACTAAGGCTCGAAACGCATCCGGTATATTCATAGATTTCATGAAATAGGTTCCCACGAGGAGAGCGTCTACCTTCCCTTGAAAGCGAGAAAAATCAGCATTTCCGAGAATCCCAGATTCTCCCACACAGACTATGTCCTTGGGAATCAGAGAAGACAAAGACTCGATAAGATCGGGAAGAATAGCGAAAGTGTCTAAGTCACGAGTGTTGATCCCAATGATATCAAAGCCCAAGTCTAAGGCTAGTTCCACTTCTTGTTTGGTATGAGTCTCAATTAGAATCTCTAACCCCAATTTGGTGGCAAAACTTTTGAGTTCTGCAAGTCTTTTAGAATCTAAAATGCGAGCTATCAATAGTATTGCACTTGCACCGGCACTCCATGCCTCTTTAATCTGCAATTCATCAATGATAAAATCTTTTCGCAATATCGGAAGGGGAATAACCGAGGAGATTTGAATCAAATCTTGCAAGTCACCATGGAAATAATCTTTGTCAGTCAAGACGGAAATGGCGGCGGCACCAGCTTTGAAATATTCATTAGCTATTGATAATGCGTTATAGTCAGGGCGAAGGATGCCTGCACTTGGGCTTCCTTTTTTGCACTCGGCTAAAATTGTTAGGTGATTTGGTTTTTTTAAAGCTTGCTTGAGGGAGAAAAATGGGGCATTTCGTTCTGGGAAATTTACCTGAGCGAGGGCTTCGATCTCTTGTCGTTTAGTGGCAACAATCTTTTGTAAGATTGGATTCAAATCAAAGACCCTTGTTCCAGGAGGAAGGTCTAGAATGCGTTCAATGCCGCCTCTTCTGACTCATAGATGTCGAAAAGAGAAGTGAGTTCAATTACATCAAAGATGCGCTTTACGGCAGGTTTGATATTAGAGATTTTCAAAGCTCCGTCTTTTGCAGAGAGTTTGCGAAGAGTGGAAATGCAAGCTCTGAAACCAGAAGATGACATATACTCTACATCTTTCATGTTCAAAAGCACTTTTCTATGCCCACCATTGTCAATCAGGTCACTTAGACCTTCTTCCACTTCATTGGCGACAGAAACGTCAAGTCGGCCTTCCAAATACACGATAAGCTTTCCATCCACTACTTCACTTTTGAGCACAAAAAACACCAAACCTGTTATGATTTTACAAAACTGAGGTAATTTCGGCTACTGTCAATCAATGTTTTTCGAAGCTTTTTCGACAAAGAAGGACCTAGAACGTGTTTCTAAAGCCTTAGTTTTGGGAGGCGGGGTATCAGGGGAAGCGGCTGGCAAGCTCCTAAAAAGCCAAGGGAAGGAAGTCTTTCTGGCTGACCGAACCCAGAGCTCGTCATGGTCAGGTTGGACAGAAGTCTTGAGCGACGAAGGTTTCTCCCTCCCGCCCGTTGATTTGATTGTCAAAAGCCCTGGAATTTCTCCGAACCACGGAATTCTTCAAAGATTCCCAAAGGAAAAGATAATTTCAGAAATCGAATTGGGTAGGCTCCACTTTACTGGACCAATTCTCGGAATCACCGGCACCGATGGCAAATCGACAACAACGGCACTCACTCACCATTTGGTAAAAAATGAATTTCCCAATTCAAGCGTAGGAGGTAACCTGGGAGAGGCTTTTACAAGTTTTTGCCTGGAACCTTGGGATTTGGTAGTATTGGAGCTATCCTCCTATCAACTGGAAGACAGTAGACAACTCCATCTAACTCATTCGGCTATCACAAATCTTGCGACAGATCATTTAGAAAGACATAGAACTATGGAAAACTATGCACTAGCAAAATGGAAAATCCAAAATCTAGAAAATGAAACTCATCGTTGTATCACTCAGCCTAACTTTTTAAAATGGATTTCGCCTGACTTTAGAAAACATAGGGGAATCCAAGTGTTTGGGTTAGACTCGAATGCAGACATTCAGATTTTAACCAAGGAACAACTGATTCGAACCAGAAATTTTTCTTATGAGGTAAATCAATTTCCTTTGCCTGGGCTTCATAACTTGCAGAATCTTGCTGTAGCAATCGGTCTTGCCGAAGCATTTGGAGTTTCTTCAAAAAGCATCCAAAGTCAATTGGAAACATTTACTGGTCTCCCTCATCGCTTTTCCATTGTTCCTAAGTCGCTTGATTCCAACTCCCCTTTTTCAGGAATTCAATTCATCAATGATTCAAAATCAACTAATCTGCATAGTATGCTTTCTGGTTTATCGGGTTACTCCGAAAAAGATAAAATCTATCTGATTTTAGGTGGTGAACCAAAGCAGGAAAGTCTTTCTCCTTTTTTTGAAAGGTGGCAAGAATTGAAACAGTTACAAGTTTATATATATGGAAAGGCTTCAGAACTTTGGTCGGATGAGTTTAAAAAGGAAAGAAGTTTCGGAAAGGCTTTTTTGGGAGCAAGCCTGCCCGAAATTATAAAGCAAATTAAATTGGATATAGCCCTAGAAAAACCAAAGTCGGGGATAGTTTTGCTTTCCCCGGCTTGCGCTAGCTTTGATCAGTATAAGAATTTTCAAGAAAGAGGAGACCACTTCGTAAAATTGGTTTCTACCCTCTGATATGGTATCCGCCATCCACGTGTCGAATCTCACCCGTAATTCGATTTCCCTTTCGGAGGAGATAAACGCATTCAAAAGCTAAGTCCTCTGGTCTCGCGTTTCCAAGAGGAGCCAATTGGTTGCAATCCTCAACCGCCTTTACAAGACCTTCAATAGCCCCGCCAGCCTTAGATGCCGTATACGGCGAGAATCGAACTGCATTGACTTGGATCTCATGGGATTTGCCTAATTCAAAGGCAAGTTCAAAAATGATTCGTTCCAATGCCGCTTTTGCTACCCCAATGTTTTTGTAAGGGTGAACTACAATTTTTTCAGCACCTAGGTAAGACAGAGCCAACACAGAAGCTTTGTTAGACAAAACTCCTTTTTGCAAAAGTGATCTTGTCATTGCTACGAGAGAATATGCCGAAACATTCAAAGCATCCATGAATTCTTCTCTGGTTACGTCCAGCATGGGTTTGACAACCCCGCCCCGAATGGTTTTATCCATGGCAATTGAATGGACAAATCCTCCCAGGGTTATGTGCTCTTTTTTACAGAAATCAGTAAAGTCTTCTATGCTTCCATCTAAAGTAACATCTAAAGGAAAAGTCTTGACATCAGCACCTAGCTCTTCTTTGATGGTCGCTTGAAAGTCTGCAAAGGTTCTGTCTAAGTAAGCGGCTCCTTTTTCAGATAGATTGGAGTGGTGAGGAGTGCGACCAAGTCCTGTGCAAACTAGGGTGGCACCTTGGTTTTTAGCTTCTTTTGCGATGGCGAGGGCGAGCGATGCCTTGTCTGTGATTCCTGCGATGAGAACGGTTTGGCCTTGAAGTGCGTTTTGCATAGTTTGTCTTCCGAAGTTGGTCTTCAGGAAAGGAAATTTCAAACCAGGCTTCCTGACAACTCTGTTTCATTTTGAGAATAAGGAAGGAAAATCCTCCTCTGGCATAGGTCGGCTAAAGTAATACCCCTGCAAAAAGTCGATGGGTAAATGAGAAAGGTAAAGCAACTCCCTTTCGTGTTCTACTCCTTCCGCTGTTGTTTGCATCCCAAACGCTTCCGCTAGTCCTAAAATTGCAGATACTAATGCCTGTTTACCTGGATCTGAATCGATGTTTTGGATAAAAGATTTGTCCATCTTAACTTTTTGAACTGGAAATGATTTCAAATAAGATAAGGAAGAATACCCTGTGCCAAAATCGTCTAAACTCAAACTAATTCCTAAAGCAGAAATCGATTGGAACCAATCGGTCAAAGCTTTTCCTTCTTGGATTAGGAATCGTTCAGTGAGTTCTAGTTCAATGTCTGCCCCAGTCAATTTGTTTTGATTTAAAATATCTAACAGATATTCTGCTGTCATTGCAAAAGGAATTTGAAATGGGGAAAGATTGATTGACATCTTTCCTTGAAAGCCTAGGCTTCGCCAGTGACCCAATGTTTTACAAGCCTTTTCAAATAGGTAAGATCCAAGAGAGAGAATAAAGCCAGTCTTTTCTGTAAAGGGTATAAACTGATCGGGTGGAATGTAGCCCTGGCTAGGTTCTCTCCAACGCACTAGTGCTTCAGCTCCCACTAAAGTTCTGCTATCTTTAGAATAGATTGGCTGAAAAAAATGAGTAAACTCGCCTTTGGCTAAAGCTTCCGGTAGACGAGAAAAAATTCGAGACTCCAATTCAATCTTTTTCAAAAGACTCTCTTCGAAAAAATAAAAATGACTGCTCTCGGATTTCTTAGCTTCTTTTAAAGCTGATTCAGCCTGGAAAAGAATGTCCGAAAGATGGTTTCCAGGCACCACTTTTGCTATCCCAGTTGCTACACCTAAATGAATGATCAAATCTCCAATAACAAAGGGGATGTCGAATAAAAGTTGGGTATTAGAAATATACTCCATACATTGTTCGGCAGTAGATCCTTCTAAAAATACTAAAAATTGGTCAGAGCCAAATCGGGACAAAATAGAATTGCTAGGTAATAAAGAATGCAACTTTAGAGACGTACTGATAATCACTTTATCACCCACATTATGCGAATAGTCGCGATTGAGTCTCTCAAAGTTTTTTAGATCCCAATAACAAAGATAACCCGAAACTCCCTGTTTGATTTTTCCCCCTAAAATTTCGGTCATTCTCTTTCGATTCAATAAGCCAGTTAGAGAATCGTGCCAGGCTTGAAAGTGGAGCATTTCCTCTTGGAACTTGTTTTCAGTGATATCACGGACAAAAAGAATGAAATTTTCTTTGGGAAGTTGAATGGGCTGACTAATGGCTACTTCTGCCCAGAATGGATTTCCATTCAGTTTTTTAAGTTCGATTTCAAATCGATTTTCCAACTGGTGTTTGTGAGACTCAAAAAATTGAGCTTCCTGTTCTGATCCCTTACTTAAAAAATCATTCCAATTCAGATTTGATTTCTCCAAAGTATCAATTCCCAGAAGCTCTTTACCAAATGGGTTCGTCTCTAGAATGCGACCATCTAAAGTTACAAGAAGCATACCTTCGGGATGAGAATCAAAGTACTTTGAAAAAATGTTCATAGCATTTTGGTTCCTGGTTTTGCGAGATTGCCTGCTATTGGGTCTTTAAGATAGGTAGCGAAGAAATCCTCTATAAAAACAGGCCTTCCGAAATAGTAACCTTGGATTAGGTCGACTCCCAGGTCTTGGACAGTTTCAAATTCCAACTGTGTTTCAACGCCCTCAGCTGTTACTAGCATTCCTAAACTCTTTGCCATTTTCAGAATTGCCTGTACTAACACGCGATTGCTGGAATCAGTCTCAATTCCTTGGATAAATGCTTTATCAATTTTGACCTTTTTGACGGGAAAGCGATTTAAGTAGCCTAAGGAAGAATAGCCTGTTCCAAAATCATCTAAAGAAACACCAACATTAAGTTTTGCTAAGCCTTCAAACCATTCGATCAAAAGAGGAGATTCATTGACCAAACTTCTTTCTGTGATTTCAAGTTCTATATCACTCCCTTTTAAATGATACTTTGCAAGTACTCCGCTTAAATAAGAAACAGATAGAGAAAAAGGAATTTGCGTTGGAGAAATGTTAACTGCTATACTTAGATTCGGAAAATTTTTCTTCCAAGATCTCAAATAAGAACAACATACTTCTAGGACATAAGCGCCCATTGGATTTACAAAACCAGTTCGCTCAGCCAAAGGGATAAAGTTGTCCGGGGCAATCAGTCCTTTTTCGGGATGTTTCCAGCGAATCAAGGCTTCTGCATTGATGATCTCTCCTGTTTTGGCGTTTACAATTGGTTGAAGAAAAACTAAAAACTCACTATTCTTAAGAGCATAGGGAAGCTTTTTGGAAATCTCATCTTCTTGGCTCTCCTCGATTTGAACGGCATCAGTAAACAGAAGTGTCTTTTGGGTTTTAGATTCTTTAACTATTCGCAGAATATTCGTTAGTGCTTTTAAATGATCATAAGAAGAAAGCTGAACCCGGCTCTGCATTCCTACCAAACAGACATCCATAGCAATCTTTAGTTCAGAGATGTTCAAAGGTGAATCAAAGCTCACTTCTAGCGTTTGCAGTATTTCCTTTCCTTGTTCTTCATTCATGCCAGAAATGAAAAACAATAACTCATCATTGCCTGACCTGCACATCAAACTACCTTCCGGCAAAATCTGATCGATCCGGATTGTCATTTCTGAGATTAGATGTTCGCCAAAATCAAAGTTAAAGCTTGAAATGAAATTTTTAAGATTTCGAAAGAAAATGATACCTATGAAAAAGCTTCTTGCTTCATCAAGCTCGAATTGAAGTTGGTATAGAAAGTGGGATCTATTTGCCAATCCCGTTATACTATCGTGTGTCGCTTGGTATTTAATCAAAGCTTCTGAGAATCTCTGCTCTGTTAAGTCTTGAAGAGTCAGAAGCCAAACCTTTGAGGAGGAGTCAAACATAGCCTTCCCTCTCACTAAAGCAGGGAATGTGTCTCCATTTTGTTTGCGAAATTTTAATTCAGTCTCAAAATCTTCTCCCTTTAGTGGAAAAAGATCTAAGTCTCCAGAAGGTAAGTCGTTCTCGACTAAAATTGATTTAATGTGACCAGATGTTGGTTTTTTCAGAACATCGCCAAATAGATTCACACCGCAGTGATTGATATCTAGTAGTAGGCCCTGTGAATCAAGAACTAAAATAGGATCTGGGCTTGCATCAAAGTAAATTCGTTTTTGAAGCAAACGACCTCTTCGTTTAAACCAATTCACTAAGAAAAACAAAAATCCACCTGAAAGTTCTATTTAAGGACTGGAAAGATTTTTGTGCAAAACTCTATCAAAAACTTTGTGCTCAATAAAGACATCTAGTAGATCACCATCTAAATGTTTGTCTCTTACTTCCATTTTTAATATATCTAGAGCTCTGTCCAAAGGTACTGCTTTTTTATAAGGCCTATCCTTGTCGGTCAAAGCATCAAAGATGTCTGCGATCGCCATCATTTTGGATTGAACTGGGATTTCCATACTTGCCAAACCTCGCGGATAGCCACCCCCGTCTAACTTCTCATGGTGAGCATGTGCGATTGCTGGTACCATTTTCAAATCGCGAGTCCAAGGGATTTTGCTTAAGAATTGAAATGTATGCTCCACATGAGATTCGATCTCTCTTCGTTCCTCAAAATCTAGCGATCCCTTTCGAATAGAAAGATAACCGAATTCGCGAGGATGCAATAAGCAAATGCTTTCCCCTTCTATGGTCTGGTAATTGATTTTTGAAATTTCCTCTAAAGAATGAGAATTCCCTTCTTCTAATATGGAAGGCTCGTTAGACTGAACAATGACCTTTACCATGTCTTCTAATTTCTTCTTTTCGATTTGGTGTTCTAGTTCGATAGATTGCTCAAATTCAGAATACCCTGATTTGCCGTTTTTTAAAAGGTAATCGATTTTTTTCTGCGCTAATTTGCCTTCAATGTCTTTAGAAACATAGTGGAATCTCCACTTGATCAAATCAATTTCGTAGTCTTCGAGCTTCTTCGCCTTTACTAGAACCTTTTCTCGAACACCAACCTTACCAAAGTCATGCAACAGAGAGGCATAACGAATTTCTTTGATCTGCACTGGAGAAAAGAATAGCTTTTTAAAATCTCCTGTTTCAATTTGATTGACTGCTTCAGCCAAACCAACAGTATACTGTGCTACCCGAAAGGAATGTCCAGAAGTAGTAGGATCTCGTGCTTCAATCGCCGAAACCGATGCTGTTACGAAGCCTTCAAAAAGAGTCTCGATTTCGTGGAGTAAATTATTGTTTTGTATTGCAACGGCGGCTTGACCAGCAACCGCCATCGTCAGCTCTTCCGTATACTTATCGTAAGCGAATACTTGGTCGCCCTGGAGTTCTTCAAATGAAAGCTTTGTTCTGAAATTCTTTTTTCTGTTGATGAGTTGGATAACTCCCACAACCTCATCGTTGTGATCCTTCATGGGAACAACTAACATAGACTTTGAATAATAGTGGATTCGTTTGTCTATCTCGCTATTGAAATGGTATTCCTCTTTCCCGGTTAACTCATAAACATTTGGAATGTTCAGTCCTTTTCCGGTAGCGGCTACGTAGCCTGCAATACTTTTTTTATTGATGGGCAAAATGAATTCGTCAGAAGTTAGGTCAAGTGCTGAAATTTTGAACCTAAGGTTTCTAGGGTTTCCCTTCTCATCTTTTTCTACCAGATACAATGAACCAGAATCCGAATTGGAGATCTCCCGGGCTGAATTTAATATGTCTCGAAGTAGTTTAGTAAAGTCTTTTTCGTTTGCTAAGCTAATCCCAATTTTTGTTAGTTTTGAAATCTCATTAGTAGAAACATTGATTCTTTTTTGCAATTCAAACTTTTCAACTACCATTTGCAAGCTGACAAAGGCATTTGAGAACGCCTTTGCCAAAAAGAAGGCAGGCGCGTCTTCGGGAACATTCGTATAGATTAAATCTTCTTCGATCGAAAGAGCCGAATATCCTGTGTAATGGACACTAGCACGCAAAACAAAAACACACATGATCGATGGATTGAACTTGAGAATGTCTCGAATCTCTAAATGTTTTTTTTCTAGAGATTCAGCCGATAGGTAAAAAACAACCTTTACTATGTTATCTTGTGATCTCGCCACCAAGTCTGGAAGTTCTGAGATCATTTTGAATTCAGCTCTGAGCTTTTTTGCGTAGTCAGAAATCCTTCCTACGAGATAAGCATCATCAGTCAAAATGACTTTAATATCGCTGTTTTTGTCTGAGGAAGGCACGATAAGATTCTCTTGTCAATTTCCCAAGTTGTCTATCTTTAATTTCGATTCAGGTTCTTTTAAGAAGACATAAAGCAGACTGCCGAAAAAAACAGCACTCAAGAAAGCAGAACAAATCCCAAGGAATTGAACGCCTAGCATTGTATAGAATGAATGTGGCAGTTCTTCGGCAGGATACAGGACCGCAGGCAAAAGTCCTCCAAGACAACCTAGAACTCCAAAAGATAGCAAAGGACCACCCATTTTACTACTCCAACCTCTGCTTAAAAGGATTGGAAACATCCACTGAAAAAGCAAGCCTCCCATGAAAGCCCAGGGATAAAGAACTTCCTCTAAAGCGGTGATCCCTGCCGCAGAAATAGCTATCCCAGAAAAATATGATAAACATAAATTAGCTTCTGAGAAATTTCTCTTTCCGCTTAAATAAAAAAATAAGACTGAACCGGCTACAGAAAACAGACCAGCAAAAAAGGAAACAAGTCCTTGGCTAATATATGCCTCGGGATTCGGTAAAATGGAAAAAGAAGAAATAGCAAAAGGCAAAGTCAAAAAATAGAGAAAATAGCTGGAAGGTTCCGTTTCCTCTCTCTGTTCACTGAAAACTCCATATAACCAAAGAAAACTTCCCAAAAAAAAAAAAAAAAAAATACTTCCGGATTTATCCCAGATTTGAAACGGTAAAATATTATGAAAACCTAAGATGAGATAGTAGATTCCTGGAAAGACAACAAGACTTAGAATAAAATAAAGAAAGAAAAAGAGGCCGTATGAACCAAAATTCAAAAGACTTTGGATGGCAATCAAGCTAAAAGTTCCCCAAACCAAAAACCTGGTAATGAGTAAAAGAGGTGGAATCTCTTTAAAATCCAAATAAGGAAGAAAACTAGCGCCTTTCCCAATCAAAAGGCTAACGGTCAAAAGCGGTACTATCAAAAGCAAGTCTACTTCAGGAAAGAGCATTTTCCTGATTCCAAAGGCAATCAAAACAGCAGAACTAAATACAATCCATTCCTCAGCCATTATTCTACCTTCAATGTGTATTCGGCTAGCGAATAAGGAGGCTCACCGTTTCGATCTAAGCTTTGAAAATTGTGATGAAAGCCTCGAACCGACTGATAGCCGATCAATGAAAATTTAGATTCATTTTTTCTTTTAACCAAAATGCTTCGATTGAAAAAATAAAGAATTGGATTTTCAGGAAAGCTCTTCGCCAATTCTTGAAAATGAGGCTGAATTTTATTAAAGGTCTCATAGATATCAATGGAGTTGGCGGCTCTAAACACTAACAATTTGTTTTTAGTACTGGGAATGCCTCGATTTCGAAGTGGCCATTGATTCAGGTTTTCAAATTGCTGTAAGAAAGGACCCACTCCATCTGCGCTTAAGATTCGTATGTTCTTGAAGGAATACAATTGTTCTTTCTTTTCTAAACTAACCTTAGCAAAAAAAAGATCGGTCTCTTTTGGCAGTTCCAAAAGAACCACTTCCATTTCTGGAAAGTGATACGCCACAGACTGAGAGGTAACCCCTGGGTATTCAGGATTGTTCAAAGCAGGACCTATATCAACGAATACGATCCCACCTCCCTTAGAAGAGTAAGAATCAAAGCCCAATTCTCTTCGCAAAGCTTGCATTCCCTTAGTTCCAAAAAAACTAGGATCTAGCAGATCTCGTAAAAATTCATTAGTGTCTTCTAATCTATTTTCGTAGGTTCTTGCCCGAATCTCTTCTTCTTGTACGGTGAAGATGTACTTGCCTGTATAAGATCGAATGACGGCAGATTCTAAATTAGTAAATTCTGTTTTGGGTGGCTCAACCATTTGGTCTGGGTAAAAGTATCCCAGTATATCGGGTCTCTGTGCCCCTTTTTCTACGATCTGCGAATAAGGAGTTAAACGAACGTAGTTGCGGTAGAACTCTTCCGATTCCTTTTCGTTTCCTCGGACCTGATTGATCAGAGAGAGATTGAATAGGACTGACCGGAAAAAGACTTTGTCTTCAATAGCTAACATCTGTCTGGTCTGATAGAGAGAATCCCAAATCGCTTTAGCTTGCACCCATTTACCCTCTTGGAAGAAAGCAGATGCTTCGAGCAATTGACAAAGAAAACTCAGTTCATGATTGGCAAATCCCAGAGAAAACAAAATAGATCTGGACTTTTTTGAAAAAGCCCTCGCCGACGAATATGCCTTAGCTTGGTATTCGAGACGGGCCAAATCATAGTAAAAGACTGAGCTAAAAAAGTCATTCTGCTTTGCAAAGAAAGGTTCCAGGCTAAAAAATTCAGAGAGCGCGATCTCTTTTTGTTTTAGTTCCGCCATAAGAATTGCATGGTTCCAAAGATTCTTTCGCGCCAATGGCTCCGATTCTGCCCTAAGAGCCACATACATTTCTTTAGCAGTAGAAAGATGGTAGAGAGTTTCTTCTTTTTTTCCTTGGATCAAGAGAATGGATCCTAGTTTTGCATGGATTTCCGCGTATTCTGGTTGATAGACAAAGCCCGACTTTTCTCTTTCTTTTCTAGCTATTTCAAAAAATTCTTTGGCTTTTTCCCATTCAGATTCTTGGAAATAACGATCACCAATGGCAAAAGCAAGGGATGCAGTTTCCCAACCGTCCTGGCTAGGTGTTTTTTCCCAAGAAGCCCAAATCTCTTTCCCCGCACCAATTCCTTTTTCTTCCAAGACTCGAAGGCTTTTGCGATAGGCGAAAAAGGAAAATTGAGGAGCTGATCTAGATAAGCTGGACAAAATCTGTAATCTGTTATCAAAGTTTACACCTTCAAATAACAAGGCATATTCTTGGAATTCGCGGATTGTGAATTGGTCTAGAATTTCAGAAGTGTTGATAGGTTTTTTTCTTTCTTTGGCAAGGAAGAGTAATCTTTTAGATTTGATCACCTCTGAAAGTAGAACTTCATACGCTAAATGGATTCGTTCTGGGAACGTACCAATGCTGTTCCATGGAATGAGAACCGCTGTTCCGCCCACCTCCCATTTCTTGTTCGCCAAATACAATTTAGGCTGAAATTGGATACCCGACTCAATTAACTTGAACCTTCCTCGAAGTTCAATGTCTGACTCCCCTTCGGATCGAGAATCCCAGAAAATCCAACTGGTTTCCTTTGCGAGCCAAGGAAGGAGCATTTCGCGTAATGCCTGTGAATAGGATGGGGCTTCCCGCTCGGAGCCCAACTCCCAGACTCCCAAAGAGACTTTTGGAATTCGGTCTGGGTGGTTGTAATGAAGTGGAATTTGCTCTTTTTTGATTTGGTCTCGGAGCGTAAAATAGAGCGCTGGATAGAGTACGACTGCTAAGAAAATGGCAGTGAAGATGGCGTTCTTTTGGAATCGAGACAAGGATACTGGTTTAAGAAAAGGATAGCACCAGATTGTCCGTAAAATTCAGAAATTCAAGGAAAAAAAGCTCCCGAAGGAGCTTCTTTCCCAAATCTATTAGCGTTTTAGGCCCAAAACCTCTTGGATCATTTGGTCAGAAGTGACAATCGTCCTAGAATTTGCCTGAAATCCCCTCTGAGTCACGATCATGTCCGTAAACTGATCCGAAAGATCCACGTTGGACATTTCCAAAAGTCCGGCATTGATTTTTCCTCTACCTTGGCCACCGGCTTCACCAATGTTGGCTTCGCCAGAGTTCATGGAAAAACTAAACATGGTATCGCCTTCTTTGTTCAAACCCATTGGGTTTGTGAAAGTTGCCATAGCGACTCTAGCGAGAGGCTGACGAACTCCATTTGAAAAGACTCCCGTTACAGTTCCAGTGTTGTCGATAGAAAAGGATTCCATATATCCCATCGCATAACCATCTTGCTTCACGGCTTTGGTTGTAAAATCACTTGAGAACTGTGTGATTCCACCAACCAAACCAGCTTCTCCCAAATTCAAATTGAATGTTTGAGTGCTAGGATTTCCTTCTAAACGGAAAGAGATTTTTGCCTGGAGCTTTCCTGTCGTTTGAGAATCAACCCCATCCGACACGGCAATGATTTTGCCATCGGGCGTAAAGGATACTTCTAACTCTTGGTTGCCTGGAACAGTTGTGTTTTCTCCACCTGTTCCAGCCACATCAACCGATAGCTGAGAGGATTCTGCGAGGTTAAATCTCATTTTCCAAACATTGTCTCTCATTTTGTAGAACTCAACACCAAGCTGACGAGTGTTTCCTTGTTCATCATAGACATTGATGGAAGTCACATGGCCTCTTCTTTGGCGAGGATCTGGATCGTTGATGAATCGTTTGATGTCTTCTTCCGTGGCATCGATAGGAACGGCTGGAACTGCTGAGTTTAAGTTGGACTGAAAATCTACGTTTCGCGTAGCTTTTGCTGGCTCTTTGGAATACATTGGAATCACAACATCTTCAATGCTTCCAGAAGAGTTGATGAATTTGTTTCCATCGTCATCAAGTCTTGCATTCCAACCTTGCACTCTCAATCCGTTTGCTGGGTTTACATAATTTCCATTCTTATCAATGTTAAAGGCTCCAGCTCTTGTATAAAAGCTCTTGTCTCCATCTTTCACGATAAAGAAACCTTCTCCTGAAATTGCCAAATCCGTAGTTTTTCCAGTGGTTTGGAGGGATCCTTGGGTCATGATCTTGTCGATTGCGGCAATCAAAGAACCAAGCCCTACTTGCTTAGGGTTTGTTCCCCCAATGTTCTCTTTCGGTTCAGATGCCCCTTGCAGTTCCTGGGAAATCATATCCTGGAAAGTGACTCGTTCCGTTTTAAAGCCATGCGTGTTCACATTTGATATGTTATTTCCAATAACATCCATTCGCACTTGGTGGTTTTTTAAACCGGATACACCGGCATAGAGTGATCTCATCATAGATTTGTACCTTTTCTTTCCTTTTTAATTATTCCGAGTAAGCAGATTCTTTTTTTGCTGGAACTCCGGGCGTTGCCCAAAGTTTTTGATTTTCTTTTTGTGTTTCTGATTCCAAGATCGCAGGATCAGAAATCAAATTGAGTTTAGAAACATCTAACATACGACCACTGACTCTCACATACGTCTTTCCTTCGTTGTCAAATAGGATAGCGCCTGCGACTCCAGTAACATCTTCCCCTGTTACTAGGTCAGGTCCGGAAACTATTTTCCCAACTACGGAATAGCTTTGCTTTGATTCCATCCTTTGGATTCCAGATGATATGTTTTTCATCTGTTCTAAAGTGCTGAATTGAGCCATTTGAGCGATAAAATCCTTGTCTTGGACAGGATTCGTAGGGTCTTGGTGAGACAACTGTGTTAGGAGAAGCTTCAGAAAATCATCTTTCCCTAATTCCTTTTGTTTCTCTCTAATCTCAATTCCTTTGAGTCCACTTTTCTCTTCTTTGTCGAGTTGGTCTAAGTGCTTCCGGATATTGAGGCTCTTTTCTGAGTCCAGATAACGGGAGCGAATGGCGTTCTGACTTTGCATGTCTTGGATGGCGTCTGGCATCTTTTTCTCCTAAGCAAAAATCTCTAATGTCTTTAACGAGTCGGTTTCAACTCTTTCTGCAGATTCTTCTTCCAGAGTCTCTTCTCTTCTGGACTGAAAAGATGATTTGGAAGCGTTTAAGTATTCCTGGTAGTCTTTGGCATTTTGGAAGCTTTCACTATTCTGATTCCCAGAGGAGAGAAATGCCGTGTCGTTCCAAAGATCCACTTGGAGAGACTCTAGTTGAAGCCCGCCTTCTCTAAGGTTCTCTTTAAGTCTTCCCAGTTCGTTTTGGATTAAAATTTTAGCTTCTTCACTATCCACTAAGATTCGTCCTTCGACTTGCTCGCCATTGACTGATACTTTTAATGTTAGTCTTCCGAATTCTCGAGGATTCATAATGATTTCGGCAGTTGATTTTCCATTTTGAACAATATCAAACTTGGCTTGTTTTACTAGATCATCGAAGTTCTTTTGAAACTCAGATTTAGTTGGTGAGGCTACTTCTTTCTTTTTTTCTGCTCTATTGGTCAAACCAATGGAATTTGTTTGGTGGTCTCTTGAATCTTGGTTTTGAAATCGTTGTCCACCTTTGTCTCCCATTTCAGAGGATTTATCTTCAAAATTGCTTTTGAATCCACCTACTACAGTTGGGACTTCCGCATTGCCTTCTTTTCCTTTCGGTTTTTCAGTGTTTGCTGGAAGAACTTTGGTTTCAAGGTGCATGAACTGGCGGTCTTTGATTCCCAAGGAGCGAGTTTTGGGATCTTCTTCTTTTTCTTTGGGATTCAATTCAGTCTTAGAATCGTTGTTTCCCGTTTTTTTCTTAGAATCGATTTCGTTCGTTGGACGATTTGGTTTGTTTCTAAATAGAAACTCATTCGTAGGTTCTGGCTTAGGAGCCAAATCAATTTTGCTTTCTTCTCGGTTTGCCGGTTTTTCTAAACTGGGATCTTTTTTTTCTTTCTTTATTATATTTTTGTCTTCTGAACGAAAAAGGACAGATAGTTTAGGAGCATTGTTCTCCTTTTCGGTCAG
>JAIXRB010000088.1 GCA_027485405.1 Leptospiraceae bacterium | reverse complement strand
GGAGAATGTGTTTTTAAAAACATTTCGTTTGCCGCTTGTTCGTAAAGACCCCATTTTTCTCGGTTTCTCCAATCTTCATCGGTTAGCTTCCATCGGCGCAAAGGATCGTCTTTCCTTGCGTCAAATCGTTTGAGTTGTTCTTCCGAGGTGATATGAAGCCAAAATTTGATGAGAATGGCTCCATACTGAGTCAATTGCTCCTCAAATAAGGTGATCTCTTCGTAGGATCTACTCCATTCTTCTTCTTTGGCAAATCCCTCTACCCTTTCTACTAAAACTCTTCCATACCAGGAGCGATCAAAGATACCAACATGCCCCTGTTTGGGGATTCGGTTCCAAAACCGCCAGAGGTAGTGCCGAGACTTTTCTTGTGGTTCGGGGGCGGCTATATTGTGCACTTCGTACAACCTAGGGTCGATCTCTTGGGTGAGCCGGCGGATTGCCCCACCTTTTCCAGCCGCATCCCATCCTTCGAAAACAAGAATCAAAGGTCGCCCTTCGGAGCCTGCTCGAAAGGTGAGCTCACGGATCTTTTCTTGTTTCTTTTTGATTTCAAGTTTGTAATCGGACTTCTCTTTTTTAAGAGAATGGTCCAGAGAATCAAGGGTTAAGAATCGTTCTTCAGCGTTTTTCATGGCATAAGCTCCTGCCCTTGGGCGAGTAATTTGATCTGTTCTTTGGAGTTTACTTTTAGATCGTTTTCGAGACCTGAGATGATGGCATGGAGGAGTGCCGCCTTTGCGCTGTCATTGTTTTCGGCGGATAGAATGGTCCAAGGAGCAAATGCAGAGTCCGACTCGGAGATCACTCTTTCAAATGCTTTCTTGTAACGAGAGTAGTGTTTGGTTTGCAGTTTATCTGCTTGGGAAACCTGCCACTTTTTGTTTTCAGCCTTTGCCTTTTTCAAACGTTTGTTTTGTTCTTTTTCGGATACGTGCAGAAAGAATTTGTAAAAGTGAACATTGTCCCGAGTTAAGATGCGCTCCGTGTTTTGGATAGATATCATTCGACGATAGAACTCGCCTTCTTCAATCTTTTCTTCGCTCCATAGATAAACCAAACGTCCATAATATGAATTTAGATAAAAAAGCGTTTCGCCAAAGCGAGGAAGCATCTTCCAAAAATTCCAGAGAAAGGGATACCCCCGATCTTCTGAAGTATCAACATACGGAGAATAGACTTTGAATTTCCTTGGATCGAGTCGAACAGTTAGAGTTTTGAGTAAATCTCCTTTTCCGCTGGACGCCCAACCTTCAATGATAAAGACAAAGGCAATTTTTTGTTGGTATGCCTCTTTCATTAAAAGAAAGAGTCTTTCTTGCAATTCTTTGATATCTGATTCTTCTAACTCAGGTTCGTTGCCAAAGGGGAATTGAGAAAATTTGAACATTGAAAGTCTCCTATCTATTATTCGTTGGGGTTTTGGTGCAAGAACCCAACACCGAGAGCCTGCTCGAGATGGGGGATACCTTTGTCTTGGCCTGCGTATCTGGGAACAAGGTGGATATGAAAATGGGGAACTTTTTCGGCAAAGACTGCCCAATACAATTTTTCCGGTTTGGGTTCAAAAGCCTTCAAGAGATCCGATGCCACTTCCATACCTTTGCCTAAGGACTCCCATTCGGAGGGAGATACTTGGAAGAATGACTCTACATGGCGCCTGGTTTCGAGATAGAGATAGCCCTCCAGCCCTTTTTCAGCGGGAGCATACCTCAGAATCCAAGGAAAGCTTGGGGGCAAAAGAGACTCGGAAGAAACATGCGCGTCGCAAATGGAACAATTCATCCTGAGTGTCCGATTTGTCGATAGGTGGAGGCCTTTGGCGAGACATTTTCCTATTTTTCTTTTTGTTTTTGTCTTCTCCTTGGGATTTACGATAGAGTCGGGGAAAGAAGGCGAACCCAAGGATGGGTTGAGCTCGCGCGTTGAGACAGGAAGTCGAACGCGCAGGAGCCAAAAATCTCTTTTCTATTTGCCCTAGGAGGGAATCGCCCTCTCCGCCAGTGGGACGTCCTGTCCCACTAAGGCTCCGAGGCACGGCTCAACTCGACGCCTGCCATCCTTGGCAAGCTTACTAGAAACTTCGCTCCCTATGGGTCGCTTGTTTCTAGCTCGTTTCGCTGTTCGATTCCCACTTCAATAGTTTTAAATTAGAATTTTTAACTCGTAGGAAAAGAGATCTTTGGCGGACGGCGAACCCAAGGATGGGTGAGCTCGCGCGTTGAGACAGGAAGTCGAACGCGCAGGAGCCAAAAATCTCTTTTCTATTTGCCCTAGGAGGGAATCGAACCCCCACTGTCGGTTCCGAAGACCGATGTTCTATCCGTTGAACTACCAGGGCGAAGAGAATAGAGACAGGGTTTCAAGGGCGAGGGGCTAGGCAATAGATTTTTCCTTTAGCTCGTACAGGAATATCTTACATGAATTCTTTCTAATTGAATTTCCAAATTCAAGATTGACTGTAATACATGTCTGTGATACAAAGTAATTATGATTAGTCTGCGCCTACCTCCCGAATTGGAAAGAAAACTTGATTCATTAGCAAAATCGGAGGGAAGAAGTCGTTCCGAAATAGTAAAGGAGTCTATTCATGAATACATTGAAAATCGAGGAAAAGTTAAATCCCCATTTGAACTAGGAATCGATTTATTCGGAAAACATAATTCGGGGTTAACTGATTTAGCTCAGAATCGAAAAGAATACTTAAGAAAATCGCTTTCTAGGAAAAATGAAAAACGTAGCTCTCATTGATTCAGGCCCGATCATTGCCCTTTTTAATTCCAAAGATAGGTTTCATAAGTCTTCAATAAAATTTCTTAAATCTTATCAAGGCAAGCTGATATCCTCCTGGCCAGTTGTTACTGAAGTTATATATCTATTGTCTTTTTCCATCGAAGCCCAATCGAACTTTCTTGAATGGATTGAAAGAGGAAGTATCGAGATTGTTGACTTAAATGTTGAAGATTTAAAGTATATTAAAAATAGAATGAAGAAATATTCCGACTTACCTATGGATTTAGCAGATGCTTCTTTGATGTGCATTTCGGAAAACCATGGAATAGAAAGTATCATAAGCATTGATTCTGATTTTTCTATTTATAAGTCTATGAAGGGAAAGGCTTTGCAAAACCTCTTCAAAGTTTAAGAGTTTAAATAATCCCAGTAGGTAGAAGGCTACTTTCTTGAAATCGCCGTCAAATACAGCGACTAAGCCGTCCCCCTTTCCTGCCCCAAAAAGTTCGCATTTTTAGAGTTTTGTCCGACCTTGGTGCTAGACTATTTTACGTTGCCGAATCTACTTGGAATTCACAAACTGACACATAAAATATGACGAATCGCACTATTTTTCAATGGCTAGCCCGAAGCCGAAGCTACAACGCTTTTACCTCCCAAATCGCCTCTAAAAGGCTCCTAGCCGCTAAAATCCATGTTTGAACAAACCTTTAAGAACATTGACGATATCCTACACAAAGACGCTGGGTGCAGTAGCGAGCTGGATTATGTGGAACAGACATCCTGGGTGCTCTTTCTCAAATACCTGGACGATCTAGAAAAGGACAAAGGCACAGCCGCTGAACTTACCGGCAAAACCTATACGAATATCCTAAAACCCGAATACCAATGGGCAAAATGGGCGGCACCCAAGACGAAAGATGGGAAAATTGACCACCACAAGGCGTTAACAGGCGATGACCTGAAAGACTTTGTGGACCATAAGCTATTTCCCTATCTCAAAAAGTTTAAATCGGATGCCGAACATGCGGACACAATCGAATACAAGATTGGTGAGATTTTTAGCGAGCTCAAAAACAAAATCCAAAGTGGTTACAATTTACGAGAAGTCATCGACCGCATCGATGAATTGAGATTTAGAACTCATGCTGAAAAACATGAGATGAGCCATTTGTACGAATCCAAAATCGCAAACATGGGCAATGCGGGGCGAAATGGCGGGGAGTATTATACACCAAGGCCACTGATCCGAACCATCGTTAAGGTGGTAGCTCCCGAAATTGGCAATAAAATCTATGACGGTGCCGCGGGCTCTGCGGGATTTCTTTGTGAAGCATTTGATTTTCTAAAAGAAAATAAGAAACTCACTACCACTGACATTATCACCTTACAGAAAAAAACCTTCTATGGGAAGGAAAAGAAGTCACTCGCCTACATCATTGGAACCATGAACATGATCCTGCATGGGGTCGAGGCACCGAACATCATCCATACGAATACTCTTGCCGAAAATCTAGACGACATTCAAGAAAAGGATCGTTTTGATATCATTCTTGCCAATCCGCCTTTTGGTGGAAAGGAACGAGCCGAAGTACAACAGAACTTTCCTATCAAAACGGGAGAGACTGCCTTTTTATTCTTACAGCACTTCATCAAAATACTAAAAGCTGGTGGCAAAGCTGGTGTGGTGATCAAAAACACTTTCCTTAGCAATACTGACAATGCCTCTGTTAGTTTAAGAAAGTTGCTCTTGGAAAGTTGTAACCTTCATACAGTACTCGATTTGCCCGGTGGAACTTTTACGGGTGCAGGTGTAAAAACGGTTGTTTTGTTTTTTGAAAAAGGAAGTGCAACCAAGAAAGTATGGTTCTATCAATTAAACCTAGATCGAAACTTAGGTAAGACCAATGCCCTGAATGAAAAAGACCTGGAGGACTTTGTCACCCTCCAAAAGAAGAAAGCAGATAGTGAAAATTCCTGGAGTATTGATATCAAAGGGATTGATCAGACGACTTTTGATCTTAGTGCCAAAAATCCGAACAAGAAAGAAGAGACTGCTTTGCGGTCCCCAAAAGAGATTTTGGAAGAGATGAAGGCGTTGGACGAAGAGAGTGCGGAGATATTGAGTGTTATCAGTAAGTTAGTGTAGGCAATGAAAGACGAAATCATTCTTTATAGTCCAGAGGAATCATCAGAGCGCATTGAGGTTCGCATTGAAGATGATACGGTGTGGTTGTCACAAATCCAAATGGCAACGCTTTTCAATCAGACGAAACAAAATATAAGTCTTCATATCAATAATTGCTTTAAAGAGGGCGAATTGGAAAAAGAAGCAACTGTCAAGGTATCCTTGACAGTTCAAAAGGAAGGCGGTCGATCCATAAAACGAAAAATAGAATATTACAACCTAGATGTTATAATTACCGTTGGTTATCGCATCAAATCCAAGCAAGGCACAAAATTCCGCATTTGGGCAACTAGAGTTTTAAAAGAATACTTGCTTAAAGGATACTCCCTGAATACGAGAATGAATCGATTAGAAAATACAATCGGAAGCTTAACAGACAAAGTCAATCAAATCGATGTTATGATCAATTCACATCTCATTCCAACCCAAGGAGTCTTCTTTAATGGACAAGTATTTGATGCCTATGAACTTACTTCAAAAATCATTCGATCCGCAAAGAAAAGTATCGTTCTTATTGATAATTACATAGATGAAACCACTCTCACACATCTATCCAAAAGAAATAAAGGAGTGTCCATTCAGTTACTGACAAAAACTATCAGCAAACAACTTAGTCTAGATGTACAGAAAGCGAATGAACAATATGGAAATTTTAAACTAGATACATTTCCCTACAGTCATGATCGGTTTTTAATTTTAGATAACAAGGATGTCTACCACTTGGGTGCGTCACTCAAAGACTTGGGCAAAAAATGGTTCGCCTTTTCCAAATTAGAAGCCAAATCTGTGGAAAGTATTTTGAATGCGGTTCGTGATTTAG
>JAIXRB010000030.1 GCA_027485405.1 Leptospiraceae bacterium | reverse complement strand
GTATCGGTCTCGTTCATTAGGGCTTTTTCACGGAAAGTACGGTCGGCAGGCGTCAAACAAGAGAGAGTAAAAAGTAAAATTAGAGATTTACTTCCCCTTTTCAACAAATAGGATAGCCTTACCCGTTTATGCATAAGTCAACATTCACCTTCCTTATTTTTATTTCCACTTCTCTTTTAGCCGTCCCCAATCTCTTCCAAAAAAGCGAAGAAGAGTTTCGACAGAAAATCAAGAAAGTAACCTTTGAAAACGGTCTCACTCTTCTGATGATGAAGCGTGAACTTTCGCCGACTTTGGCTCTTTACATCAAATTCAAAGTAGGTGCCGTAGACGAAACTCCAGAAACCGGTGGAACAGCACATCTACTCGAGCACATGCTTTTTAAAGGTACGGCAAATGTAGGCACTTCCGATTTTTCAAAAGAAGGCATTATCCAGAAACAAATTGAGGTTACAGGCAATCGTTTAGACGAGAAAAAAAAAAAAAAAAGAGACTTAGAAGAGAGAGGGGCTTCCATTCCACAGGAACTAGAAGAAGCTATCGCAAAACATGGAAAAATTCTAAAGAACTTAATTGAGTGGCAAGATCCTTACATTTTAAAAAACGAAGACTCTTATATTTATGAGCAGAATGGGGAGGTGGGATTCAAT
Source organism: Leptospiraceae bacterium (assembly GCA_027485405.1). GTDB lineage: Bacteria > Spirochaetota > Leptospiria > Leptospirales > Leptospiraceae > Leptospira_A. The sequence continues at coordinate 8,511 of JAIXRB010000030.1, read as the reverse complement.
GCCTATACTTCCCAAGACGTTACCAACTACCAAATCCAACTTCCAAAAAATCGGTTGGAGATTTGGGCTAAAATTGAATCGGATCGACTTAGATCTCCCGTACTACGAGAGTATTATACGGAACGTGATGTGATCATCGAAGAAAGACGAATGCGAACTGATGATAGTGGTTCAGGGGCTTTGCGAGAAAGATTTTTTGCTGTTGCTTTAGAAAGTCACCCCTACCGAAAGCCTGTCATTGGATATGCGAAGGCATTGCCTTTTTTGCGAATAGACGAAACATATCAATTTTTCAAGAATCATTACACTCCAGACAATATGGTCATTAGCATTGTGGGAAGCCTTGATTTTGATGAGACAGAGGCTGTGATTCGCAGTTACTTTTCTGATTTAAAACCAGGAAAGAAGAGAAGAACTTTGAAAGTGGAGGAAAAACAGTTCCTAGGTGAGAAAAGGGTTACTGTGATTCACCCATCTAGCCCACAAATGTTAATGGGTTGGCTAAAACCTCCAGCTCCTCATAGAGACAATGCCGCCTTTGACGTTCTTTCCAATGTTCTAACTCATGGGACTTCTTCCCGTTTGCATAAGAAATTGGTTTTGGACAAGAAACTAAGTCTATCGGTAGCTTCAGCAAATGGGTATCCTGGAGAGAGATATTCCAATTTGTTTACAATGTTTTTTAAACAGCAAGCAGGCAAACGACCTGATGAAATAGAAAAAGAAGTTTGGGAAGAACTTGAGAACATCAAGAAAAATGGAGTATCCCCAGAAGAATTGCAAAAAGTCAAAAACCAGATGATAGCAGACTTTTTTCGGACGATGGATGACAATGCAACCCTTGCCGATCTATTGAGTTATTATGAGTTGTTATATGAAAACTGGCTAGAGATCTTTAGGCAATACGACACGATCCAAGAAATCACAAGTGCTGATCTTCAAAGAATTGTTGGGCAATACCTGACAAAAGAAAAAGTAACAGTCGGAGTTTTGGAAGATAGCAGAAAAAAGGAATCCAAGTAAAATGCAAAGCAAAATGAAACTAAATCTTATGCAAAGAATTGCAACTCTCGTTAGCCTTGGTCTTTTCTTTGGAATTTTCCAGCTCTATGCTCGGGAGATGGGCGACTTTGTTACCGATATAAAAGTCCCACCCTTTGAATTCAAACTACCCAAAATTGAAAAACGAACTGTGGCTCCAGGGCTTTTTTTGCATTCATTGGAAAACCCAGAGCTACCTATCGTGTACGGAGAGATACATATCTATGCGGGCAAAAAAGACGTGGGAGAAGAGCCAATTGAAGTCGCTAGGTTACTGGAAGATACCTGGGAGTTTTCGGGTTCCAAACCTTTCCCGAAAGAAAAGTTTTTAACCTTCTTTGAAGATAGAGGGGCAACTTTTTCTTTATCCATCGAATACGAAAAATCCATCATTGCCTTTAGTTATTTAAAAGAAAAAGAATCTGAAATCTATCCTATACTCGAAAGCTTCTGGAAAGAACCTAATTTGGATCCCGAGATTCTGGAAACCATGAGATCCAAAATCAAAGAAGAACTGAGTAGAAGAAACGACAATCCAAATTCCATTGGATCACGAAAAAGCAAAGAAGTTTTGTTTGGTGGAACGATTTTAGGGACTAGCCCGCAGATTTCGCGCTTAGAAAAACTAAAAATCGAAAACATCCAAAGGTTCTTAACCAAAATTCTGGGAGCCGAGAAGAAGGTCTTACTTTTGTCAGGAGATTCAAATGCTTCCATTTGGAACGAAAAGTTTCCCGAGTGGCAAAAAAATCCTAAGATAGATTCTACTTCTCCGACCAAAGAGCGAATCACAAGTTTATCTATAAAAGATCGTTTGAAAAAATTAAAGAGCCAAACCTTGCTCGTGGAAAGAGAAGCAACCCAAGCTTTCTTGTTGCAAGTAGGAACTTTGCCTGAGCACAATCATCCCGATTTCTATGCACTTCAGTTGCTCAATTATATCATTGGTGGCGGAGGGTTCAATTCGTACTATATGCGGGAGATAAGAAACAACCGTGGTCTTGCCTATTCAGCGGGAAGTGGTGCGGATTTTCAGGAAAATTATGGGATCATTCAATTCTACTCCATGACAAAAGTTTCTACCGTTCGCGAAGTTTTAGATCTTATGAAAGAGTTCAACAATCCTAAATTCATTAAGACGATCCAAGAAGCCGAATTGGAAAGAGCTAAAAACGCTATCAACAACCAGTTTGTTTTTCTTTTTACAGACACTAGGCGGATTTTGCAAAATGATCTTAGATTTACAGAACATAAAATGCCACCTAATTACTTAGAAAACTTCCAATCCAATATCACTAAGGTGACCCTTTCGGATTTGAAAAGAGTTGGAGAAACCTACTTTCGTCCGGAAGAAATGAGAACCATCATTGTAGGACCCAAAGAGCTACAAAAGCAATTGGGAAATGGAGTTCTTTTGATTCAGCCGGAAGACTTAATTCCAGAATGAGTGTTTCGGTATTTGAATGGAAACAGTGGAAGTTTGAGGGAATCTCCGAAGGAGGAATCCGTACTTCCATTAGTTGTCCTGCCTTAGATTGTATGTTTGACTTTGGGGCAGTTCATCCAGATCGAGTCAACACCATGCACCTATTGCTAACACATGCGCATTTAGATCATTCGGCGGGCTTACCTTATTTTATTTCACAACGTTCTCTTCAAAAACTAAAACCGCCTAAAATTTTTGTTCCTGCAAGTACCCGAGAGACTTGGAAAAAGATCATTGATTTGTATTCGGAATTAGAAGGATTTTCTTATCAATACGAATTGCATGGGCTGGAGTTTGGAGAACGACAAGAGCTAAAACCAGGATTCTATTTTAAACCACTTCCTTCTTTTCATAGAGTTCCTTCACAAGGTTATACGATTTATCAATCCAGTAAAAAACTGAAAGCCGAGTATAAAAACCTCTCTCAGAAAGAGATAATCCATTTAAAATCGGAAGGAGTAGAACCGAATGGCGAATTTGCTGAGCCATTGGTTAGTTTTTCAGGAGATACAAAGATCGAATATGTCTTGGAAAATCCTGATGTCCAAAAAAGCAAAATTCTCTTTATGGAATGCACATACTACTGCGATAAACGAGATACCAATCGAGCCAGAGAATGGGGACATACCCACTTAAATGAAATAGCAGAAAACCATTCGGCTTTTCAGAATGAAGCTTTGGTTTTGATCCATGCCTCCAAAAGATACTCCTATCGTGAAGCCAAAGAATGGATGCAAAAGAAACTTCCAGAGAGCCTACTGCAAAAAACGTTTTTGTTCCACCTAGGACAAAACAAAAAGTAAAAAAGATTGAAACAGCGAACCAGCCTTTTCCAAGGGGACTTCGAAGACAAAATCAATTCTGATTATGTTTTGCGACCTCATCCTGTGTTTTTGGAAATGGAACAGTATTCGAAAGAACAAAACGTACCCAGTGTTTCTCCTGCGACTGGTAAAGTCTTGCAGTCCTTGGTTCGATGGAAAAACATCGGGTCCATTTTGGAGCTAGGGACTGGTATCGGATACTCGACTCTATGGATGCTCTCGGCACATTCCGAAACCAGGGTTGTGACAATTGATAGAAGAGAAGCCCAAGCCCAAAAACTTCTAGAATTTGCTAAGAAAATGCAAATCCCTGACGCGGCATTGAACCTAATTTCGCATGATATTGTAGATTGGTGCCAGACAAAAAAATCGGATCTGAGTCAATTTGACCTCATCTTAGTGGACTGTGACAAAATCAACTATCCCGTACTAGCCGAATTGCTTTGGAAGGAAATCAAGCCAGGCGCCACCCTAGTTTTTGACAATATGCTTTGGCATGGCAGAGTCTTCCAGGAAGAAGCCCCCAAACCTTCTGACCAAGCCATTCATCAAGTCTGGGCATGGGCAAAGTCTCTCTCTGCCTCTTACACATTAGTGCCCGTTGGAGATGGGCTTCTCGTCCTAGAAAAGCCCTAAAAAAATTGCTTTCCGAACTTCCTAAACGCGAAAATGCTAGTGTCACCGTAGGAGAACTGTCTATGCGTTATGCCCTGATCATCAGCTGTCTTTTCCTTTCTGCTTCAGTGTTTTCTCAAGAAACCGCTAAGTCCGATAAGTCCGAAAAAGGCAAAGAACCCTTGGAAGAAATTGAAAAAATGGACCAAGGCACCAACCTCGAACGAAAATCTTTGAAGCAAGCTTCCGATTTGCTCAAAGACAGAATCTACACAAACCTGCGACTTCTGTCCATCATAACAGCGAACTTTGGTGAAGAAGTTCCAGACTCCAAAGGAACTGTAGAAAAAATCCGAAAAGACTACCAAATCGCGCTCCGATACTACTACCGTCGTGCCTTTATCGTTTCTGGTAGAGCCTTTATCCAAATCGACAAAGAAATGTCTGAACTCTTTTTGAAGTTTGTTAACGTATACGACACTAAAACTCAGTCCATTCTAACTGACTGCGCAGACGTTATCACCGAACAAGAGCAAAAAAATCTTTTAGACTCGACTTCGGAAACGGGAAGACCAGGTGCTAATTACAAAAATCTAACAGAGTTTCAACAGAGACTCAAACTAGGTTATGCCCAGCTTGGCCAAGCAGAGATTATGAAGGACGAGACTAGATACTTTGAAGCTTTGGTTCATTTCCGTATCGCAAAAGATTACGGAATTCGGATCCTATCTGAAATGAAAGAAAACGATGCTGATAGAAAGCAAATATCGGACAAGTTCGCAAAAGACATTTCTGATAACAAAAACCTAATCCATGCGGCGGATTCAGCTACACCGAGCGCCAATTAATCCACAAATTCCTTGTTTCTCCCTGCTCATCCTAGCAGGGAGTTTGTTTGCCAATCCAACTTTTCCTGTTGTTATAGATCCGGGTCATGGAGGCGTCTCCAAGGATCCTGTGCATCTCTATGGAGATAAATACGATTCCATTTCAAAAAAATATTTGGAATCCTATAAGCAAGGCACCGAATCGGGTGGGCAAACGGAGAGAAAGATTGTCTTAAGCCTGGCAAAAGAACTAAAGCAAGTTTTACAATTAACTGAGTCGGATGGAGGATGGAAAGAATTTGAAAAGATTCTGAAACGCTATTCCAGTGACCAAAACTTCCCCAGAATTAACATAAAAGCCAGCCTAACGAGAGATTCAAATTTCGACGACGATGGTGAATTGTCTGATCCAAACGCTAAGTATAGGTTATATGATTTTCCAAATCAAGCTACAGGTCAAATTCAGAAAGGCAGGCTCTCTAAGATCAACGCTCTGAAACCAAAATTGATTGTATCTCTACATATGAACCCAAGTTCCAAGGGCAATACTGGTGGAATGGCGGCAGTTCTAACACCTGGCTATACGACATTTCAACTTCTAAAAGAGATCTCGGAAGGGAAAAAGAATTCTGCCGATTTTTTAAAGTCACCCTGGTCGGATTGGATGGTGTTTGTGACTGGTTGGACTAGATTGGAAAATGCCATTGCGGATGCTTGGATATACTTTCATGGTTACTGGTCGGACAAATCCGGTAAGAAAGCAGAATTGGACAAGTTTGAAGGCTATAGGCACAATATGGTGACTTGGGCATATCGGGATTCTCCTGGTTGGGAGACTCATACCAAGAAAAATCAGCCCGGGCCTTATGCAAAGAAACACTCTGATTTCCAAGCAAAAGGCAAATTCTGGGATAGAGAAAAAAGTACCCGAGAACTCAAACGTAGAGAAGGTGGAAGAGAAGGATTTGGAGGCGATAACTTCTATGCTTCCCAAGAGTTGTTACGATTTGTTCAGTTTGGGGAACGATCAAAAGGTAAGGCTTCCCATAAGATTGGTCCAATCCATAGACCCTTTCTTTCCACGTACAGCCTCCCAACCTATACAAATGCCATTTGCGCCTTCCTCGAAATTGGTTTTATAAACAAGAAAGAAGACATTGCTCTCCTAACCCAAAAAAGAAGAACTGTCGCTGAATCCTTAGCAGTTGGAATCTATAGTTTGGCAGTGGGGCTTAAAGTAAAAAAGGACAAGGCTCTTCCCTATTTGCCAAAAGGGAAAAAAATAGAATGGGAAAAGTATGGAAATTATTTTGATGAAGTGGTGAGCGAATGAAGCAAGACAATAACTATATCAATGATCCACATTTTTCTGAGCTTTTGATAGCTTATCGGAATTCTTTAGTTATACGATATTCCAAGGAAAACAGAAGTCGGTTCCCCGAATACAATTCTTTGTCGGAAGATAAGATCGATGCGCTGATCTCTTTCTTTTTAAATTTTCTTTATCCGCCAATTAGCGAAAGACGGACATTAGATGAGGCATTCAACTCTCTTGCCTCCTTTGTAAACAATCCAAGTAAAATTTGGGGAATTTTGGGAAACTTAGCTCTTTCCATTTTTCAGTTTGGGAGACATTTTGTTTCCGCTTTGAAGGCAGGGCTTGCCGCTTTGCATTCTTATGTTTCGGCTCATAGGCTAGAAGGACATTTGCTCGAGCTCGCTCGTCCAATTTTGATTCAACGGGGCAAGGTGGAAGAGCTTGAGTTTCAAAGCCTGATTGGGAAAATTCCAGAAAAAGAGGCTACAGAATTTAGAGAGGACATTCAAAAACTTTTTAGAATTTTTTCCAATAAGACGTTAGTTGATAAAATCATTTTGATTATGGAAGACGTACTCTCAAAAATGCAAAGCAAGAAAGATGTTTATTCGGAAATTGATAGAAAAGGAATAGAGCTTGGGATTTCCATTTTGAAGGAAGGGAAAAAACTTTTTTCTGGTTTCTCAGAAGCAGAGATGCTTCTGACAGTAGAAGCGATAGGAGCTATGGAAAAAGACTACTGGGAGAGAGGGGTGAATGCCGATGGTCGGAGTCGAACCGACACGATGTTGCCATCGGTGGATTTTGAATCCACTGCGTCTACCAATTCCACCACATCGGCTAATTAGTTCTTAGTCTTCTGCCTCTATGTATTTGCCTTTGCCCCGAGCTACGATTTTACCAATTTCGTTCTCGATCTCAGCACGGTTTTCAATGATTTTTTTGTTCTTTTTAACGAACCAGCCTCTGAGGTGGAGGGGTTCGTTTACCTTGGCGGGTTGCAAAAACCGAATGGTCAATTCACCTGTGCTGGTTTCAAAATTCATCGCTTCATTTATCTTCATCATGATTTCGTCCAAAATGGTCGAAATGATACCTGGATGGATTTGGTCGGGATGCCCTTGGTATTTTTCGGGACAGGTATAGTCTCCAAAAGCAGTTTTTGTGTCCTCGTCGAAAGTGATTTTCAGCTGGAGGCCTTCCGGATTGTCCGGACTCGAGGCAAAGCTTAAATTTTTTTTGGCCACTGATTTCATGCCACCATAAAAAGGAAAGAAAGACAGGGTGTCAACTAGAAAAACAGCATTGGAAAGGGTAGGAGGGAACATTTGATTACAACACTAATGATGCTCCTTGGGCTTTCTGGAGCCGGTGCTGGGATTTACAATGTAATGAAAAAGCCTTCCGATGGAGAAGAGGAAGCGTCAGAAGAGACCCCTCGTCAAAAGCGTAGGAAACGACGTGGAGAGGAAGAAGAGGAGCCTAGCCAACCAAAGCCTGGACGCTCCGATAAACGAGAACCCAAAGAAAAGCCAGAAGTGGTTCCTCCTTGGGGAGGACGGGGCAAAGAGCTTCCGATCTCCAATACCAACCCTTCTAAAAAAATTGCGGGCTTACCACCCCTTCCTCCGGGGGGAGTAGATTCGGATGAGAATTTGCCTCTCCCCACTCCCAAACGAAAATCTCCTCCACCCAGTGCTAGCTCACTCCCCATTCCTGAATTGGAAGAAGAGGAGGAAGAATCCGAACCGTATTCTCCTCCACCGAAAGAAAAGAAACTCAAACAGAAAACAGAAAAACCTGAATTGGATTATGGAGTGGATGAAATCATATCCAGAAACTCCAAATACTCGTTTCATCGAAGGCCTTTATTAAACGCTGAGGCTTTGATTGAGTCAGAGAAATTTGAAGAAGCCAGGGAGATTTTTCAACGCACAGAGAATCGAATCCAAGACAAAGAGATTCGATCCAAGATCCAAAAGAATATAGATACTCTAACAGAGTACATCGATGATATAGAAGATTCGGAGGACGGAACGTACTATCCCGAAGAACCAGGGGATGGCGACCGAGCCATATCTGGAGATTCTAAACAATCTCCAACCAAATCCAATCGTACCCAAGGAAAAGGAAAAAGATCAGTTTCAGGAACAAGCTCCGGCACAGGCACAGGATCAAGCTCCGGCTCAGGCTCAACTCAATCTTCGCCAGGATTTCCAGACCTTGCAGATGCATTAAAAGAAGTTTCATCCCTATTTGCAGATAGCATAGCGAAGGCGATTCAGTTCGCAAACCAGCCAGGTGGAATGCCAAGCTCAGGTGGGATGCCAAGCTCAGGTGGAATGCCAAGCTCAGGTGGAATGCCAAGCTCAGGTGGAATGCCAAGCTCAGGTGGAATGC
>JAIXRB010000011.1 GCA_027485405.1 Leptospiraceae bacterium | reverse complement strand
TTTGTTGATTAAGCTTGTGACCAGAGGTCGAATGGAAGCGAGCGGAATGATTCTATACTTGAGGTAGGCCTCAAAGGAAAAATAGGCTATTGCGGTGGCTACAAATAGAAATAGAAGAGCCGCTAGGAAAAAGATTGCGGCTCGTCTTTTTAAGAACTGAGGGGTAGAAAAACCCAAAATACCAGTTAGAGTTTTCCCTCAGGTTGCAAAACTTCTATACAATCTTTTTGGATAGACCGCAGGGTTTCATTCTCAGGGTATTCTTGGAGGCCGAGGCTAGCTACTTGGTAGCTCTTTTTATAGAAACCAAGATTTTTATACTCAAAACCCATTTTTAAATAAGTCTTTGCGGCAGTTTCGTAGTAGAAGTTATCTTTCTTTTGGTTGCCTTTGTGGTAATTCTTTGAAAGAGCCGCCAAAGCAGGATAGAACTCTTTCTCAGCTACCAAGGATTGGACCACTAGCTTTTTCCGCTCTTCTGGATTGAAGTTCCTATCTGAACGTTCAGCCTGGTTGAGATACTGGATTGCTTTGCCATATTCGTTTTTTCCGATATAGGCTTTTCCGAGGTTAAGATTGATTTCAGATTGGTTAACAGGGGGAGTACGAAGGGTAAGTGTTTCTCCCAGAGCGGAAATTGCGTCTTCATACCTGCCTAGTTCTAAGAAAAGTTTTCCTTTTTGTGAAAGGATTTTTCCTTTTTCTTCGTCCGATCTAGAGGATTTGAGTTCACCATCCAGTTTTTGGATCTGTGCTAAATGGTTTTGAGCGTTTAGGCGTGGGTTTCCCCCGCTATAGCGCACTGTTTGCTCTTTCGCTCCACAATGGAGCGCAAACATACCAAGGATTGTAATCGTAAGTAATTGTTTCAACATACCTTTAACTTCTCCAGATCAGCTAGGAAGCCTTCTATTGCCTCTTCTTTAGGCATTTCGCCTAAAGGGTGGAAATCCACCACCGATCTGTCCAATTCTAAGAGGAACCGAGACGGCTCCGCTTGCATTTGCTCCCCAAATTTCCTACGAGTTTGGGAATGAGTCAAGTACAATTTTCTCCTGGGACGGGTCATGGCAACGTAGAGCAACCTTCTTTCTTCATCGACCGATTCTGGGTTGTCCATGACTCTAGAATTTGGAAGTATGCCTTCTTCTAGCCCTACCACAAAAACTAGGTCAAATTCGAGTCCTTTGGACTGGTGCATGGTAAGTAGTTGAACCCTTCGGTCTTCTTTGCCTTCTTCTTCCTTAGGATCGTCTTCCATTAAGAGGGAAAGTCGGATCAAAAAGGAAAACAAGGTAGGGGCTTCCTCTTTGTCTTCTTCTGCCTCAAAAAAAGACATCATGTTCACTAGTTCAGACAGGTTGTAAATCCGAGCCTTGGCTATCTTTTCCTCTTCTTCTTCTAGCCGAATTGCGTTTTCCAAGCCTACTTGTTGGATCAGCTCCTTTAGAACAAGGGACATTTTGTCCGCTTGGAAAAATTTCTTTTGGTAGGTCTCCAAAATCTCAACCAGTTGGTAGATTTCTTGGCGCACTTTTGCTTTTACTTCGGGTAGATAGTCCGGTGATTCGCAGATTCGTAAGAAAACTTCGAACAATCGAATCCCTTTCGACTGAGCTTCGGCAAGGAGAATCTGCAAACTACCAGAACCAATGCCTCGCTTAGGATAGTTTAAAATTCTCTGGAGAGACAAATCGTCCTTATGGTTTGCAATGCAACGTAAATAGGCTATGCAATCTCTAACTTCTTTTCGATCGAAGAAATTGTAACCGCCGACAACTTTGTACGGAATGTTCCGATTCCTCAATTCTTCTTCAAACGGGCGAGATTGGTAATTGGTGCGGAAGAGAATCGCAATTTGATTTCCTTGGTACTCATTCTTAACTAAATAGGACTGGATCTGGCTTGCAACAAAGACAGCTTCTTCTTTTTCATCGGAGACTTCGAAATCAGAAACTAACTCAGTACTTGGAATTAGAGAATACAACTCCTTCTCTTTTCGACTTTTGTTGTTTTTGATTAGGGAATTAGCGGCTTGGATGATCGGTGCCGCCGAACGATAGTTTTCTAGGAGCCTTACCACAGTCGCTCCTGGAAATTCTCTCTCAAAGTTTAGGATTAACTCAACATTAGAACCACGGAAAGCATAGATACTTTGGTCATCATCCCCCACCACACAAAGATTCTGTGATTCACCGCGGAAAAGGGTTAAAAAATCGTATTGAAGTTGATTGGTGTCTTGAAATTCATCTACCATAAAGTAATGGAATTTTTTGTGATAACTTTTTGCGATTTCCGGATGTTTTTTTAAGATTTCTTTGGGCAAAAGTATCAAATCATCAAAATCAAGAGTGTTTCTTTTTTTCATTTCGGATTGGTAGTCTTCTAAAATGGCAAACAACTCGTCAAAACCAGTTTCATTCTGCGCACCGGAAGAGCCTTGCGTATTTTTTTGTAAGCTGATAAATTTGATGACATCTTTCGGGGGGATTTTCTTTGGATCCAGCTTATGCAATTTAATCAAATCGGAAACAAAGGATTCCTGGTCGTTTGCATTGAAGAGGATGAACTTTTCCCCGTACCCCAAAACCTGGATATGCTCTTTTAAAATTCGGAGACCTAACGAGTGAAATGTTGAAAGTACGATACCTTTTAGCTTTTCTTTAGGCACCATCTTTCGGAGCCTTTCTTTCATCTCCCCTGCGCTCTTATTAGTAAATGATAGCGCGACAATGGACCCCGCTGGGATCTGCTTTTCTAGCACCATCGAGGCAATTCGGTTTGTGATGACTCTTGTCTTTCCGGAACCGGCTCCAGCGAAAACTAAAAGAGGGCCTTCCGTTGTTTCGACTGCCTTTTTTTGATTGGAGTTGAGTTTCATAGAGACCAAGGGACATAATTCTTTTTTCTGAACCCTGGTCGAGGGAAAATTGGAAAAAACCTTCCCCTCTCCTTTCTTTTTATGAATCTGGAAGTATGCGTTCCAAAGCCGATTGGGCATTGCATTTCAAAACCCCAATCTTTCAATTGAAGAGTTTTCTCGCTCCTTTGCCAAGAGAGAATCGTAAAAAACAATACTTTGTCATCGATTCCCCAGATTGGGTGAATATTGTTCCTATCACAAAATCTGGGGAAATTGTCTTGGTCCGGCAATTCAGACATGGAATCGGGGAACCGAGTTTAGAAGTTCCAGGGGGAATTGTGGATGAGGTGGGTGAAAATGCGGCCTTCCTTTCAGCCAAACGAGAATTGAGAGAAGAAACGGGTTATACGACCAATGATGCTTCCATTCAACTGCTTGCCAAACTTTCTGGAAATCCAGCTATGTTTACCAATTGGGCATACTCCTACCTTGCTTTAGATGTGGAACTTTCGAGCGAAACCGAATTCGATGAAGGCGAAGACATTGAAATTGTTCTCGCAACTCCGGCACAAGCCAAAGAATACCTTCGGGATGGAACGATCCACCACCCGCATATGGTTGCGGCACTGCTTCTTTACTTTCTTAAATCCAACAACGAATGAAAATCTTCCAGAATCCAGTTTTAGGAATCCGAGATTTCCGATTTTTCATATTAGCTCGTTTTTTTATGGTCTTGGCAGTTTATATCCAAGCGACCATTGTGGGCTGGCAAGTTTATGAACTGACCTACAATCCATTGGATTTAGGTTTGGTGGGTTTATTTGAAGCAATCCCCTCAATTTTAGTTGCTTTGTATGCTGGTCATTTGGCTGATTTGATTGAACGAAGACAAATTATCTTAGTTAGTTTGTTCGTTCTGTTTTTGTGTTCCCTTTCCCTTCTGCTTTTCACTGGACCTTGGAAGTTTCTTTTGGACGCATATCTAGCTTATCCTATCTTTTTTGTTATCTTTATTTCAGGCATCGCCAGAGGGTTCATTGCTCCCGCGATCTTTGGGTTTGTCACACAGATTGTTCCAAGGGAGCACTACCCTCATAGTGCGGCATGGATGGGTACAAGCTTTCAGGCAGGTGCCGTGCTTGGTCCTGCCATAGGAGGTCTACTGTATGGATCCCTTGGAATTGAAGCCGCTTATTTAGCGGATTGTATTTGTATCGGCTTACCTTTGCTACTGTTGATCGTTGTCCCCAAAAGGCCGCTCTTAGAAAAGAAAGAGAAGGAACCACTTTGGACCAGTCTGTTTGCTGGTCTGCATTATGTGCGCGGCAATAAAATGATGCTCGGTGCAATGAGTCTGGATATGTTTGCAGTTTTGTTTGGTGGAGCAACAGCACTTATGCCTATTTTTGCCAGAGATATTTTACAGGTTGGTTCCGAGGGTCTTGGGATTTTAAGGGCGGCTCCTTCGCTGGGAGCTTTGGTCATGGCTTACTATTTAACAACAAAGCCACCTTTGCATCGATCCGGGGAACTTTTGATGGTAAGTGTCATAGGGTTTGGGGTTTGCATGTTGGTTTTTGGGCTTTCTACTATCTTTTGGATCTCTACACTGGCTCTTTTTTTCTCAGGAGCCTTCGACAGCATCTCAGTTGTGATCCGAGGCACAATCATGCAAACTATGACCCCCGATGAGATGAGGGGTAGAGTTTCTTCAATCAATAAAATTTTCATTGGTTCTTCCAACGAAATTGGAGCCTTTGAATCTGGCGTGACAGCAAAGCTTTTAGGGCCTGTAGGTTCTGTGGTCTTTGGAGGCATAATGACCATTGTTGTGGTTTTTCTGACCATTCGCCTTGTCCCTGATTTGAAAAAAATGGAACTAAAGGATTGGACTTAATTTTGAAAGTTGAAGATTATTGTTAGAAGTCCAAGTAGGTTTGCATGAGCGATACAATTCACAATTCTAAGTTAAATGATGAAACAAAAAACGAATTGGAAAAAATCATAAAATCCATGTTGAATGATGTGAACACCAAGATTGTTCATCTTGGAATCAATAACTACATGAAAATGCATGATGAAATTGCAAAGCTATTGGTTCCCATTCTGGAGGACAAACTAGATTGAGAACAAAAGACAGTCTCTTCTTTCACCACCCTTTCTAGAAATTCTCTGCAAAAGATATTCGATAAACTTCGGCAGATTGCGCCCCACTCCCATGGAACAAAAATAACCCGCTCCCCCTTCTCCTTGTGCGACAACAAATTGACCCTTGGCTAGTTCGGCACGAAACGATGCAGGGAACCGATGGATGGCTCGATTTTCGACTAATATGATGTTAGGCCTCAATTGCACTGGTTTTGTTTTTCCATCCCAGACGGAAAAATCAGGAAAAGGTGTTGGTAAGACTATATCATACGATGTTGGGTTCAAGCGTAGGCTTTGGATCGGCAAAGGTTCCCTTACTCGAAACAAACTTTCGAACTCTGTCGCAGTTTCAGACTTACTGATAAACCGTTCCTCTGACTCAAGAAAGCCCCGGCCATCGTGAGCCAAAGAAAGCCGAATCTCGGAAGATAGACCGGATGAATTCTTGTCCCAGGGTGAATTGCCTTTTCGCCTCCATAGCCCAAAGAAAGTTTCTCCTCCTAATGCATATTCTGTGACATTGTAGGAGTGCATATCTTCTGGGTTATCTTCGCTATTTAAAGTTCGAGAGTGTGACTTGACTCTTGCCCACTCCCTGGCAAACTCTTGCACGATGGCAGGATTTTGAAATGAGGTAAACAATTCCCTGTTATCATCCCGAGCTGAAACTGTATAATTGTATGACCCAACTAAAACATTTGTATTGTCTATGATCATTGTTTTATGGTGCAAAAGTCCCCCGTAAAACACACCATTTCTGATTTCAAAGTCTTCATTTTCCTCTAGATAGATTTGCGAAGGAAAACTCAAATGTTTTGAGAGCCATTGACCTTCGGGATTGATGGGTTGGTTGTAGATTCCTTCCACTTTCACACCGCGTCTGGAAGCACGAAGCAAGGCATAGCTGATCACAGGATCGTAGTGAGTAAAAATTAAAAATTGAATTTGGAACTTGGCTTTTTCGATAGAATCCACCAAAATGTCTTGGATTTGCTTTCCTGCTTCTGGCGCAAAGATAAGGTTACCTGCACTGGAACGAAAATCTCCAGATTTTTGTTTTAATTCTAAATGTTCAATCAGTCGGTTTCCTTCTTCTTCTTTTAGATTCCAGACCCAATACGCATTGTTATCGCGGATCAGCCCATGGCCCGAGAAATTTCCAGTGCCGAAGAAAGCTTTTGTTTTATCAAAGATCAGCACCTTTACATGATGAATTCCTGATTCGTTCCACTTTCGAATTGGAATGGAAAACTTCTTTGCCTCTTCATATTCCTCTTCTCTATCTCCAATTAAATTCAGCATAACTCCTCTGTTAGTGGCTTCGCGCAAAGCTATGAGCATTTCCAAATCATTGAAACTATAAAAATAACCGTCTATAGAAACCTTAGCTTCTTGGATGAGTCGCAAGATAGTTCGATGCACTTCTTTCTTTTTTTCTTCGGGGATGTCTCTACCTGGGTAAGAAAAAAGGATTTTTTCCTGAGCTACTGGATTCAAAAATTGCAGAAATTCAGTTCCTACCGTTTTTGATTCTTTTGTCTGACAACTGAAACAAAGCATGATCGAAACTAAGATGCGTAACAATTTCATAAAGCTACCCTTCCGTAGAAACTAGCAAAACTCCCTTGCAGGTTTGAAATTTGGTCAGAATTCAATTGCGAAATAAGGAATCCAATTTGATAAGAATCCGATTCTTTCCATTCCAAGCCAAATCCAGTTTCTAAAAGAAAAAGACCCTCGTAGTTTTCTCGTTTTAAGCTGAGTCGTCCTTCTGAATCACCCGTTCTTTTTCTGGGGACATAGTATCCACCGAACAATTGAAAGTGAAAGACGCTGAATTGAGTGTCAAAGAAAACTTCTGAGTAAACTCCGTAAGATCTTCCTTTAGCCCAGGTTGGGCTTCTTTCTAAACCTTGGCTTTGGAACCAAGAACCTGGGTAAACTTGGAGGATCTGAGAAAGAAAGGGAGTCGAACCAAAATGTGCTCCTGTCCCAATATGCCCCACTTTCTCAATCTGGTTCCCCTCTTTTCTGGCATCGTCGTCGCTTATATGGCTTGCCCATCGGAGCTTATACTGTTTTACTTGGTATTCAAAACCCAGCTGGATAGCTTCTCCTTGTATAACGAGAGTCTTTCCTTCGATTCTATCTCTACCCTTAGTATAAAAGAACTGACCAAAGACTCGAAAAGATTTCCAATCCTTTTGTAACCCCAAGTTTGCCGAATGAATAAAATCCCCATCTCCACCTTGTTCTGTTTTCTTTTGCGTGTTCTCTTGGCTTAAGCGACCAAAAGAACCCGGTAGAATGATTTGCCAACCGATGGAAAAACGGAAATCCCCTAGTGTCGTATAACCGATTCCATGCCTTCTACGAAAACCCTCGCTTGTGGTAGTAGCTTTTCTATAGATTTCTTTCTCGAACAATTGGAAGCCAGAATAATGATCATACAAAGAAATTTGAAGTAAACCCCTAGCACTGCTTTTTTCCAGAAATAATCCATCCGTCCCATCCGCATATCCTTGGAATGGTGAAGTATGAAATCTATTTTCTCTTCTTCCTACGCCTAGCATGTAAGAGAATAATGGAAAGGCGGTATAAGCATTTCTATCCAATAGTAGTCTTGGAGAATCACTCTGCCCCTTTGCAATGTAAAGCTTTCCTTCTGATCGATTCCATTCGTTAGAGTTATCAAAGTGCATCGAAGCGGCAATCAGTGGACGCGACTCTCTATTCCGATAAGAAGTTGATTGCATTTCTTCGAATCCTTGCGACAAGAACCAGCCTGGAATTTCCCTCTGATTGCCTTTCAGGACCTGGATGTCAGAGTACATTGTTTCCAATCCAAATTCGATAGATTTGGATTCGGCACTAAGTTCCCAGATTCCAAGACAGAGGGTTAAAACTAGAGCGAGCTTTCTCATTGGAAATCGCCCTCAGAAACAAGAACATAATCGGAAGGTTCATCACCTAATGTGTTGGATTTAAGCGTAATCACTTGTCCAATCTTTTCCTCAATTCTAAAGAAGGAATTGGAACTAATTTGTCCAAGGGTCGCAAGCACTCTTGGCCTTGCTGTCGACTGATCTACCAAGGAAAAGCTTTCTCCTATGGCCAGACCATTTCCCAAAGTGGATGTCGAAACAATTGTTAGTAAAAGATCATTTTGGTAGAACTCAATCGGCCAGCGCCAATCTCTGCCATCGGGATCAACTAAAATGGCACATCTTTCACTTTGGAGCTCTAGCGAATTTAAAATCATTGAATGTGTTTGGCGCATTCGAGGCAGGGTGGTTGGAAACCTTTGCGCATAAGGAACAATTCGGTCGGAGCTAGTTTCATCACGAATGAATAGATTCTGAAGGGAAAGCGACTTACCACTTCGATTGCAAAATCGAATCCATTCGTTCTGCGATTCATTGGGATGGCGTGAAAATGCGGTTATCTCTAGGTCACCCTTTCTATGAATCCTAAACTCTTTGTTTGCAGAAAAATTCCATTCTGAAAAGAGCACTTCGCCCTCCGCAAAGTCGCTTACGTTTGGTGGAGTCAAACCTTCAAAAGCTGTCCAATTCTCTCCATTACCCACTCGATGGGTTCCTTGGGTTGGCGGTTCTACGAAATGATAGGTGGAAACAGTCCTTTGACCCGAAAGAGTAGATTTAACACGGTTCACCTTTCTGCTTGAGAAACCAGGGCTTGCAAACACAAAATCTCGACACCTTGGTTCAAAGCTGGAATGACTAGATGAGTGAACGGAATAGAAAAAAGGAGATCTTTCTGGGTGAAAACTGCGTCGCCCAAAATCCCCCCAAAATCTATGCTTATAAACCCAGTCGCTTTCAGTAGAAGTTTGTATCTCTAAGTCTTCTGCAGTCAAAGTTCCATCAGGAAGAATGAAAAAACCGTCAGGCAAACAGTTCTTTGCTCTATTGCTCAGAACTATAAAATCGTCTCCTAGAGGTTTGTAAGAGATAAAACTCTCTTCTTTACCTCGTTTGGTGAGTTTAAATGTAAAAAACCCTTCTTTGTTTAAAGGAGATTGAAATTCGAGAAACCTATCTTCTGGGCTTGTCCGAATCCCATCAAACCCAGATTCCAAATAAATTTCCGAAATAGATAGAGAGTCTAAAGAGTCTTTGTCAAAAATAGACGCAGAACCCGGGGTATTCGACGGATACGGAAACCAGTTTCCTTTTCCATCTGGAAGAAGGGAGAAACTTGGTCCTTGGAGTTTTTTGATTATAGGGATGGGAAGACCGGCAGGAAAAATTGAAACAGTGGACTCCTTCTTCCGACTTTTCCAAGCTAGATCAGGGTATCCAAAATCAATTCTACGGGTACTGAGTCCCCTAACTTTGGAAGAGAATCCCCAACCCTCAAAGCTAAATGCGGAAAGAACTACAATTTGATTGGGTTCCCATCTATCTTCTTTTGCACTCCAAGGAAATGAATCCCCCTGGAAATTGATTTCTAAATCGGACGCATCGCATGCCGTCTCAGCATTCGATTTCCATTCCAGAAACATGGGATTGCCGCGGTCATCGCCAGGATAAAATTCTGTTAGCTGGATTTTAGATGGATCGCAAGCAGGAAGTGGAGAGGCAGTAGCAATAGATTCACGGATTCGATTGGGCAGTCCAGGATTGCCACAAAACGCTTCTTTTGTTTTGTAGAAATTCCATTGCTCAGCGCAGGCATCTCCATTTCGGGATTGAGAAAAAAACTCGCTCCCATGTCGGAAAGAAAAGGTTTTTTCATAAAAAACGGCCTCTCCCAACTTCCAGTTTCCGTTTTTTCCAATCTCCAAACTCAATTTTTCATCTAGGGGATCGCCCGCTATCCCTGAATTGATTCGAAAAAGAACAATTCCGTTTGGGGGAAGTAACGGAAATTCGATGGTTGCTTTATTGCTTTTTCCATCTCCGGAAACAAATTCCAGTTCTCTTCGACTGGGGCAAAGAGGAAGAGAGGTCTCATTTTGAAATTCGAGATACCTTCCCAACTTGGATTCACTATGGCGAAAACTTTCCGTTAAACTAGGAAGACCTGGAACGCAGGAATCCAAATATTTTTTGTTTTGTGATAAAACTAGATCCGAATTCCAAGAAGGACAAGGGAACCGCAAAATCTGAAGCGTATTAATTGTTTCAAGAGAAACGGTAGGAAACGCGAAATGACAAATTCCAATACTATCACGATAAAGCTCGCCATCTGGAAGGGCAAAACTAGAGATTGTTCTTTCCCCAGTATGCAATCTCCCTTCTTTCCAGAACTCCTTAGTGGAAAGAGCTTTCTTTTGATTTTCCCATTCGGATTTTCTAATTTTTTCAAATTGAATATCGCCAAATTCATAGTGAAAGAGAAAATCATCATTGTCCCAAAGATCATTCCAATCTTTCGTTTCATCTTTGTTCACCGAACGGCAGACAGTGAATTTAAATCCAGAATCTAACGGATAAAAGAAATTCGGTTTAGAAAGGAAACAAAGCTTGTTTAGTTCTTTGCTATACGAAAAAAAATTAGAATCAAACGATTTTAGTTCAGAAATTTCACCATATTGGAATTCTACTTTTATTTTTTCTTCTATCGGAATCAAAAGATCTGGTAGAATTTGTGAATAGGACTCTTGTTTGGGATTGCAAAACCAGAGCAGGCAAACTAAGAAATTTGGGACAAAGCCGATTTTCAATTTCATTGCCCATAAATGGCAAAGAACTATTCATTCTGGCTTTCTTTAGTTTCGGTTTTTTAAGGTTTTCACTATTTTTTCTGCTAAAACAGGACCGATCCCTTCTAAACTCAGTAAATCTTGTGTGGAAATTGCATTTTGGTCTGGATGCGAATAAAAAAACCGAAGCAAAGTCTTTTTTCGTTTGAGACCAATATCTGGAATCTCATCCAGAATGGAACGAAATGAAACTTTAGTTCGCCTCAATCTCTGGTAGGTGACACCGAATCGGTGAGCCTCATCTCGGATATTTCGCATGAGTCGCATCATGGGTGAATTTTTATCAAAGGAATAAGGGTTCTTTTCACCTGGAAAATAAATTTCCTCTCTCTTCTTTGCTAAACCAACCATTGCTAGATTTCCGAGTTCTAAAGCTTGGGCAACTTCTGCGGCTCTCTGCAATTGAGTGAGACCGCCGTCGATGATGATTAAATGAGGAAGTTCCCCACCTTCATTCAAAAGGCGAGTCAGTCGTCTACCCAAAACTTCGTGCATCATCCCTGGATCATTGATACCATCATATCCTCGCATTCGATAATGTCGATAGCCAGATTTCAAAGGTTTACCATCCACAAACATAACTCCACTTGCAACGGGTTCTTTCCCTTGGAAATGGGAAATATCATAGCATTCAATGATTCTCGGTATCTCCAAAAGATTTAAATTCTCTTTTAGTTCCCGCAATGCATCTGTTCTATCTCTGAATTTTGTTGCCAAAATTCGCTCTGTTAAGCTCAATTCCGCATTTTTCTCAGCAAGTCGCAGCATTGACATTTTCCTACCAGAAGATGGAAATTTCAACTTCGGTAAGAACCCGTTTTTGATCTGGAGTGCCTGTAAAAAAGATTCGTATTCTTTCTTTGCCGCAATAGGTAAAACTATTTCCCCAGGTAATTTTTCCAATTTTAGATAATAATCGCGGAGAAAAGCTTCAATGATTTCTGGAACAGAAGCATACAGTAAACCAGTGAATGGAAAGGTTTTTTTTGATTCAAGCCTTCCCTCTCTTACTTCTAAAACCAAAATCTGGCCTTCGTTTTCTTTCACAGCCAAAGCTACGATATCTTCGTCCCCGCCATCTATACTAACTACCATTTGCTTTTGTCTAGTTTTCTGGATGGAATCGATACGATTTCGTAAATGAATTGCTCGTTCAAATTCCAGAGCATCTGATGCCTTTTGCATTTCCAATTTGATTTCTTGGATCAAATTGTCTTTGTTTCCCTCTAGGAATTTGAGAACCTGATCTACTACCTTTTTATATTCCTCTGGAGAAACATTTCCTTGGCAGGGTCCAAGACAACGACCCATATGAAAATTCAAACATGGTCTGAGAGGTTTGGATTGAGGGAGTTTTAGTTTGGTTTTTCGGATAGGGAATATCTTATGAATCAACTCTAAGGTGTTTCTTGCCGCCTGAACATCAGTAAACGGCCCAAAGTATTTATCACCGTTATCCCTAGCCTTCCTAGTTAAAAAAACCATTGGATACATTTCACTCAGACTAACTGAAATAAATGGATACCTTTTGTCATCTTTGAGCCTTACATTGTATCTGGGATTGTGTTTTTTAATTAAGGTCGCTTCTAATATAAGAGCATCTGTTTCATTTTGGGTAACCACCCAATCTAAATCTGCAATCTCTGACTGGAGAAACTGGGTTTTCTTGTCTGATAGGTTGGGATTTAAGTAACTTCGGATTCTAGATTCTAGCTTGATTGCTTTTCCGACGTAGATTACTTCCCCTTTCTGGTCTTTCCAAAGGTAGCAACCCGATTCCTTGCCCAGGTTTTTGAGTTTCTCAATAAGTATGTTTCGAGTGGTTTCCTCCATAGATATAGAATGATTGATTATTCTTTTAGACGTTCGAATCTAGGGCAATCAATGCGACGATCCTCTTCAACTTTTTCAACAATTCTTCTGCCCTGGGGCATTCCCCTTGCATTGGGAGTCCTGATTGCACTGTTCTTTCAGCATTCGGTGATTGTCCCCATTTCTATTTCCAATTCTCATATGAGCCCAACTCTTCCCAAAGGCAAGACTGTTTATATTCGCAAATGGTTTTCCCAAAAGGCTTTGCTAGTTGGTGATTTGGTTTATGTAGAACCCAAGGACATCACCGATCGTTATTTTATTGGCAGAATTGTAGGAAAGCCAGGGGACAGAATAGAAATCAAAAGTAGAATTCCCTATCGCAACGGATTGCCGCTCGATCCAGTTCTTTTCCCCTTTTTAACCAAAGACAAAATTACAATTCTCCCTAAAGAAAAATCTCAGTCGGACCATACCGAGCCCCGCATTGTGCCAGAAAAAACCTTTTACATTCTAGCTGATAACTTAGAAGAAGGAATCGATTCCAGGGAGCTTGGATTTATTCCCGACGCAGAAGTAAAAGGCAAAGTTTGGTGACATCCTTTCTTCTCTTTTTACAATTCCAACTCCGCCTCTTTGGAACAATTTTTAGTTTAGTCGGCATCATCTTTTTCTTTGCCTTTCATTGGCAGGATTTGCCAAAATTCGGGAAATTTGGGATTCTTTTTCTCACTTTATTTGCCTCAACCATTTACTCGATTTTTAGCCGGGGCGAATCCCAAAAAAAAGAACTCTCTTACCTGGTTTCTGTTATGTTGATTGGCCAAATTCTATTTGTATTCGGGCAAACATACCAAACAGGCGCTAACTCTTTCTATCTTTTTTTTGCTTGGCTTGTCTTTAGCGCTCCTTTCGTTTTTTCCTCCCTCTCCGTACTCTCTGTTTTCCCTTGGTTGCATTTAGGAACTCTTTCCATTTCCTTGTTTTTTAGTGAGATCTATTACGTTAGCTTAGATTCCTTCTTGTTTATTCCCTTAATTCTATGGAATGTTTTTCTCTTTTTTGGATTCCGTCAGTTCTCCGAACTCATATTTCGAAAACGATACCCTTTCTTGGAAAGTTACTTCTTTTCCCTAGTTGTACTTTTGATTTTAACTGAGTTAATCAGTGGCATATTTCATGATTGGAATCATCTAACCTATAAATTGACTACCTTTTTGGGACTTTTGAGCCTCTTTGGTTTCTTTACTCTATTTTACTTTGTTTACCAGTATTTTGTCGGTCTTGTAATTCTTTGTTTTGCTTTTCTCATTTTATCTTGTGCTTACATCATTGTTTGGATAGACTTGGATTCGTTTCTTTCATTTTTTTTGATTTCATTGTATTTTGCCTCAGTAACGTTTTTTTTGATCCAGTGGCTTAAGACTCTACCGAGTAGGTGGGAGAAATGAAAGCAGAACCAAAAAGTCTATTACTTTCCTTATTTTCCTTCATAGGTGGCTTTTTCTCCCTCCTTTTCACAATTGGATTTTTGCAAATGTTCCAAGCTTTTGGTTCTTTTGAAAAGTCTCTGTTTTTTTCTATTTCAGGTCATATAATCTCCTTCGGAGCCTTGTTTCGGAATCGGAACAAAACGAGTATCAGTTTTTTTGATGGCTTGTTTTTAAGTCTCTATTTTGTGTCTAAGGTTTTCTTTTTATACACAGTTTACATTTATGCAAAAGCTCCCTATCTTTGGGCTTATTACCTTTTGTTTTCTACTCTGTTAGAAGGTCTTGGACTTTATTTTCTGCTTCAACCAACTATCCAATTCATTTCTCCCAATTTGGTGATAGGTTTTCTTTTCTTTTTCTTTCAGGAGATACAATTTCCTGTTTTGTCCAGTATTTTGCCTTTTGGCTCTCTGGTTTTTACTTTGTATTGTTTTCGAACCATTCCGTTTTCACTCGAAAATCGCCTCCGATCCATAAGTTTGTCAATAGGGAGTTTTGTTTTTTTCAGTGAAATTTCAGTATCCATTCTAGACGAATCTTCCATTGTTCTGGCACTCCTCGTCGGCTTACTTCTCTTTGTTTACATTTTAGATCGTTTGGATTTCGGAATTAAAAACCCTAGAACGTTGGCTTTGGCTTTTATTCTAGTCTTGTTTACGTATGCGAATCGCTATAACCCAGGCATTCTCGTTTCTACCTATTTGCTATTTGTTTCATTTTTTAAAACGGATTGGGCAATTCGCATTCTCTCGTATCTTGGATTTGTTCTTTTCTTTAGTCTCTACTACTACAATCTAGAAGTCACTCTTTTGCTAAAGTCAGCCTACCTACTTGGCACTGGTTTACTTCTTTTGGGAGTTTCCTTTCTTTTGCCTTACATTTCTAAGCAATTTGAAGGATGGGCAAAAAGATGATCCGAAAATGGGCAACAGGCTTGGGTTTTCTAGTTTTCTTAGCTTTTATAACATTTTCTATCCTCAAAAAAGAAAGTATCAAAGCCCATGAAAACATAGTTCTTTTTGAACTAGAACCGATTGATCCTAGGTCTCTCTTCCAAGGAGACTACATGGAACTTCGTTATGCGATTAATGAAGCGGTAATGAACTCAGAGGAAAACTTACCAAAGTCTTCGAGCGGTATCCTGAATTTCCGAATCATAGAAAAAGTAGCTTCCCCTCCCTTTTGGAGCAATTCTTCCTCTGCCAAGCCAAATCTGGAATCAGAAGCCCTCGTTGGATGCATTCGATTTTATAGGCATTCGTCACAGATTCGCTTTGGAGCCGAACAATACTTTTTCCAAGAAGGCGAAGCAAAGACTTTTGAAAATGCGAAGTTTGCCGGCCTCGCCATTTCAAAAGATTGCGAATCTGTCCTAGTTGGGCTCTACGACGAAAACAAAACTTTGTTACTCAGTAAATAGCTTTCGCAGGTCACTCGCTATATTTTTTTGCATAGCTTCATTGGTTCCTCCACCAATAGAAAGTAAGATGGAATCCCTATGCAAGCGCTCAACAGGATACTCACGGCAATATCCATAGCCCCCCAAAACCTGAATCGCATTTCGACTCACTCGTTCTGCCATTGTTGTTGCAACCAGTTTTGCCGAAGCGGCTCCTAAAGAGTTTCGAATGTCGGGTCCAATCTGACTTGCCACTTGGTAAACCAAAGCTCTTGCCGCTGAAAAATCTGCGTAGGACTCGGCAACCAACCTCTGGATTTGTCCAAAGTCGATCAACTTCTTTTGAAAGGCTTCCCTGTGGCGCATTGAATAATCGCACATAATTTCGATACAGCGACTAGCAATCCCAAGACTTTGAGCGGCAAGAGTTACACGCTCGATTTCCAAGTTTCGCATCATATGCGTGATTGCGGAGTTTTCTTCTCCAATCAAGTTCTCCTCTGGAACTTCCATATCTTCAAAAACCACTTGGGTGGTTGGAGAAGATCGCATACCCATTTTTTCTTCTTTCTTTCCAACCGAAAATCCTTTGTAGCTAGACTCTATAACAAAAGAGGTCATCTTCTTTGAAGATTTATCCAATTTGGTATACAACAAAAAACAATTGCCAATGGAACCGTTCGTAATGTACTGTTTAACTCCATTTATCACATAACGATCCCCTTTCTTGACAGCCGAAGTAGTCATTCCCAAAACGTCGGTTCCAGCTCCGGGTTCAGTCATGCCCATTCCGCCGACCCATTCTCCCGAAAGCACTTTGGGCAGATACTTCTCTTGTTGCCTTTTGTTACTTGAATAGAACAGATTGTTTACAAAAAGAACTTCGTGAGCCAAATACGACAAAGTGAAACCAGGATCGTATTTCGACATTTCCTCATGAACGATAACGCTTGCAAGCGGATCTAGACCCAAACCTCCAGCTTCTTCGGGGATAGTAACTCCGAAAATTCCAATCTCCGTCCCTAATCTTCGGAACAATTCAATTGGAAACTCTTCCCTTTCATCCATTTCTTTCGCGGTTTCATCTAGTTCTCGTTTACTGAAATTAGCAACAGAGTCTCGTAAGTCTAAGTGGGCTTCAGTCGGGTTGAATAGGTCTAATTTTTGGAGAGGTTTGGCAACTGAGATCATGCTAAAATTCTAAGCGAAAGAACCTCGCTGTAAAGAAAAAAATCGATTTGCAAGGAGCAAGTGAAGTCCAAAAGATATAATCGTGAAGCTCCTACAAAAAGCCCCAATCCTTTCCGTTTTTTTTATCCTTTTCCTGTCCTGTGCCAAAGAGAAAGCAGATTGGGAAACTCTGATCCAAAACAGTGCCCAACTGACAATCGTTTCTATTTCCAACAAAGAATTAGGACCCATTCCTAGCACCATTTCAAATCTACAAAAGGTTGAAGAATTGCAGATCCCTTACAATTCCATATCCTCTCTCCCAGATTCGTTTATCGAACTGAAAGAGCTAAGGCTATTAAACCTGTATGGAAACACTCTATCTTCGCTTCCCGCAAATTTTGGAAACCTGCCCAATTTGAAAGTTCTTTTGCTCGGCAGAACGGAAATCGCAGAAGTGCCAAGCTCCCTTCCTAGTTTGAAAAACTTAGAAATCCTTGCCTTAGATGAAACAAAGATTGCATTCACTGATAAAGATGTGGAGATCCTAGCCCAGATCCCCAATCTGAAAAAGCTCGATCTGACCCTCTGCCGAAAGATCACAGGCCTTCCCAAGAACTTAAAATTACTGGGTTTTTTACAAGAGCTGACTCTGCAAAAAGTAATGCTCGAAAAGGAGGACGTTATTCGACTCAGAGACGAACTGCCAAAGGTGCGGGTCAAAATCTAGTTTTTTCCGTTTTCCTAACAGCCCGATTCTAAAAACTGGAAATTACACCATGGCAAAAGTAGAAAAAGAAAACCCCTTCTCGAAAACCGTTCTCTTGCCCGAAACCAACTTTCCCATGAAGGCTGACCTCGCCAAAAGAGAACCGGCACAAATCGAAAAGTGGAAACAAGAAAAAACTTTTTCTAAAATGCAGGAAATCAGAAAAGGGAAAAAAACTTTCACCTTACACGACGGCCCACCTTACGCCAACGGGAACTTTCATTTAGGACATGCTTTAAACAAAATTTTAAAAGACATTATAGTTAAATCCAAAAACCTTTCTGGGTTTCAGGCTGGAATGATTCCAGGTTGGGATTGCCATGGCTTGCCCATCGAAGTCCAAGTTCTAAAAAACTTAGGCAAAGACGCACGAAGCACCTCTCCTCATGACCTTCGTAAAAAATGTCGCGAATACGCTGACCAATTTGTTTCAAAGCAAGGTAAAGACTTAGATCGATTCCTTTGTTTTTGGGAAGAGTCCCAAAAGTATTTAACAATGGACCCTAGCTTTGAAGCAAAGATTGTCGAAGTTTTTGGAAAACTCTTTGAAAAAGGTTATGTCTACAAAGGTAAAAAGCCTGTTTACTGGTGCATTGATTTAGCAACGGCTCATGCCGAAGCCGAAATAGAATACCAAAACCATACTTCCCCGTCTATTTACGTTGCCTTCCCTATAAAAAACCGACCCAATTCGTATTGCCTCATTTGGACCACAACACCTTGGACTCTACCGGCTAACTTAGCAATTTGCTTCAATCCAGAACTAGACTATGCCTTTTATTCCAGTGAGGGAAAGGACTACATCCTCGCAGAGGGTTTGGCTGAATCCGTTTCTCAAAAAGTAGGCAAAGAATTTATAAAAACCAAACGACTGACCAATGAAGAATTAAAGGCAATGGTTTTCCAACATCCCTTTCTTCCTCAAGATTCCATTCCTTTGTTTGGACCCCATGTTACTTTGGATGCTGGAACTGGCTGTGTGCATACCGCACCGGGCCATGGAACCGACGACTATAGAGTGGGAACCCAAGCCGGACTACCCGCCTACTCTCCAGTAGATGACTATGGCCGCTATACGGACGAATTCCCCATGATGAAGGGAATAAAAATCTGGGACGCAAACCCTAAAATCGTTGAACTTCTCAAGGAAAAAGAAGCTTTGCTTCATTATTCAGAGTTTCAGCATTCCTATCCTCACAGCTGGCGAAGCAAAAAACCTTTGATTTTTAGAGCCACCCCGCAGTGGTTTCTATCTATTGACCACAATGGTCTTCGAAGCAATTCTCTCTCCGCAATTCAAAAGGTTAAGTGGATCCCGGACTGGGGCATTAGCCGAATCCAGTCCATGGTGGAATCCAGACCGGATTGGTGTTTGTCCCGCCAAAGAAACTGGGGAGTTCCCATCCCAAGTTTTACTTGCCAAAACTGCGGAGAGACACATTTAACAAAAGAAAGTATCCAGTATTTCATTGATATAGTTAAACAAAAAGGAATAGAGGTTTGGTATTCTGAACCAGCAGAATCCCTCCTTCCACCTAATTCACATTGCACAAAATGCAACAGTACCGACTTGAAACAAGACAAAGACATTTTGGACGTTTGGTTTGATTCGGGTGTTTCTAATTTTGCAGTTTTTGGAGACTCTTTGGACTCTGAGCCTGCAGACCTTTATCTAGAAGGTTCTGACCAGCACCGAGGTTGGTTCCAAAGTTCTCTTTGGCCTTCCATGGCACTCAGGGGATTTCCGCCTTACCGATCAGTCCTAACCCATGGGTATACCCTAGATGACCAAGGTAGAGCCATGTCCAAATCATTGGGCAATGGGATCGAACCAAGTGAAGTCATTGGCACAAACGGAGCCGATGTTCTGAGGCTTTGGATTTCTTCTCAGGACTTTCGAGATGACCTGCGACTTACAAAAGACGGAATCAAGCTGGTTTCAGAGTCCTATCGAAAGATACGAAACACATTCCGTTATCTGCTTGGCAATTGTGCTTCCAAACAAGAGGACTCTAAGCCAGCACTTGAGAAAATCGATGCTTTTTATTTATCTAAGTTAGCTAAGCTAAACAAGGAATTACAAGAATACTATAACAACTATCAGTTCCATTTGGTCTACCAAAGACTTTTGCTTTTCATCTCGGGTGATCTTTCCCAAGACTATTTTGAAATCATTCGAGATCGAATGTATTGCAACCACAAAGACTCAAAAGAGCGAAAGTCTTCTGCATTCGCCTTACGAAAAATCTGTGAAAGCCTTGCCCTCCTAGTTGCCCCTATTCTTTCGTTCACTGCCGAAGAAGTTTGGCAAGAACTGGGCAACACTGATTCGGTTTTCTTTCATGATTTTCGAGATCTTTCCGAACACGAAAATGCAAACCTAGACAACGAATTTGCTTTTATTTTTGAAGTGAAAGAATCCGTGCAAAAAGCTTTGGAAGAAGCACGCAAAAAAGGAAGTCTTGGAAAATCATTGGAAGGTAAGGTGCTATTTTTTAGCAATGATCCTAGATTTACTTCCCTTTCCAAGGAAGACTGGGCACTCTATTTAGTCGTTTCCCAAGTAGAAATCGATGCATTGAATTCTTCACATCCTGCCGAGGTGATTTCTGAGTTTAAATCAGAATCATACCAAGTCATGGTCACATTGCCAAAAGAACCGGAATGCCCGAGATGCTGGAGGCATACAATCGAAATGGGAGAACCCGATCGTAATCTCTGTCATCGATGTGAATCCGTGGTTTAGTTTTTAACTTTTTTTCTTGCCCAAACGGAAGCAAGGCTACTCCCAATCAGCGAATGGCAAAGACTCGATAGTGCCGCAGGCAAAGCAGTCATGGGATCTGCAAAATGCAGTTTGGCAAGAACAACTCCCAAACCTGAATTTTGCATTCCGACTTCAATAGAAATTGTCCTTGCCACTCTTTGGTTTTTAAACAAAAGAACTGAAATCAAATATCCCATTAAAAAACCTAAACCATGCAATAGAATAACTGCGGTGAAAAGCTCAACTCCAGCGGAAAGAAAGCTCGCTTTGCCCTTCCCAATAACGGAAGAAACAATCAGAACAATGCTTATCACGGCAATTGGAGGAGCGAAAGGCAAAATTTTTGCAGTCGTTTTAGGAAGATAGTTTTTTAGAAACAACCCCAAAATTACTGGAATTACAATCACTTGCAAGGTACTTAAAAAAAGTCCCCAAGCATTCACATCCACTCGACTTCCCATCAATAGATAAGAAAGATACGGCGTTAGAACCACAGCAAGCAAAGTAGATATAGTTGTCAAAGTAACACTGAGTGCCACATCCGCCTTTGCCAGATAACAGATGACATTAGAAGCAGTTCCGCCGGGGCAACAAGAAACCAAGATGACTCCAAAGCTCAGGGCAGGCGGGAGATTCAAAATTTGAGCTAGGGAAAAACCCAAAAAAGGCATAATGGTATATTGCAAAACCACACCCGTCAAAACCACCAAAGGCATTTGTTTGATTCGAAAGTAATCTTCCTTTTCTAAGGTAATCCCCATCCCAAGCATAATGAGGCTTAATAAAAAAGATATATGAGAACTAGTCATCCAATCCAAAAGAAATGGAAAGAGAAAATTTAAAAGGCTCGCAAGTAGTACCCAAACGGGAAAAAGACGAGTGAAAGAATCCAAAACTTATTTCCTTTTTCTCTTTAAGATTTTGCCAAGAAACATTTCAGCTTCTGGAATTTGCAAAGCATAGCCTACCAAAAAATAAACTCCGACTGCAGGTAAAATGGCTATAATCAAATACAATCGGGAAGCATTTGCAAAACCTAAGATCGGAGATACTTGATCAAAGAAGGAAGCTTTTCCAAAAAAATTTACGCACAGAATCCAGAGACTCAAAGAAAGTGCCGGCAAAAGTAATCTAGACATTTTTTTCAAAAGTGGCAGAACAAGGAACCGTGCCTTATGCTTTTTTAAATGAAAAGAAAGAAAGGTAAAAGTAGAAGTGGCAGATACAGCAGAAGCCAGAGCTATCGAGGAATGCAAGAATAACCCCATAAAAGAAAGACTCAAAACAACACTCAAACAAAACGAAAGCATTTGGATTTTCAAAGGCGTTTTCGTATCTTTAAAAGCATAGTAGGAAGAAATCAATACCTTGTTTGCACTATAAAAAGGGATAGCCAGACTATAAAGAACCAATGGCCAAAATGCCGTAGCCGTTGACTCCAAGGTCCAC
>JAIXRB010000123.1 GCA_027485405.1 Leptospiraceae bacterium | reverse complement strand
AGTATAGCCGTATGTTTCTGAATACTTGCGAAGTAGCTCTACGTTTCCTCGCCTGTTTGCTCCAAAGAAATGGTTAAAGCCAATGACAATATGCTTTGCATTCAATTGACCAATGATGATGTCCTTTAGAAAATCTTCGGCTGACATTTTTGAGAGCTCTATATTGAACTCCAGAAGCATCAAGCAATCAATCCCAAACTCTTGGATTTGCCTGATCTTTTCAGATTCGTCCATGAGGTAGCGAAAATCCGATCGCGAACCTAATACAACGGCTGGGTTGGGGGAATAGGTGACAACAACGGAAGGTAA
This sequence comes from Leptospiraceae bacterium, assembly GCA_027485405.1. GTDB lineage: Bacteria > Spirochaetota > Leptospiria > Leptospirales > Leptospiraceae > Leptospira_A. Next base: position 25,022 of record JAIXRB010000123.1, on the reverse strand, counting down.
ATCGTCTTTTTGCCCCAATTCCGTGATTCGTTTTAAAAGAGTTTGGTGGCCAATGTGAATTCCGTCAAAATTCCCTAAGGTCAATACGGAACCTTTTTTAAAAAAACTTGGATCTAGAGTGGTTGGATTGATGATTTTCAAAGGGGTTCTGTCCCGAACTCTTCCGATAGGATTACTGTGTTTCCATTGAAACTAGTCAATCCCATCTGCAAATCAATTCTTTTCTTTGGAATTTGCACTTTGGCTTTTCCTAAGGCCTTACTCGCCCAAGAGAAAGAGCCTAAGAATTTTCTGTCTTTTGGCGTTGAAGAAGGGCTTCTTACAGAAGACATTGGCACGTATCCCGAGCTAAAAACATGGGCATTGTACCAGTTTTATGCGTTGGATGAAGACCATCCCGCTTTCGGTTTACAGGATTCAGTTTGCCGAATGATTCCCGAAAATGGATTGAAATTTACTCTAATTCATGAAAAAGACCAACTAAAGCCCGTTTATTTGATCTTGGATTTAACCAAGTACCGTCCGACAGCAAAGGCTAGGTTCAAGACCCGAAGCCTATCTGTTTTTGTAAACGGAAAGGAACTCAAAACAGTGCATGTTTCTAAAGGAAAAGGATTTGAAAACCCAGTTCGCATACCTTTGGAGCCCAGTTCTTTACAGGGAGGGCGTGCAAACATTTTACTAAAACCAAGTCAAAACGAGGTGGGTAGGTTTTGGGGGATTTGGGATGCTTTCTTAACGCAATCCGACGAACGTCTGTAAAAAGGCGGACTATGCCCCGCTGTACTTTTCTCTGAATTCTGCTTCGCTAACGGTCTGAAAATAACTGGTAAGACCAGCGACTTTGAAAACTTTTTCGATAGCGGGCTTCATGTTTGCAATAGAAAACTTTCCTTTTAGCTCTTGAACGTAGTTCAATTGCTTGATCAACATTCCGATGCCGGAGGAGTCAATGTAGTTTAGTTTTTCTAAGTTGATGAGTACATGTAGTTTATCGCCGTTTCCTTGCGGAACATTGGATTCTAAGAAATTTTTAAAATCGAGAGAAGTGTAAATGTCCAAGCTTCCCGAAATGCTGATAACGAAGCTGTCTTCTACTTTTTTTAAACTGATTTCCATAAGATTGGCTGTTCATAGGTTTCTACAAAAGGTTTTTTTATTCAACCTAAATTTTCAGCAAATTTAATGATTTCCTTCTGAAAGACGAAAATACATATAGAGACAAACCCCTGGGAGTTTTTATGCTCAAAAGACTTATATGCGCTCTTTCATTGATTTATGTCGCAGGACTGTATTCTGCTGACGAACCCAAAAAAGAAGGGCTCCAAAACGATCCTTATAAACTGGCACCGGACGGCAGTATTGCCGTAATCCCTTACAACCCTAGACAACAAGAGTTGGTAGACAAACTGGGAAAAGAAATAGACGAGTACCACAACCAAATCAACGAAAAGCTGAAATTCCTTAGCTTCGAAAAAAGAATGAAGGACTCGCGTTACGGTCAAGTTGGTTATGCGAGAGATATTCATTTGCCTTACGAATCTCCGTATGTTCAACACTCTCGTTATGTGATGAAGTTAAAAGGTGGCGGCGGTGCAGAAGGAGGAGGCTTTTCACTCGATGAAATCAGTTTCTGGTCTCGAAAATCGCTAACACAACACCACAAAGAGCCTGTCACAATTTACAGAGAAATGAAGAACTCTGCATCCAATGGTGGAGTCAAAGGTCTGACTGTCTCAGTACGAACTGTAACGGTAGCCGACGACACTATCAATTCCTACGAACTAGACAAAATCCAATCTCCCTGGGATAGAATGCGCTTGGTTCGAACCTATAGAGACCGACTTTTAGAAGTCTTGCGTTCCGTTGATCGTTACATCATGAGCCGAGGCAAGGTGCAAGCTCGAGAAGTAAGCGAGACTATACTTGAAGTCACTGTGGGTGGAGATTTCCAAGAGCCTTAAGTGGTCAAAGCCAATCTTTCTGTACCCGACTACTACGAAGCCCTCAGGCTTCCTTTCGGGGCAACGACGGAAGCTGTGCGAACCAGTTTCCGTCGTTTAGCTAAGTTTCTTCATCCTGATATCCCCAAAACTGGCTCTGAAATCGAATTCATTCGCATTTTCTCCGCATACCAGGTTTTAAGTTCCGAAAAACGCTCTAGCTACGACGAACTGTATTTAAAGCTGAGATCCTTTAAAGAAGCATTACAGCAAACCAGCCAAGACTCGGCAGTTTATTTACCCATGGATCGAGTAGAGTACCCAACCAACATCTCAACTCTTGCTAGAAAAGGGCTGATGCGGAAAGGACTTCGCACCAAAGACCGTCGAAAGTTTACAGGCATTCACTACGACATTCTCCTCCAAATCCGACCAGAAGAGTTGGGCAAAAAGGTGGTGGCTTTGATCCCCCAAACTGTGCGGGTTGTCTGTGGAGAGTGCTTAGGAAGGGATCCGCACTGTTCTGCCTGTGGGGGAGCTGGAACTTACAAAAGCTCTCGAAATCTAAAAGTCGAGTTTTCAGCCGCCAGTCTTCAAAATGGTAGAATGTTTTCGTTTGATCTTTCCAAGTTTCGCCCCGACTCCTTCACCCATTTTAAAAAGAAAATTTTGAAAGTCAAAATTCTCGTCCAAAGAAAAACGAAAAGCGTTGCCGCTTAAAAAATAAAAACTGTACTTTATGATCCCTTTTGTTCTTAGATTTCAACCCATCTTACTCTCTAAAATCTGGGGTGAAGAGAGCTGGGAAGTCTCTGATTTTTCTCCCCACCTTTCCGTTGCGCTCAATGGCGAAGCAAAAGGAAAAACACTTCGTGAACTCTACGAATCGGATTGTGACTTTGTTTTAGGTTCTGCTTTCCAAAAACAAACCTTTCCTTTGTTGATTAAAACTATCAAAACTACTGATAAGCTTTCCGTGCAGGTCCATCCGAACGATCAGTACGCTTTAGAAAAAGATCCAGAATCCCAAGGGAAACGAGAAGCCTGGATAATCCTCAATGCAAAACCAGAGTCTCGTTTGGTGATAGGGTTTGAACATCAGTTGAGTCGCGAAGAAGTATTGGAAAAAATCAAATCCAAAACCTTAGAACAAATTCTTCGAAAATGGGAACTAAAGCCTGGTGATGCTTTTTATTTGGAACCGGGTACAATTCATGCCATAGGATCTGACATTGAACTTTTAGAAATTCAGCAATCTTCGGATTCCACCTATCGAGTCTATGACTATGCTCGGGTAGACGCTACTGGCAATCATCGTGAATTGCATATTGAAAAAGGTTTAGATGTTTTGAACTACAAAGCTAGTGATTCCTCGGAACATCTAAAGCCAGTTAACTTGCAAATGGCACCATTTGAGAGATCTAGATTGCAATTGAATGAGAGTTTTTGCATGGAAGACTGGAATTTTTACCAGGGTCAATTCGCTACCTTCTATCCCCCAATGGATCCAGTAACCTTCGGTGTTTTTTATGTAAAACGGGGTTCATTGTTCTTTCCTGAAACTGGGGAGATTTTCCGAAAAGGGCAAACCTTTTTCCTAACAGCGGCAGGCTTTGCTAGAAAACTCAGACCATTTATCGAATCTAAGACAGAACTGATTTTCTCAGGACCAGGCTTGAACGCAGTCACCTATCATCCAACGCTTGGATAAGGGTTTTTTATTCAGGTAAAGGGATACGATCGGTTTCTCCAGGTACTTTAGGAAATCTTTCTTCCTTCCAATCTTGTTTGGCTTTTTCGATTCGTTCTTCTGAAGTAGAAACAAAGTTCCAATACAAATGTCTTTTTTCAGGAAAGGGTTCTCCTCCCAAAAAGATAAGTCTGCTAGGTTCTAGTGCTTCAAAGCTTACTTCTTCTCCTAAGCCAAAGACTGCCATCTCTCCCACTTCTACAACTTTGCCTTGGACAAGGATTTTTCCTCGACTGACATAGAAAGCGGATTCTTCGTAGCTAGGAATTGGCCAAGAAGCCTTTGCACCCAATTCCACTTCCACATCTGCGTAGAATAGAGCAGAATATACATCGATTAGGGATTGAATTGAACTAAATCTACCGCCTAAGAGTCTCAATGTTATGCCATCTCGATGGAGTTCTGGAATTTCGCTATGAGATAAATGTTGAAAAGAAGGCTCGACTTCTTCTGCTTCTTTGGGCAGAGCAAGCCAGGTTTGAATGCCTTCTAAGGATTTATACTCTGGATCAGCTTGCGAATGTTCACTATGGGCTATGCCCTTTCCTGCGGTCATCCAATTGGTCTCAAAAGGACGAATCATCTGCTCGGTCCCAAGACTATCTCGATGTAAAATAACCCCATCATACAAGTATGTGATGGTAGAAAGCCCAATATGAGGATGAGGTCGGACAACCAATTCTTTGCCTGTCGCTAAGGGAGTAGGTCCAAAATGATCTAAAAAAACAAAGGGGCCAACCGATCTTTTTTCGATGGAAGGAAGAACTCTTCGAACAGTGAATCCTCCACCCAAATCCTTTGATTGTCCTTTTAAAATAAGCATAGTTTTTGTTGGTCTAATCTATGCTTTTGGTCTCAGGTTCCAAGTAAACGCCAAAAGGAAAATGGCAATGGCAGTTGAGATAACAATTGAGTAAAGGGCTACATCCCAAGAATAGTGGTGGGCAAGGTAGCTCAGCCCTTTGCTTTGTGCCGTCCGCCCTAACGAACCAAACAAACCAATAAATCCAGCCGCTGTTCCCACTGCTTTTTTAGAAGTGAAGTCCAATCCTGCAACCCCTAAAAGCATCACGGGTGGATAGATAAATAAACCGATCACAGCAAACAAAGTAAAATCGAGCCACAGCCTACCAGGAGGATTTAATATGATCCCCACAAAGGCAAAGAAAATGGGCACCATACAAAGAAGAGACGCGAGCCCCCTCCGACCACCCATTTTATCGGAGATCCAACCGATGGCAAGAGTGGAGGCAATTCCCGCAAATTCAAAAATAAGAGTGGACTGACCGCCTGATTCTAGGTTTGCACCCTTCATTTCTTTCAGATAGGTGGGCCCCATATCTATCAAACTGTACCGAATGATATAAACAAAGAAGTTGATGATTGAGAAAAGCCAGATATAAGGATTGAGTAAAACATTAGAAACAAACAATTCTCGGAACGAAAGCTCCTTTTCATGGTCTGGTGTGTGAGTTGACTCGGAAGGGAAATCATTCTTATAAACTTCGATAGCGGGAAGCCCCATCGATTGAGGTGTGTCCCTTAGTCTCATAAAGACATAGAAAGCCATTGCCAGGGAAATGATACCTGGGATGAAAAAAGCGTATTGCCATCCAAAGTAAGAAGCGGAGTAGGCGGCAATCACTCCCACCAACCCTCCTCCAATATTATGAGCTATGTTCCAAATTGCAAACATGGTACCGCGCTCACTCACCGAATACCAGTGCCCCAGTGAACGACCGCAAGGTGGCCATCCCATCCCCTGGACAAGCCCATTGAGCCCCCATAAAAACAACTGAATGGAATAGCCTTCCACAAAGCCAAATGTTAAATTTATAATTCCTGTTAGAACAAGTCCCACTGCCATGAATTTGCGTGCATCGGACTTGTCAGAAAGAGCCCCCATTACAAATTTTCCAATTCCATACATAAAAGCTGAAACAGCTAGAATGTCACCGAGTTCGAGTTTTGTGTAGCTTAGAGCCTGTCCGATTTCCTTGGCAACTGGGCTGAAGTTGTTTCGAACCAGATAGTATGTTGTGTAACCTAGAAAAGTAGCCTCCAAAACTTGATACCTGAGCTTTGGATAGAGAGCATCCACTTCGGATTTTGGCTTTTCAGGAAGGGGTGGAGCGGGAGAAAACCATTGGATAAGGGCTTGCCACATAGGCTTAAGTTTTGGAATGCTTAATACCAATCGTCAAGTCGATTCTTCAGGTGATTCATGATTAAAAAAAGTTTTGTAGAAGCCATTGGCGGGACACCCCTGATCCGCATCAATTCTCTGTCAAACGAGACAGGTTGCGAAATTTTAGGCAAAGCAGAGTTTATGAATCCAGGAGGTTCTGTCAAAGACAGAGCCGCTCTCTACATTATCCAAGAGGCTGAAAAGTCAGGTAGCCTAAAACCAGGTGGTACAGTGGTCGAAGGTACGGCTGGAAACACAGGCATTGGGCTTACACATATTTGTAATGCAAAAGGTTACAAATCAGTCATTATCATCCCCGAAACCCAATCCAAAGAAAAAATAGATACATTGCGAACATTAGGTGCTGATGTAAGATTGGTTCCCGCTGTGCCATACTCTAATCCTGAAAACTACGTTCGAGTCTCGGAACGAGTAGCAAAGGAAACCCCCAATGCCATCTGGGCTAACCAGTTTGACAATTTAGCAAACAAATTAGCCCACTTTGAAACCACCGGTCCGGAAATCTGGGAAGACACAGAGGGCAAGGTGGACATCTGGATATCGGCTATTGGTACAGGTGGTACGTTTGCAGGAACATCTGCCTTTTTAAAACAAAAGAACCCTAAGATTCAGTCCATCATTGCAGAGCCTTTTGGTTCCGCTTTGTACAGCTATGTAAAGACGGGAGAATTGAAATCAGAGGGAAGTTCTATCACAGAAGGAATTGGGCAAGGGCGAATCACTAAAAACCTGGAAGGGATGTTAGTGGATGATGCCGTTCGCATTGACGATAGACAATGCTTAAAGATTTTGCACAGAATTTTAAAAGAAGATGGTTTGTTCATGGGAGGTTCTGTTGGTATCAACGTTGGGGTTGCTTACGAAGTTGCTAAACGTGTGGGGCCAGGCAAAACCATTGTCACAATCCTTTGTGACACAGGAGCCAAATACCAAAGCAAAGTATTCAACCCTGAGTTTCTTGCCACAAAAGGATTGTGGCCTTTGGATTAAGCAACTACAAACTAGCTTTAAGCCTAAGCAATGTTCAATCGTGAAAGAAAGCTACTTTCTCAGAGAGGCTTTTGTTGTTTTTTTGCAATTCTTGCATACTTGTTCGCAAAACAGCTGTGTCTTTGTTCATTGCTTCCGCTTCAATAGAAATTGCTGTGATTCCTTCTTGGATTGATCGCAAAGCCTCAATGTTTTCGTCGGTTGCTTGTTTTACTTCTGTAAATTTGTCTGAAATAGAAACAATCTGGCCTTCAATTGTTTTGTTGATTTGGACACTAGTGAGCATGTTTTCTGACACTGTTCCCACTTGACGTAAGTTATCTTGAGAACTTTCTGAGATTTTCCCTAAAGAGGAAATGTTTTCTTTAATGTTTTCTACGCCCTTTTCTATAGCCGTATTGAGATTGCCTATAATCGTCTCAATTTTCTTCACAGAAGTCACACTATTTTGAGCTAAGGAGGCGATGTTTTCTGCTACCACAGCAAATCCTCGCCCTGACTCTCCCGCTCGCGCGGCTTCTATTGCCGCGTTTAACGATAACAGGTTAGTTCTGCCAGAAATGTCATTGATCATTTTTAAAACAGAATGAATTTCTTTAGATCGGGCTTGCACTTCCGTCATTTGAGCTTCTAAACTGCCCATCATTTCTGTACCATAATTAGAATACTTTTGCAGGAGGTTTGCGTTTTCTTGCAGGCGTTTGATGAGATCATTCATTTCTGTGGCTACTTTTGCCGCTTTCAAAATATCTTTTTTGATCAACTGGACACTGGACTCAGAAGAAGCTACCGAGTTTTTTACGGATTCAGATTGGGAGAGCATTTCTTCAGAGGCGGCAGAAATCTCTTCTGAACCCGAGGCAAGCGAAAGAGCTGTTTTTGAAAAATCTTCCGCTAACTGAAGCGCTTGGTCTCCAATTTCTTTGGTATCCTGAGATGATTCTTTAAGTTCCAAAATCAAAGACTTGTTAAATTTAGAAAAGGACGAAAAGGATCTGGAAAGTTTAGCGATTTCATCTTTTCCTGGAATTTCTTTGATCTCGACAAGCTCTCCTTGCTCTGCCTTTGCCATGACTTCAGAGATATCTATAATTTCTGCCTGAATTCTCCGAGTAATCATAACTGTGACGAAGAATGATAATGCTACAGAAAAGAAAGAAACAAACAATAAGCCTATGAGGATATAAAGATTCTTGTTTCTTTCTTCTGAAACTAAACCGTAAAGCTCTTTGACTTCTTCTTCAATGACTATTTGGAGCTCATCCATTCGTTGTGTAGAAATCGCCCACCATTCCTCTTGGGAAATCTTGGGAAGAACTTGGTCATTGTCTTTTAGAAATCGAACAATTTCTCCGTATTTTTGCCCTTCATACTTTGCTACAAAAAGCTCTATTTTTTTTCTAGATGGAGAATCCATAAGAATGTTTATGATCATTTTTTTCTTGGAAATAGCATCTAAACAGAGTAGGTATCTCTCACGGGTAAACTCTTGTTTCGTGAGGGAGACATTCAAATTTGATCTTAATTGACCAGCAGTGTCTTTCCAAAGTAAAAAGGTATGCAATACTCGCAGTCTGTCCGAAAAGATGGAGCTACCCGCCGCCTGCCCTAAATTACCTTCTTTGATAAATTCTGAAATTATATAAGTATAGTTTTTTTGGATCAATTCAGGAGTGCTGGTTTTTGCATCTACGCTTACCCTGTCAGTTACCCACTGTTTACGGACCATCTTCATTGTGTCCGCTTTCTCCTTAAAATCCTTTTGGGTAACAGCCTCCATTTGCCTCCATTGGGCGTCAGCATTGTCTCTTTGTGTCAACATCTCCTTTTTTCTTTCTTCTGTAGGATTTCCCAAATAGTTGTTGCTTAGGCCTCTCTCTTTTTGCACATCGTGGATGAGCCTGGTGGAAACTTTTGCAAAGTCCACCAAGCTTACCACTTCTTCAGAAAGTTGATAGTTTTGGAAAGTAGTTGCCAATGCCATACCAATAAACAGAAGTAATGGGATTCCAGTGATGGCAAGAATTAGGACAAATTGGCTTTTTATTGAGAGATGTAGTAATAATTTTTGAAGGAGTTTCATCGCTTCTTTTCCCTGGGACCCTACCTTTTTATATTTTTAAAGAAGTCTAAATCGAGTATGGAATCTTACTTAATTGTCGGCTCAGGTCTAGGGATAGGAAACCAGATTGCAGGGATTTTGCAAAAACAAAACAAAAGGGTTTGGGGTGCTGGTAGGGAAAACAGAGAAAACCTGCCTGATTTTCTCTGTTTAGATGTTACCAAACCCGAAACGTTTCCTAGCTTCCAAGAACCTTTAAGAGGGCTTGCCTATTGCCCAGGAAGTATCACTCTAAAACCGTTCAAATCATTGAAAGATGAGGATTTCTTAAAAGACTTTGAAATCAATGTTTTAGGGGCATTTCGAATCATCCGCCATTTTCTGCCAAATCTGCAAGCGAGTGAAACCAGTTCTATAGTTCTGTTCAGTACTGTTGCTGTGCAAATGGGGCTTCCTTACCATGCATCCATTGCTTCTGCAAAAGGAGCAATCGAAGGGCTGACTCGTTCCTTAGCCGCGGAATTCGCTCCCAAGATCCGAGTGAATGGAATCGCACCTTCGCTAACCGACACACCTCTTGCTGGTAAACTTTTGGACTCAGACACCAAGAAAAAAGCCGCGGAAGATAGGCACCCGTTAAAATCCTTTGGCAAACCGGAAGATGTAGCTAGTCTCGCGGTTTGGCTTTTGGAGGATCAAAGTAAATTTGTTACAGGGCAAGTTTGGGCAGTTGATGGTGGGATGGGATCTGTTAAGACGAATTAAGTTTTTATCTTCTTCGATCCAAGTGATTCTCTTGTTATTCGGGGTAATTCATTGTCGGTATGGTTCAGACTACCAACCATATTTGAGAAGTGACCTTTATAAAAAACCTCCGCAGTGCTTTCTAGCTGTGAAGGCTTTTGATAAAAAAGTTGAATCGCTCTTGAAGAAAAAGCCACCCACCCGCGGATTTCAGATTTGGGACTTTGAAATGCAAGAAGGCGAGGTCTTAGAATTTAACAAGCATAAAGGTATGGATGGACTTAGGGACTATGAAGTCTCGGCAACCAGCGAATTCGGCTATGTTGAGTTAGCTTACTCGATCAATGCAAAAACGGGTGGAAACCGCACTCTTTCCGAAGGATTCGTTTTTAAATCGCAAATGGAGATTGAAAAAGCCATTTGTCACTAAGCTGGTAAACTCAAATTCTCAAAGAAGGCTAGGGACTCAGGATTTGAGAGTGCATTCTTATTTTTGATTTCTTTCTTTTCGATAGCTTGCTTCACAGCTATTTCCACTTTTTTTCCGTTGATTGTATATGGAATGTCTGGAACCAAAACCACAAGGGCTGGAACATGTCTCGGAGATGTAGATTCCCGAATGTGATTTTTGATCCGAGCTACCAAAGCTTCGCTTAAATCCATTCCTTCCAAAAGCTTCACGAACAAGACAATCCTAACATCTTGCAGGAATTCTTGGCCAATGACCACTGAATCTACAATTTCTGGAATAGATTCTAACACAGAATAGATGTCTGCTGTTCCAATTCGAACGCCACCTGGGTTTAGAGTTGCGTCTGATCTACCGTAGATGATCAGTCCTTCGTTTTCCAGGATCTCGGCAAAATCCCCATGACACCAAACGCCAGGAAAACGGGAAAAATAGGCTGATTCATACTTTTCTCCCGATGGATCGTTCCAAAATTCCAAAGGCATAGATGGAAAAGGAGACTTGCAAACCAATTCTCCTTTTGTTTTTACAACTGGTTTTCCGTCTTCGTTCCAAATCTGAACATCCATACCAAGGCCAATCCCTTGTATTTCTCCTCGATAGACAGGAAGAGTTGGATACCCCAGTGCAAAGCAACCATTCAAATCAGTTCCACCCGATATGGAAGCTAGATGCAAGTCCTGCTTGATCGACTGATAAACAAAATCGAATTGAGAAGGGAACAATGGACTGCCTGTGCTGAGAAGCGTTCGAAGAGAAGATAGTGGATACTCTTTGTTTGGAAAATAACTCTGTTCTTCTAAAACACTCAAGTATTTTGCACTGGTTCCAAAGACATTGACCTTTTCTTGTTCGGCGAATTCCCATAAGACATTTGGTTCTGAGTAAAACGGAGATCCTTCAAACTGCAAAACTGTGGCTCCTAAACTCAATGCAGATTGTGTCCAATTCCACATCATCCAACCGCAAGTTGTATAGTAAAACAACTTGTCTCCTTGCGATAGATTGCTGTGCAAGGCTAGCTCTTTCCAATGCAATAATAGAACACCTAGTCCCTGTACAATGCATTTGGGAAGCCCAGTGGTTCCGGAAGAAAACATAATGTAAACCGGGTCTTGGAAGGTGATTGGAACAAAAGACAAGGGAGAGTCATGGAAAGTTAGATCGGGATAAGAATAAAATTTTACTTTGTTAGATAAATTCGGTGAAGTCTTTTCCGAAAAGAGAAAACAGCCTTTAAACCCAGGATCTTGGTTTAGTGTTTCCACGATTTCATTGATCTTAGGAACAAGATCTATCGGTTTTCCTTTGAAGCTCACTGAAGGAACTGAAACAAGTAACTTGGGTTTGATTTGAGAAAAACGATCCAAAACTCCTTTCGCTCCAAAGTCTGGAGAGGCACTACTCCAAATCGCACCTAGAGATGTCGTCGCAAGCATTACAATCGTTGAACAAGGATGATTTGGGACGAGCCCACAAATCACATCCCCTTTTTTAATACCCAGGATTTTTAGGAAATTTTGAAAACCCAAAACCTCTCTTTTCAATTCTCCAAAGGTATAGCGCTCTTCTTCGCCAAGTTCAGATCTATAAATTAAAGCTAAATCATGATCCTGCCCTTTGTGTAAGAGACATTCGGCTAGGTTTCCTTTTGCATTTGGAAACCAAACAGCGTCTTGGAACCGTTTTCCTTGCATGAGCACTGGATCTGTTTCTTTCTGAGCGATGGGAAGCTTGGAGTGTGATAGCAATGTTTTCCAAAAGAGTTCTAAGTGTTCGACGGTGGACCTTTGAAAGTCGTGAGGACTTTCCAATTCCCGACCAAGGTTCTTTTCCCATAGGCTTTGGAATTCATACCAACGAGTGTTTTCTGGGTTCTTGGGTCTCCAAATCGGCTTTTGATGCATGGTAGCGAGAATTTGCATTACCAGGAAAAAACCAAAAGGATTTTCTTAAGATAGCGAATTGATTAAAAATAATCATAAGGTAGGGATTTTTACCGAGATTTTAGGGCTTCTTCCTTATTGAGGAACAAAAAATCAGCAAAAATGAAGATATTTATGAAAATATGATAGAAATTAATCACGAAAGATGACTACAATATATCTAATGGAAACAGGGAGAGAATCCCTAACGACAAAAAGGAGTTTACCATGAAAACCAAAACAATCCTCGCTTCTTCGCTTGCCATCTTCGCAATTGCGACATCGCAAGTCTCAGCTATAGACAATTCGGACCGTCTAGAGCTTTTAGAAGCGGCAGTGATCGAACAAGCTTCCACTCCAGCTCAAAAAACAGCTGTTTCAGAATACCTTGCCAATGTAGCTAAGGAAAAGTTAGAACTAGCGACTTCCTACCGAGGAAAGGCTGGTTTAGCTTACGGTGGAAAGGCAATTTCTCAAATCCAACAGAAGAAAGAATTTTTGAGATTGGCGGAAGAATTGGAAAAAGAAGCTCAAAAATACAAAAGAGTTTCTCAATCTCTAATTTCTTCCAATGAATTAGCTCATAACTAAACGATTTTTCAGTAAATTGCAAAGCCGGGGCAACCCTCCGGCTTTTTTTATGCCTAGACAGATTGGCCTCCCAGTGATTTATGAGACATAATTTCATTATATGGTTGACAATGAGGGGGAAGAAGAGGAAAAAAGACCCAGTCCGCGGGCTCTAGGTCTATTTTTGTTAGCGGGAACCTTAGTTCTATCGATAGCCTTTGCTCTCGTTTGGACTTTTTCCTCAAAACCGATAGAAAAGCTGGTCATAGAGGGCTTATCTATCCTTTCCACTCAGGAAATCCTGGACGGTTTGGGCGTAGAACCAGGCTCTTTGGCAACAATCGAATCCTCTTGGAAAACTTGGGAGAAGAGTTTGCTTGCCAACCCTCGCATCCGAACCGCAAAAGTGACTAGAACTCGAGAGGGATTGCTATTGGTTCAGATCCAGGAAAAAAAAGCCGAATTCATTCTGCATATTGGGCGAGATCTGTATGAAATGGATGAGGAATTCGGAATCATCTCTAAAAACCAAGTCAGACAATCAGGGATTTTAGTTCTTTCTGGTAATTTTATCATCGCAGAAGGAAAAGTCACAGGAACTTTGATCTCGGACATAACTTTAGAAATGCGGAGTGCTTTCCAGGCATTTCCGGAATTAAAACAGAGGCTTTCGGAGCTTTCGATCCAAAATGACGGAGAATTTCTTTTGTACTCAAAATCCCCGTTTCGTTCGAAGATATACCTAGGTGATAAGTTAAGTATGCTTCAATTCCGAAAACTCTACGCTACTTTTGCCTTCCTTGAAAACCAAGGCACAAAAGCTTCTGAAATCGACTTACGTGGAGAGGATGCAGTTTACCACTAATATGGAAGAAGCACCGATTGTAACAGCATTAGATTTAGGTAGTTCCCTCGTTAAAGTTGTCATTGGAAGATTGGCAAACGAGTTTGAAATTGAAATCATTGGAACTGGCTCTTTCCCTTCAACTGGAATCAAAAACGGAGCAATAGTTAATTTAGAAACTACAACGAAGGCAATTATTGAAGCTTTTGGAGATGCCGAGCTGATGGCTGGCCAAGAGGTAAACGCCGTCGTAGTCAACATTTCTGGACGATCTGTCCGAGGCTTCAATGAAAGAGGAATCATCGCAGTTACTAATAGAGAAAGAATAGTAAGCGAAACTGACGTGATGCGAGTTGTTGAAGCCGCTCAATCCGTTCATGTTCCAAACGAACAGCAAGTGATTCATGTTTTGACTAAAGAATTTAAAGTGGATGATCAATCCAACTTAAAAGACCCAATCGGAATGAATGGAGTTCGACTAGAAGCAGAAGTGCATATAGTCACTTGTGGAAACACTGCACTCAATAATATTGATCGTTGCGTAGAGCAAGCTGGTTTGACCCAATTGGATCGGGTTTTGTCTTCATTGGCAAGCTCTGAAGCCATTTTAACCTCTGAGGAAAAAGACCTTGGAACGGCTGTGATTGATATTGGAGCTGGAGTTTCAGACATTATAGTTTACATAGATGGGGGAATCGCGTTTAGCTCGGTGATTCCCTATGGTGGGTTTGATATAACGCGAGATATATCGATCGGACTCCAAACTAGTATAGAAACCGCAGAACTAGTTAAAAAACGATACGGACATACTCAAGGAACTGGATTTGATCCCACAGAGAAAATCGAAATTCCTGCAATCCCAGGTAGACCTGCCAGACAGCCCATTCCCAGACAAGAACTAGTTGAAATCATGGAACCCAGAGTTAGAGAGATCTTAGACTTTGTTTCGCAAGAATTGTCTCGATCGGGATACAAATCCTCTTTAGCTGGAGGAGTCATTTTAACAGGTGGAACTTCTCTCATTCCAGGGATTGATCAGTTAGCCGAAGAAGTTTTGGGATTGTCGGTTGGTCGTGCTAAACCAGCTGGATTGACCGGGCTTACCGATAAAGTCTCAAGCCCGGAATATGCTACTGCCGTCGGTTTAATTAAATATGTATCAAAACTCCAAAACCTAGAACAGAGAAATGTAAGACTAGGGGCGGAGCAAGAAAGTTGGGTGAAGAAGGTTCGTCGTTGGATGGAAGAACATTTATGAGGAAAGCTATATGCTCTATTTAGAAGAAGAAAAAACAAGCCCTGCCGTTATCAAAGTCGTCGGAGTTGGTGGTGGCGGAATGAATGCTGTGACGCGAATGATCAATTCTCGAATGAAAGGTGTTGATTTTATCGTGATGAACACCGACGAACAAGTTCTAATGAAATCGCCTGTCGAATCGAAAATCCAACTTGGAACAAAGGTTACAAGAGGAATGGGAGCCGGTGGTGATCCTGATTTGGGCCAAAAAGCGGCAGTAGAAGACAAGGATCGAATTTCAAATGCACTGAAAGGTGCAGATATGGTCTTTATCACTGCTGGGATGGGAGGCGGAACAGGAACGGGAGCCGCACCTGTAATTGCCGCCATTGCAAAGGAAATGAAGTGTTTGGTGGTTGGTGTCGTAACAGTTCCTTTTTCTTTTGAAGGAAAAAGAAGAGCCGATCTTGCTATGCAAGGAATGGCTGAACTTCGCAAAAATGTAGATACATTGATTACCATCAGAAATGATTCTATTTTTCAAGTCGTAGATCGCAATACACCGATTGACCAAGCATTTAGAGTCATCGATGATATCTTGCTAAACGGTGTCAAAGGAATCAGTGATATTGTAAATCATCCTGGAATCATCAACGTGGATTTTGCAGATGTCAGAACCATTATGAAAGACACTGGTGATGCAATTTTGGGAGTTGGAGAAGGCAGAGGGGAAACTCGAGTTGCCGAAGCGGTAGAGCAAGCAATCAATAATACTCTTTTGGAAGATTCATCAATCCAAGGAGCCAAGGCACTTCTTATCAATGTTTCCGGAGGGAGTGATCTAACGATTCATGAATGGAACGAAGTCTCCCAAATCATTACTTCACAAGCTGATCCAGATGCAAATATCATCATAGGTTTAAATGAAGACAGCCAACTTGGTGATCGAATCCGAGTTACAGTGATAGCTACTGGTTTTGTGAAACGTGGTTTCCAAAAGAATCCTAAATCCATTGAAAAGTCTTTGCCTCTAGAAGAGACAGTTCCCCTGGGATCTGTATTTGTGCGAAAGCCAGAAAAGCCAAAGGCAGAGATTCGGATTCCTGAGTTTACTCCTGCTACACCTGAATCTTTCCCCAATCGGTCTTTGCGAAATGCCCGACAGACGGGAAGCGCAAACACTCAATATGGCGAAGATTACGACATTCCAACCTTCTTACGAAAGAAGCAAGAAAACGGCTATTAGTTTTGGTAAGTTCTAAAAGATAAGAAGAGGGGTTTGCCTTCTTCTACTTTTAGAGTTTTGGGAGCTGTTGAAATTGCATTGGGTGCATTGACTGAGAAAGTGTATTCCCCTGGTTCTAAGAAAATTCGTTTTACTTGAAAGTTTGCTGGAATAGTTCTCCAACAACGTAAGTCTGGTGAAATTGTTTGCGCAGTGGCTAGACCAGCTACAGCTCCAGCCGCCAAACGGATTAAGGCTGAAACTAGATCGTTTTGCTGTTTTTGGTTGAGTTGTGATTCAATTGCTTTTGCGGCGGCTTCCGAAGCGATTGTTGCCGCGATAATCTTTAAAGCGAGAGACGATACATTCTTTGTAATAAGTGTCCGATAGTTTTCATTGAAGTTTTGCATTGCTGTGTCAGAGTAGTTGTTTAGCAACTCGCCTGTTCCAAGATCGACTCCATTGATATAGTAGTGACGAAGAGTCGCATTTGCGCTCTCTCGTTCTTTGTAAATGGGAATCGGATTCTCAGCTGTGCTTAGAGTAGCAAGAACTCCCGAAACACTAGCCCCCGCTCCTTCCGTTCGAATGGCTATCTCAATCGCGCTACGTAAAGCTAAGGCAAAGTACTGATCGTCCAAAAGACGACCACGGGATTCTTTGATGGCGGACTTACCAGCTTCATGGATGATAATAACTTCAGAAAGTCGTGATTGAGGGGAATAGGTTTGCCGTTCCATACTTCTGCTAAATGCTTGGATTGTCCTGGCACCAGATGCGTATTTTGCAAGGTCTTTAGAGTCTGATTCTTTTTGGGCAAGTACGAATCGATCTCCCGCTAGATTTTGATTGTTTTGTAAAAGTTGCTCAAGGTTTTTGTATTGAACTCGAGCATCGTTGAACCGGTTTAAGTTCTCAGATACGTAAGCGTCCAAAACTCTTGCCGCGTTGTTTTGACGATAATCTGCCGCCAAAAATTTCATTTCTTTGAGTTCAAAATCCAACCTTCTAAAATAAATCTTTGCGGTTTCCAGATCACCAAGCATCAAATAGTTGATAGCTATAAAATACTTGATCATCACTCTTTCAAAGTCTTCGCCTGTATAATTGGATTCATTGTCCGAGAGAATGAAAGACAAACCTGACTTAGTCACACTAGTCTTTATGTTTTCGGAAATGTCTTCTGCCTCTTTGAATACTTTGTTGGAAGTTGCATAATCTCCCTTGGTATGGAAGATCATTCCAGCTTCCATTAAAAAGAGGAGACGGTCTTTCGAATCAGAATCTTCGTAAAGACCTCGGATTTTAGGGACAGCTGTGTTGTAGTCTTGGTTGTAGTAGGCTCGTTCAGTGCTTTCAATTAACTTTGAATAGTCACTGGCACAAGCTAAGATACTTGCCAAACCGAACGATAAAGCGAATCTAGCGCACTTAGTTTTCACAGATTATATGTTTAAAAACAAAATGAGGATCTGTTACCAAGAGACTCCCTTGTTGCCTCTCACTGCCTTCTTTCGGTATGAAACTTTTTCACTCCAAACGGCAATCGTAGTTTCGACCTCTACAAGCTCTATGTTAATCGACTGTTCCACGATTTTTTCTCCATCAGCGGTGAAAAGGTTTTCATTGATCTCACAACGCACAAAAAAGTTTGGGGATTTTAATTTTCCAACGGAAAGTCGATTAGAAGTCATGCCCGAAAGGCTGAACTGAATTTCGTTTAGCGACTGTTCTCTTGTCTTGGTTCGGACTGTAAAGATCTTATTTTTGATTAGTTTGGAAACAAAGGCGTTGTCGAATAATTCGGTTTGGATTTGTTCGGAGGTGTCGTTCTTCGTTGGGAAGTGTGCCACGAAAATGCCTTCATCTCGAGGATTTTCTTTGAAGAATTTTCCAATTTCATCTGCTAGTTTTTCGGCAGAGATTTGAAGTTCTTGGCTAGTGAGTCCTCCCGAGTCGGACACCATGTCCGCAGAAAGGTCTAGTCGTTTAGCACCCGAAGAACAGGTAGAGAGAAAAAAAAGTGAAACAATCAGGGTTAGAATTTTGAACATAACATACAAAAAACTATGTGAAAGAAAGGATTTGTCAATTCCAAAAATCCATATCTTGCGTTCGTTCTCGCAGTTTGGCAAAATAGGCTTGCTTTTCTGTTTCCGACATTTGCTCAATTTCCCTTGCGTAAACTAACTTAAGAATACCAAATCGCCATGAATCCGTCTCTGAAGGCAGAGATTCTCGGACTCGGTCACCCAACAATTCATTGCGAGTCTGC
Organism: Leptospiraceae bacterium; assembly: GCA_027485405.1. GTDB lineage: Bacteria > Spirochaetota > Leptospiria > Leptospirales > Leptospiraceae > Leptospira_A. The sequence continues at coordinate 6,779 of JAIXRB010000123.1, read as the reverse complement.
TGGACGGCACGCCATCGTTCTTTGGAGAGACTATAAGGGTTTTTTGCCACATAGTCTTCCAGAAACCATACCAAGTTTCTCTGTGCTCGAACCGGGCTCCATGGGAAGATTTTCTCCTTTAGGGCCTTGCTAAAATGGTTTTTTTGGAAGCTTTCTCGTTTTAGTTCTCGCTCCCAAGGGGACAGATCAGAGTTTTTTTCCCAAACTTTTTCTTCTTCGCGTAAATGTGCATAGGAAAGAAAGACAGCGAAAAGCACCCGCCCAGGTTCGCCAGGGAATTGGTTCTGAAGCGATTCGTAGGTCTTTTCTCTATTTCCATTGAAGAGAATCGATTCTTGAGTCAACAATTGCTCCAAGAAACCAGGTAAATCTTCTGGGTATTCTCTGGCATCTAGAAGCTCTGGTTTGGATTGCAGGGCAGTCCACTCAACATCGATTTCGGGAGGATGGATATCCTCCATTGAGATTTCTTCAGCCTTTTGTTTTTTTAAAAAAAGGAAATAGACAAGCCCAATGATGCAAAGTAAAATAAAGCAGGATACGATGATTGCAAGAAGTCTTTTATTCGCCATTTTGTTCCTCGTAGTAACCTTCACTGGGACTTGCCAAAAAAAGAAGGAAACCGTGGACGAAGATCTCCTCAGCTTCCTAATTGCACAGCCTTCTAGTTTGCAGTCGTCTTGCCAACGGTTTCTTTTGTCAGAAGGAAACTGCGTTGCCTCTACAGACAATACTTTAGTTGCGTGCAATAGTGCCATTTCCGCAATTCGAGGCCGCATTTTACCGGCGGACAAGTCAAACGACTCTGTGATTGAGCTCTATTTTAACTGTTTCACGAATGTCAATCTAGTTTACAATGGCCTTATATCTTGTAACAAGTCTTCTTTTGCAACTAATGCCGAATATAGGAGAAACCAAAGATTAGGAACAGGCTCTCAAATCAATGCCAATACTCAGTGGAGATCACAGTTTAACAATTGTGCTTCCATCGACAATGGAATTCCACCTGCCGATTCTGGTTTAAGAGAAGTGGGAACTAGACTATCCTCGGATCCTTTTCAATAAAATATGTCCATTGTAACAAAGGATCAATTGATCCAAAAACTAAAACCCGTCTATCTTCCTTCTGAAATCGAAGAAAGAATTTTACCATTAGTTGACGAGATCAACCAAATCAAGAAAGACAAAAACGCAGTTTTACTCGGTCACAACTATATGACACCCGATGTGTTTTGGGGTGTTTCCGATATCATTGGGGATTCTTTGTATTTGTCCAAAATGGCAAAAGAAACAAAGGGCGATATACTTTTGTTCAATGGCGTTCACTTTATGGCTGAAACGGCTAAGATTCTATCGCCTGAAAAAAAGGTTCTTATCGCTGATCTAAAAGCAGGGTGTTCCTTGGCTGAGGCAATCACCAGGGAAGATGTAAAAAAGCTAAAAGCCCAATACCCAGGCGTACCGGTTGTAACCTACGTAAATTGCTCGGCGGAAGTAAAAGCGGAAACCGATGTCTGTTGCACTTCTGCCAATGCAGTGCAAATAGTAAACGCAATTGATTCGGATACAGTCATTTTTCTGCCAGATGAGTATTTGGCTGGCAATGTGCGTAATCAAACTTCTAAAACTATCATTTCATTCCCAGGGAGATGTATGGTCCATGAAATGTACACTCCCAATGATGTCCACCTAGCAAAAAAAACCTTTGGAAAAGATTTGACTGTTATTTCTCATCCGGAATGCCATGAAGACGTGGTCGCACTTTCCGATTATTCTGGCTCCACGTCGCAAATGATCGACTTTGTGCGAAAGGCTAAAACCCAAAAAATTATGCTCATTACGGAGTGTTCGATGGGGGATAACCTACGCGCTGAGTTCCCTGAAAAAGAGTTTGTTTCCACGTGTCAGACTTGCCCTCACATGAAACGAATCACTCTAGAAAAAATCAAAATAGCCCTTATCGAAGAAAAATTTGAAATCCATCTAACAGAAGAGATTATCACTAAGGCTCAAAATGCCGTAAATCGAATGTTAGAGATTTCGTATAAAAATCAATCGAAGTGATTTAGTCTTATTTAATGATGACAAGCCGCTCGTTTAAGTCCGAAATCAAGGACTTCGGTATAGATTTGTCAAAGGTTGCAAAATAACAATCCTCCAATTTAGCCAAATGCAATAAATAGAGATCAGTTATATGTTTCGAGGGAATTGGCAATTCTTTAGGAAAATCACTTGATTCATTGGAAAAGGAAAATGAATCGCTTATGAAGCTTGATTTTTTTAAGCTTCTAATGCTCTTTAAGAAACTTAAACAATCATTGAAAGAGGAAGAACCATTCGGGTACTTTTCATGAGTGCATATTCGAATAAATCCATTTTCTACAATTGGACATATAACAATGCTAAAATTGATTTTTGAAGCCCAACTTGTACTTATTTTATGAAATTCATGAGCCGAATCAAATAGGGCAATCAAAACATTTACATCGATTAAATACTGTTTCAAAATACTATCTCTTCTTTTAATCTCTCGATTTCTTGGTAACCAAATTCTTTTCCGATTTTTCTATTTAAAATTCCATATCGATTTCGATCTAGTACCCCGGTATTAGGTTGCTTTCGTTTCGATTGGAATTCCTTATTTAATAACCCAATAATAAAGTCTTTGATTGTTATATCATTTTGAGCCGCATGAGTCTTTACTTTTTTGAATAACTGATCTGAAATATCTAGAGTAATGCGCATATTCGCATATTTATGAGTTTATTTATAATTTTCAAGCGCAAAAATTTAAGTCGATTTTCAGTGATTTAGTCATCAAATCAACAAATCCGAAAAAACTCTGCTTGACCAGTTTGGTCATTATGACTATTCTTCAAGAATGAAAACTGTCGCAATTGCTGAACTCAAATCGCACTTATCAGCACTTTTAAAAGATGTTGAAAGAGGAATGGAAATTGGAATTACAAACGGCAAAAAAAAGGAAACCGTTGCGGTTCTTGTTCCCATAGAAGAATATAGAAAGAGTAAATCTAGAAAACTAGGCAGTTTAAAGGGGAAAATGACAGTTAAATTCTCAAAAGATTTTAAAATGTCAGACAAAGAATTTCTTGGACTATGAGTTATTTGCTTGACACCCAGCATTTGCTTTGGCTATTCATCGAACCCGAAAAAATAAAGAAAAACCGAATAGCTGTCATTGCCGCTGAATCGAATGTAGTATACTTCAGTCAAGTTAGTCTATGGGAAATTTCGATAAAATACAAATTAGGAAAGCTGAAGCTTGGAGGCGGAACCCCCCAAGATTTTTATTCAGAAATTGAGAATAGTTTTTTACTTTGCAAAAGAATTGAAAATAAAGAACTAATATCAAATCATAGCCTTGGTATGCTACACAGAGATCCCTTTGATCGATTGTTGATTTGGCAAGCTATTTCCAATGGACTAACTTTCGTTACTTCCGACAGTCTTGTTCAAGAATACACTAAATTTGAATTAAAGATTCTTTAGTTACTTTTACCTCATAACTAGGAAAAATGTTGCTACTTTCGATCATAGTCTAAAAAAATCCTTCAAGAAGCTGGAAAATTGCGTTTACAATACTAACCCAATGACTCCGAAAAAACTTTGCTCGCACCTAAAACTCGCGTGTCGTCTTTAGAAGCAAGCCAATCTAAGAGCAGACCTCGGTAGAAAGAAACAATGATAGTCGCTTGTGTTTGAGATGATTTCTTCTGTTTGCCTTGGAGAAGGGTTTCAATTTCTTGTAGCCATCGAAACAATACTTCTTCAAAAAAATCTTTATGATAGGTTACATCGCGAAGTCCCTTTGCATAAAGCTCGATAAACAAAAGCATGGAATTTCGGTTTTCCTTTCTCAGGATAGTTTCCGCTGAGAGGTGTAGAGCCTCTCCCAAGGAATGTTGGGAGTGCTCGTTTAACAAGTTCTGTAATAAACTTTTATGTTTCAAGCTCAATTGAATGAAAATCGAGTGGATCAAATTGTCATAAGTTTCAAAGTGATAGACGAGCATGCGGGCACTTACGCCTACTTCCTTGGCTATATCACGAAGACTCAGTTGATTCAATCCACCATTGGATAAAACTTGCAAAACCTTTTCCAAAATTTCGGCTTTGATTTTTGGTTCCACAGTTCGACTCATTGTTTAGGTTTTTCAAAAAGAAAGTGAACCCCTTAGTTTGGTTCTCTTTCTCCTAGGAGTAGTTTTTTTACATCGCCCTTTGCTTTAAGACTTTCGATAAACAAGTATGGGGCAAAGAAAAGAATTCCTAAAATCGCCGCAATTCCAGCCACTGCAAAACTGGATGGCGAAAACTGATTTCTCCATAGAATCCAAAGTGCCGAAAGGATCAGATAACAAGAAAAGTCAAAGTTGAATTGACTTTGCCAAGTAAGTGCTAACGTTTCATTAATGTACAATGAAACAAAATCCCATCCTTGCTTAGAAACTGCACTCGCCGTAAAAACCAATATTCCTATCAGGAATAATCCCAGTAAAATTTGAAAAGCTCTCATCTATTTAATTCTCCTTTAGACCGAATTCTACGCGTCTAGGATAAATGAAGCAAGTGCTTCATTTATTGTCAATAGAATTTTTACGGGTTGGTACTATGACCTTTTTGATTCGATCACTATTATTCATGAAATCATCATCTGGCGCATCAAAAGGCTCTTCGACGATATCAAAGCTCGCATGATCAAATGGTCTATTTGGGGCATTCTCTTTTAAAACCAATCTTTCTCTAATATTTCTTTTAGCTAAAGTTTTAGACCGGTAATGACAAAATGGATTATTTCCTGTTTTGCCAAGGATCGAATGAGCAGTAAAACTACAACCACCCAAACAGTAATTAGCAAATGGACATGTTCTACAAAATCCAGAAAGAGATTCAACCGTCCTGAATCGATTGATTTGAAGTTCTGGGCTTTCATTCCAAATATCCTTCAGACGGGCTTTGCGAATATTGCCTCCAATGTATGCATGGGACTGTAAGGAAGGGCAACCTTTGATTCCCCCATCTGCTTCTATTCCCATGACAAACTTTCCTGCTTGGCATCCCATCCAATGATCGCTGTCAGTTTCTTTAAGTGAACGGAGAGTTTTCTCTTCTGGGCCAAAATAACCTAGATTGTTTCCAGGCATAATCAATATACCGTCACGGTAAGCTTCTTTTTTTAATTTTTCTAATCGAGGCATAATGCTGATTAAATCCCAGGGTTGCAAAATGAGGTTGGGTCTATCTGCGGCTCTACCGAGTGGTGCTGTGATTTGAACTTGCCAGGACTTAATTCCCATTGACTTTAAGCATTGATATAATTCTTCTAATTCGTCTTTGTTGATTCTATTTATTTGCGTGTTTGACGCAACGGAAACTCCTAATTCGCGAAAGTATTGCAGAGCCAGACTTGCGGAATTAAAACTTCCTTTGTTTAATCGAATCAAGTCATGGGTGCCTTCTAAACCATCTATGCTAACCGAGACTGCTTTCAGCCCTGACTTCACTGCTCTTTTTGCGAGGTCAAAAGTGATTCCTTTTCCGCCGGTAGTTAGGCTAATTAGAATATTATGATCATTCAGAAATTCGATAATCTCAAAAAAACCATCATGTAAGTAAGCTTCTCCGCCTATCAAGACTACTTCTCTAGGTTTCATCTCTATCAATTCCATTGATAATGCCAGAGCTTCCTTTGTTGTAAGTTCGTTTTCCCTGGGAGAAAAAGCTCGAGAACCACAATGTGAGCAGGCATGGTCGCATTTTAGAGTTAACTCCCAAATAACGTAGGCTGGGAAATAGGCTTTATCTGTTACAGAAACTCGTCTGTTACTCATTGAATTGATCTTAATGGAATTCTGAACAATTCAATGAATCTAAAAGTCCAGTGATCCCATTCAAATTGTAGCAAACCTTAGAATCATTGTACGGTATTTTTGAATCTACTTTTACAAACACCCCATCTTTGCAATTTTCCCCAAAGTCAAATTTTCGATTTTCGTAGAGAACTCTATTCGAAGAATCTGTAATTCTGTAATGGTAAAATCTTTCATAGATAACGACTGACTGTGATCTTTTTTCTGGAGACAATTGGAACTTTCGTCCATCTAATTCGATCGTAAGTTCGCCTAAGTTTTTTGGTCCAGTAAATACGATTAGTGAATAGTTCCTAACACTCGATAAAGAAACCAATAGAGCCAAACTACCTGTCCCGCTCGAGTCAGATCTACTAGGAGGTTGCCCATAGCAGGCCATTAGAGTCATACTGATACTTAGAGACGCTAAACCTGAAACTATTTGCGGAATTCGGAATTCTTTGGCAGATACCTTAGCTCCGCAATTCGGACAATCTTTGCTTTTAAGGGGTATAAATCCTTCGCAACCGTTACAAACTTTCACCGCAATGCAATTGTAACATTTTTCTATTTTCTGTCAACAGAAATACTATCTGGAATCAGGTGTTTCTTTTTAGCCAAGCTTGGGTTTAAGACTCTATCGAACATACCCTAAATTTGTCCGCCGATTCTTGGGTATAGTCAAGTTAAATTTTCCTCGATAGCCCCTTTCAAAAATCACTTTTTTTGTGGAAGGTTGGTTAGCTCCTGGAATTTATATTCGTGCCTTAGGAAGACTATACTTATTTAAAATTCAACCAGGAGATCTAATTTTTGAGTCGAAATAAAGTGACTTGAAATTTCTTACCTTCAGTCTAATAGTTTTTGTTTGGTTAGGTTCAATTCTGGGTATAGACCTGGAAAATACCT
>JAIXRB010000141.1 GCA_027485405.1 Leptospiraceae bacterium | reverse complement strand
GTCACAAAAGGAAATCGTTACAGGCAAAGAGGTAGAGATCATTTTTGAGGCAAAAAAGTGCATTCATTCCAGAAGTTGTGTGCTGTCTCGCCCAGATGTCTTTGTTCCCAATGTAGAAGGGGAGTGGATTTTTCCGGACAAGGCGACTCCTGAGGAAGTGGCTGAGCTTGCCCACAACTGTCCTTCTGGAGCGATTTCTTACCGAATGATCAAATCTGCTCAACAAGAAACTCCCCCCAAAGTGAACCTAGTCAGAGTTCGGGAAAACGGGCCTCTTGCCTTCCATGCAGATCTGAAAATAGAAGGTCAAGGCAAAGTTACGCGTGCCACTCTTTGTCGCTGTGGGCAATCAAAAAACAAACCGTTCTGCGATGGGGCTCATTCCACCGAAAACTTTGTAGCAACGGGCGAGGTTGCCAGTTCCGAGTTCAAAGCCTTAGAAAGTCGAGATGGAGAAGCAACAGTCAAACCTTTGAAAAATGGCCCGTTACAAGTTAGCGGTTCTTTAGAAATTGTAACAGGGACAGGGAAGACAGTGAATAAAACTACCAAAACCTTTCTATGTCGATGTGGACAATCTATGAATAAACCTTATTGCGATGGAACGCATAACAATATAAAATTCCAAAGTGAATAAAATTACTTTGTCTTTATGATTCGATGGTGCCCAAAGTAAATTACCTTTTCGGTAGCTTCAAAGAAAGGAACCAATGCCTCATTTTTCTCAGCGGCGGCGCCAGCCATTTCTGCTTCTTCTAGTGAGTTCCACTGGATAACGTCCACTAACACAGAGGGGTCTCTTTGGTCTTGGAAATACTGTTTAGAAATAAATCCTTTCTGTGTAGTTAAAAAAGTATCTACCGCAATTTTGTATTCGGCGAGTTGATTTAGTTTCTCTTTCTTGATTTGGTAAACGGCAAACTCTGTCACTTGAGTTTCTGAAACTGGCTTTTGGCAATTCGAAAAAAGGAAAATGACTCCAAGACAAACTAACAAGGTAAAAAAAGCAATAGGCTTACGATAGAAATTTAATTTCATAAGATACACTCCGTATTCTATGATTTGATTTCGGCTCGGGATCGAAAACTTTTTTTTGCATTGATTCCAAGAGTTAACCTGAACCGCCAGTAAACAAATGAAGCGAATGCCTCGTTTTTTATCAAAATTAGGTAAAAAACCGAAATTAGGTAATAAAATAGGTAAAATGATTGCATTACCAAAGGAAAATCAAATTCTTGTAATCAAGTATCCTCGTTTAGAAATGAAAACTTTAGAAAAATTAAAAAATGAACTGAAGAGCGTACCAATAGCAACATCATGGCTTCTTTCTGACTTGGATCAATTTAAAGGAAAACAAGAGTTATACAATAAGCAATCTCCTCAGAAGTTAAAGAAACTAAAAGAGCATGCCTTAATTGAGAGTTCCATTTCATCGAATCGAATGGAAGGGGTAAATGTTGCCCAAGCTAGGATCGAAACAGTTCTCTTTGGCAATTCCTTATTAAAGGACAGAGATGAAGAAGAAATCAGGGGTTATCAGAAAGCTTTGCGATGGATTCATGAGTCGCATTATAAAATCGATATTAACTTAGAAACAATCCTAAAACTACATCAGATGAGCCGAGGAGAACTATGGGATGCTGGGAAACTCAAAGAAAAACAAATCGACATCACTGAAATTTTGCCCAATGGAAAGTTTAGAATTCGATTTAAGCCACCTGGTGTTTCGGAAAGCAAAAGTTTGCTTTTAAAATTGATTGAAACCTATAATGAAGAAATCAAAGAAAAACATATACCACACTTGATTTTGTTAGTTGCTTTCAATTTTGATTTTCTATGCATTCATCCTTTTCGCGATGGAAATGGTCGAGTTTCTAGACTACTTTTGCTTTTACAATTATACAAGCTCGGGTTTGAAATAGGGAGATTTATTAGTTTAGAGCGAATCATCGAAGAGAATAAAGATCGCTATTATGAAACTTTGGAGCAAAGCTCTGGTAACTGGCATGAGTCCAAAAACAATATCTGGCCCTATTGCAACTACGTTCTGTTTATTCTCAAAGAATCGTTCAAACAACTCGACTCTAGACTAGAGAGTCTTCCGAATTCCAAAGGAAATAAATCTGATCTTATCCAAGATTTTGTTCAGAACTCCACCGCTCCTTTTCGGATTGCTGATATTAAGTATAATTTGCCTGGAGTTAGTTTGGATCTGATTCGCAAAATACTAAAAGATCTCCAAAAAGAAAAAAAAGTAAAGAATCTTGGGAGAGGTAGAAATGCGGAATGGCAGAAGATTTAGCTATTCCCTCAAACTCTGATTCTTCAAATACTCCGCCATATTTCTCAAACTAGAATCCAGACTGGATCGAATGCGTACCTCTTCGCTGTCTCTTAGAATTGGTGAAATGGACTCTGAATACCTTGTGTCTCGATAGGTGCGAAACTCTCGGGTTTTTAGAACTTCTCCATTTGGTGAGCGTAAGGTCATTTCGATCGTTGCAATTGAAAAAAAACCTTTCAATACTTTGATGATGATGATCTCTTCAATGACTTCCGTAACAAAGACAGCAAGCCCGAGGTCTGGATTTCCAGAAACAGAAGAAGCAAGAAATCCTAAAACCAATCCAACAGAGAGTCCCTCTATGAAGATCCTAGGTCTCACCTCTCCTAAATCCAAAACACGAAGCTCTAAAGAATACGCTCTATTTTTTTCTTTAGAAACCGCAATCCCTTGAGATGTTAAATGGTGCAGAGCCCGAGAATCAATCCATCTTTTGATATGATTGAGTTCGATTTCAATTTCTTTGCTTTCGATTTCTCCTTCTTTTAGTTTTCGCGAAGCTAGGCTCGACAATGAGTCGATCTCAATTTCTATTTGCGATGGAGCGATAAAAAATGAAATCTGTTTTGATGGTTCAGATACAAGATAAGACTTTTGACAAGCAAATGAAAAGAATGCGAACGCTAGAATGATGAAAAGTCTTACCAAGATCCTCCGGCACCGCCTCCACCAGATCTGCCACCGCCAAATGAAGAAGAGGAGGATGATGACGAGGATGAACGGCTACTACTACCAAAGGATGAACTTCCAGAACTAGTTTTCGTCTCACAATTGCGACGTGGGATTGTATATTTTTCAGAGTAAGTATGAGAGCAGTTTTTGCAAAGATAGATTCGTTTTCCTTCCCCCGAGCTATGGCATGTAGCTGAAGCAAGAGTTTCAGACTCTGATACATAGTTTGTCTTATGGTTGCATTTTGAACACTTGGAGTATTTGGTGAACATAGCATCATAGGCATGTACATAAACTTCAGTTTCATCTTCTGTGACCCAAACATCATAGTCCACACTACCAATCTGTTCCTCCAGTTTTTGTCCTTCTTTTAAGAAGATGTCTTCTTTGTCTTCTGATAGGCAAATCAATGGTTTACCTGTCTTAGGTGAATTTCTTGGTGTATGACGGAGAATTTTCTTTCGAATGAATACCAATGGGAAGAAAAGAAGAATAGGAATTGGAAAAATCAGAACTAGGAAAAACATAAAATCATGAAAAGCAAATAAATGTAAAGCGACATACTTTTTATACGGGCTTTCTCCTACACTATTTTCAACTTGTTTTAAAATTTGGAAGATGTCTAAGGCTAAAAAAGGAATCGCATAGGACCAAAAAATTAAAATGGTTTCAATGTTTACAAATTCTAGGTGGAAACAAATTAAAATGGCACAAATTATAGGAATAGTTGAGAAGAGGAAAAATCCTCTCCAATGCAAATCCCCAGTCTCGGGGCTAGTCTGCTCCAATGGATGATTGGGAGAGTTTCTGACCAGGAGGAAGAGAATTCCATAGCTAAAGACTCCATACACAAAAAAAAGTGCATTGAACCAAGGGCTCGTCCAATACTCGATTTTTTGATTGTATGCTTCTATCCATTCAACAGTTTCTTTTTGTTCCGATTCTATGCGAAGTCTTGCTTCTTCTTCCGTTTCTTCTCCTACTTCAACTAACCTCGATATCTCTGCTATCACTTCCGTCAAACCAGTTTCATAATCTTTTGATCGAAGGGCTGGAACCAATAGTCTTTCGCCCGTTTGTTTCAATTTGATATCAGGAAGTATCCCTTCCAAACCATAGCCAGTTTCAAATTCCCATCGCCGCTCTTGTAAGGCGATTAAAAGCAAAAGACCGTTGTCTTTGCCTTTTTTTCCAATTCCCCATTTTTTTTTTTTTTTTTCAGCAAAGTCCTTACTAGGCAAACCCGAAATGGAGTTTAGGATCACAATGCTAAACTCTATGGATGTAGTTCGTTCCAATTCCAATAAAAGTCGATTGATCTTTGTTTCAGACTGTACGCTTAGAATTTTGTCGGGATTGGATAGGTATCCGTTTCCCGTTTTAGTGGGATTGGGGACAGTTTCAGGGGTATAGGATTGAGAAAAGAGGGAGCCGAAGGCTGAGATTTGAACTAGGAAGAAGGAAAATACGATGAATTTCATGGTTTAAACTGAAAAGAAATCTGGTAAGTCGCAAGGATTCAAACCTTTTTCCTGTTTTTGCAATTCTACTGCTCTGAAATGCTTCGTTTTCCTGATCAAATCCAGTCCCTATCCTCAGTTTCCGATATTCACTAGAGAACCTAGAGCAAAGATTCTAGGGGAAAAAAATAGATTTGAAAAAAGTTCAAAACTCATCTGTTATTCTCATGAGACACGGTAGGCAAATTTGATCCAAACCAAAGGATTCTTTTTCGGGATCCTCTCATTACTGATTTCCTGTGGGGGCCTTCCCACATTGGAAAGATCTGTATTGGATACAGTTAGTACTGTACGCTTTGTCCAAACTAGCACTTCGGAATATACAGTTGCCTCTAAAGTTTCGGGGCTCCTAGGAAAGGGTCTTGAGATTCAAAATGGTTCGGAAGTTCTGTCCATTTCACAAGATGGAAGTTATACGTTTGCTTCCAAATTTCTTGCTCGTTCAAATTATGATGTAAAAGTTAAAACACAACCAAGTGAACCAGCACAGATTTGTGAAGTGAGTGGAGGTTCGGGTACCATAGTCCGCGGAAACATCGAGTCCATTCAGGTAACTTGTGGAGAGGACCCCAATCGCAAAATTGCTCTCAGTGGGACAGTGACTGGGCTGTCTGGTTCGGGGCTACAACTGCAATTGATAGCAGGCACATTTTCCGAGACTATCTCTGTTTCTGGAACCAGTTTTGCTTTTTCTTCTTTGGCTCCAGGCAGTACTTATTCAGTATCGGTCGCATCGCAACCCAGCAATCCTAGTCAGACTTGTTCTTTTTCATCAACTACCACCGGTACTATTTCTGCTCCAGTCGCATTTAGCTTAAGTTGCTCAACAAATAGATTCACTGTGGAAGCACAAGTCGTTGGCATTTCAACTACGCTGGGAGCAGGGCAAGAACTGCAATTGATGTTAAATGGGTCTGAAACAATTTTGGTTTCCACAAACGGTACATTCCCATTCACAGCTTCTATTTTAAGCGGAGAATCCTATACTCTCGCTGTTCTCAATGCGAACGGCTATATCTCTTCTGGAAAATGTTCCATCCCATCCAATACAGGAATTATTGGTGCCTCTAAGGCAACAGTGCTCGTCAATTGTTCTGATGGTTTTACGGTCCAAGGAACAGTGTCTATTCCAGGAGGTACGGCTTCGTCAGTTATTGGATCTGGTCTTCAGCTCAGTTTACAGAATACAGGTGGAACTTTTTTTGCGACACAGACTCTTGCCGTTTCTTCGGGTTCCACCAGTTTTATCTTTGGAACTCCCATTCCAAATGGATCTAGTTACCAAATCTCTGTGTCTCAGATTCCATCACCTAATCAAAGTTGCAGTGTTTCATTGAGTACTGGCACAATCTCTGGTGCGGATATTACAAATCCTATTTTAGATTGTGGATTACCGGAAATTTTAGTTTCTAGTCCAATATCTGGAAGCATTGTTGACAATGATATCAATTCTATTACTTTCTCAAACTTGGTCTCTGGAGCTGATTATCGTTATACGAAAGGAAACGGGTCTCAGGTAGACCCTACTTGTTCTACCGGAACTCAAGGCTCAGTAACCCCTCCCTCCGTTTCAAGTAACAGCAATAGCAACATTAAATTCATACAATGTCGATCTGGTTGGTCAGATTCTCCAGTTTCTTCAGTCAACTACACTTTGAAAGCTGGGGATCCTAGCCTAGGTAAAACATCTGGAACATCCTATTCTGCATCGGAAACTTTTTCAATCACTACCACGACGACTGGGAGCCCTTGGCAGTGTGTGACGACGGATTCCACTGCCCCTCCAGACCCGAGTTGTGGAATGGCTGGTTCCACATGTGTCACGGGAACCCCTGTTTCAGGTACTTTTACTTTAGGATCCTCTGGGCAAATAGTAAATCTCAAGGCAAGAACTTGCAAAGTAGGTTATACGGAAAGTAATATCGTTTCCGCAACTTACAACCCTTCCACTTTCAATGTGGGCGGGACCATTTCAGGCTTAACGACACCTTTTGGAGCCAATACTTTCGTTTTGCGAAACAATGGGAGCGATGATCTTACCATTGCGGCAAATGGTAGTTTTACTTTCTCTACTCCATTGAGTACTGGTGCGACTTACAACATAAGTATCGCTAGTCAACCACAGAATCCTTGGCAAACATGCAATCTAACAAATGCTTCGGGAACAGTTTCAGGAGCAAATGTAACTAATGTAGGTTTGAGTTGCACTTTGAATTCCTATTCGATATCAGGAAGTGTAACTAGTTCTACTGCTATGGTTTCTGGGCTTTCCATTTCAAATGGAAGTGAAACGGTAAATGTCACACCCGGGAGCACATCAACCCCTATCACATTTGCCACAGCATTGAATAGTGGACAAAGCTATTCCCTCTCTGTTACGGCAGAGCCAGTCGGCCAAGTTTGCCAAGTGGATTCGGATTTTACAGGAACTGTTGCTGGAGCAAATGTTACGAATGTTTCCATCAACTGCATCTCTGGCTACCGCAATGCAAGTGGAATCATAGAAAGACCTGTTCTTCCCATCAATATTAGTTTTTACAGAGGTAGATCTATAACTCAAGCGGGTTCTGGTACTTTAGGTTTTGTGAATGCAAGTGGTGGATCTGCTCGATTTAACTTTGCTTCCGGAATGATCTATGATGGCAAAGACGCATACCTTGCTGATACATCAAATCATGCGATTCGAAAGTTCACTCCTTCCGGTCAATTGGTATCTACAATCGTGGGAAATGGAACTCCTGGGTTAGCGGATGGAACAGGGGCTATATCGGCTTTGAATGAACCTTTTGGAATTGTTACAGATGGAACTTTCCTTTACATAAGTGAAACTCTGGGAAATCGCATCCGTAGGCTTAAAATAAGCAATGGAGTTTTAGATACTATTGCTGGAGATAATTCTACAACATCCCCAGCAAACGGATCCACCGATGCAACGGGACTCAGCGCAAGATTTTCTGGTCCTAAAGGTCTCGCCTTAGATGGGGAAAATCTCTACATAGCGGATAGCGGAAACAATGCGATTCGTGTTTTGAATTTAAGAACTCGAGTGGTCACTACTCTTACAAACAATGCAAGTTTCTTGGACAGCCCAGAAGGATTAGTTGTCATTGGAAACACGATTTATTCTACAAACACTGGGAATTCGAGGGATTGCATTACTGCTACGAACAAATCAACTGGTATAAATTCAACGTTTGCGGGTACTCCTGGGACAGCTGGATATCAAGATGGCATTGGGGTAGGTCAAGCTCGGTTCAACAATCCTCGTGGTATCACCCATGACACAAACAATTTGTACATAGCTGATTCTGGTAACAATCGATTGCGAAGAATTGAAATCGCGACTGGCCAAGTAACAACAATTTTAGGTTCTGGAAGTGCAGGTCTCAATGAGAATCCAGGAATAGAAGCGAATTTCACATCTCCACTAGCAATTATTAACTTAGGAGATGGTCTAGCATTTACGCATCAACATGCAATTAGTTTAGTCCAAAATTTGAACAGTGTTGCTTACTATCCTCTGAATGGCAATCTCAATTCTTACCATGGAAACAATTCTTTGACTCCGAGCGGCACTCCTACTTACGGGCTGGGTCGATTTGGCGAAGCCAATGGAGCCGCAATTACTAGCAATACTATGGGATTTACAGCCAATAGGTCTTTCTCGGGTACAAATAACCTAACAATGTCCGGTTGGTTTTTTTGGGATGGAACGGACGCCGCCTCTAGCAAAATGTTAATCTACAACGGAAACCCCTGTTCATCTGGGTCAGGCTTACTGCTTGCTTCGGACGGGAGAATTGAGGTCTTGCGTGGGGGAACAGGAGGTGCATCAACTAACCAAAGATTTCCTGCCAATGTTTGGGTTCATTTGGCTTTAACCATAAATTCTTTAAATTCACACAGCGTTTACTACAATGGTAATTTGGTCTTTCAAGGCACGGCAACACCCGCTGCTGCTGAAAATAACTTTTCTTTGGGATCAAATGGTTGTGGATTCATTGGTTTTCCAGGTCGCATAGCGGAAGTTCGACTTTATAATAGGGTATTGAGCGATGGAGAAATCCAAGAACTGGCTAAAGATGCTAGTTCCGGTTTGATCGGTACTTCCTATTCCAAACGTCCGCGAGACTTGTTGCTTCACTATTCATTTAAAGGAGTGGCTACTTCTTCTGGTCCCATTGGTTCTACAGTAACTACGGCCGGCG
>JAIXRB010000214.1 GCA_027485405.1 Leptospiraceae bacterium | reverse complement strand
TCTCTGGGATCAAAAAAGGAACAATCACAAAATTAAAAGACTTAGCTTCTCTCTTAGAAGACCTAATGGAGGATTTTGAAAAGAAAGAATCACCTTCAGATATTGCCTATGAGTTGATAGAAAGATCAGGCTATCGTGAATCCCTAGAGACAGAAGGAACAGAAGAATCATTTAGTAGATTAGAGAATTTAAATCAATTTGTCAATGCACTCAAAGAATATGAAGCTAATTCCGAAGAACCAAGTCTTTCCGAATACCTCAATTCCGTTAGTTTACTCACAAGTGAAGAAGACCAACAAAATGTGAGTGACTATGTTTCTCTAATGACAATTCACAATGCAAAAGGACTTGAGTTTAAAAATGTTTTTATAGCCGGAATGGAAGAGGGGACATTTCCTCATTTTTTAGCTTCCGAAAGTAAGGAAGGTGTCGAAGAAGAACGCAGACTTTGTTATGTGGCAATCACAAGAGCTCGTCAGTCTTTGGAAATCAGTTATTCAAATTTCACCAAAAAATTTGGGGTGGTAGAAGCACGGGTCTCTTCTCGATTTATAGATGAGATCGCAGACGAATTCTGGGAAAACAAAGAATCTGCGCCAGTTTTTGGAGTCCGTCGTCCAGAATCTCCGCCACAGGCAAAAAACGCCGACACCCAGTCGGAAAAAAGAGAATCAAAGCTTGGATCGGACAAAAACCAAGTCTTTCGAGAAGGCCAAAAGGTTCGACATAAGGTCTACGGAGAAGGAAAGATTGTCAAACTGACTGGTTCTGGGGACAATTTAAAGGCAGATGTGAGATTTGGACAATTTGTGGAAAAAAAATTCTTACTCGCTTACACGCCGCTTGAAATTATGTCTTAGGAAACTAAGAAAGAGGTTTGTAATTATGCCATTTATCATCCTATTGACATCGCTATTTTTTTTATTTGTTTCAAATCTCACCGCCCAAGACGCTAACTCTGGAAAAACCCTGGCTGAGGAATTTTCAAAACTCGATAGCTACTTAAGAAACCGAACTTTGACAGCTGAACAAAAGAAGAAAATCCTTGAGGGCAACCTTCTTTCCTCGATTCGAATGACTTTGGGTCATAAACTAGAGAATCCAAAAAAAGATCTGAAAGACTTGAAAATGCAAGATGTGCAATCCGAGCGTTTTTCAAACAGCAACCAATTCTTCGTCAAATACAAGTCGTATTATATCAGCTATATTTTTCCCGTCGACCCTGAGATCTATCAAACTTCTCCCTATGAAGAAAGGATTTTAGAAAAGCCAGAAGGTGCCGATTTACTTGGCGCTCATACTGAAGATAAAAAGTAGCCATTTTTTCTTTTGGCTCAATCTATTCTAGCTAAATGTTTCCCTACACTGTTAGAGTGTGGGGATGTTATACTCTCTATCTACAATTCTGATTTTTCTGTCAAAGACAAGGGTGTGAATGACCCTGTCACCGAAGCCGACTTAAAAGCTAATTCCATTCTAGAAAACTTCATACGAAGTCAATTTTCCGACCATGGATTTCTGTCGGAGGAAACAAAAGACAGCGATGAGCGGCTTTCCAAAGAATATGTTTGGATCTTGGATCCCATCGACGGAACCCGTGAATTCGTTGCAAAGAACCCAGAATTTGCGCTAAGTCTGGGTCTTTCCCAAAACGGGAAAGTAGTGCTTGGAATCATTTTTAACCCAGCAACTGGTGAGATGTTTTTAAAGGAAAGGGGCGGTGAGCTGATCAGTTTAACCTTACAAGCTCCATACCGCAACTATTCAATTTCAGAGTTGGAGCCCAAACAAGGGAATAGAGCGACTAACCCCAAAGAGCTGAAAAAGCCCAAACTCATGGTATCCTTTTCTGAGTTCAAAGCTGGTTTGTTTTCTGATCCTTTTTGGGAAAACGAATTCCAAATCAAACCTGTCGGCTCCATTGCTTACAAACTAGGTTTACTCTCCTCTGGCAATTGTGACCTTGTTATTTCGTTCAAACCAAAGAATGAATGGGACATTTGCGGTGGTTTCGGTTTATTAGATGACCGTATATTCTCTTTTTTCCCTCTAGAAGAAAAGGAAGTTTATACATTTAACAATCAAAATACAAGAAGCTACGGTCTAGTAGCTGGAACCAAACCAGCCATCGAGTTCCTCTTATCCAAAAAACCAATCGATTCTTTGAAAACTTGCGTTTCTAAATCTTGGTAAACCCATGCCAAAAAAGATTCGAATCGGCATGGATGCAAGACCCCTCTCCACAAAGATGTCGGGAGTTGGTCGTCTCTTATCTGAAATTCTAAAAGCATTTCCAGATAAAAATCTTTTCGAGATTCATCTTTTTAGTCATAAGCCGATTCATCCTGACCATAGTATACTTTCCAAAGAACCGCATTTGCTCTGGCACGAAGAGGGTGGATTTTGGAAATGGAAAGGAGGTGTCTACTATAACTTATATGTACCTTTTTTATTGCGAAAGCTGAATCTCGACCTATTTTGGGGTAGCCAACAAGTTCTTCCTCCGTTCTTACCTAAGAAATTGCCTGCTGTCTTAACCTACTGTGACTTAGTCTTGTACAAATACCCAGAGACTATGCGCTGGGTTGCTCGCCTGCAACAAAGGTTTTTCCAAAGGTATTCCGTTTTACGATCTAGCTTTATTCTGAGCATTTCAAAATCTACTAGCGACGATGTAGTGAAATTCTTTGAATATCCTGAAAATCAAACAGATGTCACCTATCCAGCAGTCAATGCAGATGAGTTAAAGCAACTTAGAGACAGAGCCAAAACAAAGAAAATGGAATTTTTACCTCAGAAATACTTGCTTTCTGTATCCACAATTGAACCTCGCAAAAACTACCCCTTTTTATTTGCCGTCTTTAAACTCTTATCGCAACGAAATCCAGATCTTCATTGGGTCATAGTGGGAAAAATAGGTTGGGAGTCTATGGAATTCATTCAAGAGTTGCAAGACTTTGCAACGAAAACCCAAAGAATTTCTATCCTTGATTCTGTCTCGGACGAAGACCTGATTCCAATTTATGATCGGGCATCCGCATTCGCATTCGCATCTCACTATGAAGGATTTGGAATTCCACTTTTAGAAGCTATGCATTTGGGATTGCCTTCCGTGGTTTCAGACATACCCACTTTTCGAGAGATTGGCGGTGACAAAGTTTGTTATTTGCAAACAAAAACAAATTTGCTTTCAGACTGGGTTTCGGCATTAGAAACAGCATTGACCTCTCCAAAAATTTCCTACGATACTAGTGTCTTCACTTGGAAAAAAGCGGCGCAAAGAACAGCGGATTGTTTTCAGAAAGTTTTGAGGAGGTCCTTGTGAGATTCCAATTTCAGATTATTTTTTTTCTACTTATCAGCAGTTTGATCCAATGCGGAACTAAGCCGGATCCCCAGGCTTCCGAGCTTTTTTCTGTTCCACTTTCAACAACTAAAGGTGGAGAGCTGGACTTGATTTCTGAAAAGGGCAATGTTCTGGTATTAGATTTTTGGGCAACTTGGTGCGATCCATGCGCCAAGGCAGTTCCTGTTTTGAATAAGATCAGGAGCTCAGAATCGGGGAAGCGTTTGCATTTTTGGGGGGTCAATACAGATAGCCCCCCTAACTTAGAAGAAATCTTAGAAAAAGAACAGAAATGGGGTATGGAATACCCAAGCCTACTGGATTCAGATTGGAAGATTGTAAACCAATTCCATATCAAAGGTCAACCGGCAATGATGGTCTTTGACACAAAAGGAAAAGAGATCTACCGTCAATATGGCATTACAGGATCAGACCTCCCTGGTTTACTCTTAAGAGCAAAGGACTGGTTAAACGAATCCAAATGATTGTGCAGTGCAAAAAGGACAGTCTTGATTCTTTGATTAAAATGAGTTGACCCATAGCTCTTTTTTTTTTCTTCTATTACTACACTTTCGGAAAACACAAAGCCCCTAGGAGTTGATTCATGCCTTCCAATCTTCCCGAATTATTCAAAGAGACCTCCGTAAAATACGCGGATCGCCCTGCATTTGCGGGCAAAGATGAAAACAAACAATACAAGCCTGTTACCTACAAAGAACTGTATGAGATTGGTGTCAATCTAGCGGAAGCTTTGATTGACCTGGGAGTGAACGCTCGTGAGAACGTTGGACTACTTGCGGATAACCGCTTAGAGTGGATCATTTCTGACTACGGTATTTTAATGACGGGAGCCGCTGACGTTCCTAGAGGAACAGACGTTACTGATTCGGAATTGGTTTACATTTTAAACCATTCGGGAGCCAAAGTGGTTTTCCTGGAAAACGACAAAATGCTCGAGAAAGTCAAAAAGAACGAAAGCCAATTAGAAAACAAACCCAAAATTGTTATTATGGATAAGAAGTCTCAGGCTTCTGGTGTTCTTAAACTCTACGAATTAATCGATAAAGGAGCTGAACTCCGAAAAAAAGGTTCAAAGAAAGTAGAAGAGCGTGTAGCTCAAATTAAGCCAGACGATCTCTTCACTTTGATTTATACATCTGGAACAACAGGTATGCCAAAGGGAGTTATGCTCGTGCATTCGAACATGATGCACCAGGTTCGAACTATTTTATCTGAGATGATTAAATTCGAAGGGGAAGAGCGCATGCTCTCCATTTTACCCGTTTGGCATGTTTTCGAAAGAGTATTCGAATACTTAGCGATTGGTGCAGGCGCGGCTACTTACTATACCAATGTTAGAGACCTAAGAGATGATATGCGTAAAGTGAAACCTACGTTTATGGGTTCCGCTCCAAGACTTTGGGAAAGTATCTACAACGGCATTTTTACACGCGTAAACGATCCAAAGCAAACCAAAACTCTCAACAGAGTCCTGTTCAAAGTAGCATATTTCGTTTCAAAGCATTACCACTCTTCTATGCGCTTTCTACAAGGAAATGAAGTG
This sequence comes from Leptospiraceae bacterium, assembly GCA_027485405.1. Classification (GTDB taxonomy): domain Bacteria; phylum Spirochaetota; class Leptospiria; order Leptospirales; family Leptospiraceae; genus Leptospira_A. Next base: position 4,465 of record JAIXRB010000214.1, on the reverse strand, counting down.
GATTACTCTGGGAGAAATATCTTTGAATCTCTCGCACGAGGTGCATGGGCTATCGTAGTTGCTTTTTTAACCAATATTCCAAATCTTCTTTTGGATATCATTGTTCTCGGCAAGATACGAGAAGCAACGGGCGGTCAGCTAAAGGCTTCGGTTTCGGGTGGAGGAGCACTTCAAAAACATGTGGATGCCTTTTTCAATGACATTGGCATTAAAGTTTTGGAAGGGTATGGAATGACCGAAACTTCACCGGTCATCAGCGTTCGAACATTTGACAAACTTGTACAAGGATCCGTAGGTGTCATCACTCCTGAGACCGAGTTACAAATCAGAGACGATCATGGAAAGGTTCTCACTCATATCAATTCAAAACTTCGACTACTCGCTGGTAAGCCTGGATTGAAAGGTGTGATCCACGTAAAGGGTCCTCAAGTGATGAAAGGCTATTATAAAAACCCTGAAGCAACAGCCAAAGTATTGAAAGAAGGCTGGATGGACACTGGTGATATCGGAATGATCAATTTTAACAAGACCGTTACGATCACTGGCCGAGCAAAAGACACAGTGGTTTTGTTAGGTGGAGAAAACGTTGAGCCAGTCCCAATCGAAAACAAAATCACTGAGTCGCCTTATGTGTTTCAAGTTATGGTGATTGGACAAGACCAGAAAAACTTAGGTGCTATGATCGTGCCTGACTTTGATACCTTGGGCGTTTGGGCAAAGGAGAATGGAGTGAGTGAAACCGATAAAGAGAAACTCATTACCAATCCAAAAGTAGTGGATTTGTATAAAAAAGAAATAAAAGCGTTAAACAATACAAAAACTGGATTCAAAGCTTTTGAGCAGGTAACACCTTTTTTCTTAATCACTAAGCAATTCGAAGTTGGCGATGAGCTGACGAACCTTTTAAAAATGAAAAGGCACGTGATTGCAGAGAAGTATAAGGATAAAATTAGCGCTCTATACGCCGCTGAATAAGAAGTAAACACTTCAAATCCGAACGGAAAAGCCAGGGGGATTTCTTCTCCTGGCTTTTTTTTTGCTTAGACTCTTGCACGGATTCCGATACTTTTCTTGTGAAGCCTACTCGAGAAAAACAGGGAACGGAACCTTTTTTTCTCCCCGATCAAAACCAAGACTTTTATTCTCTGGAGCGAATGTTTTTGGCTCCATTTCGGGAAGAAGAAAAATGGAATTTTTCACAAGTTCCTTTTCTTAACCTAAGCTTTCTTTCCTTTTTAACTTTGCGGTCTTTCTTATACTTTGAGGCCATGGGAAAGCCCATTTATCTTTCCAATTTGTCTCTTCCTTGGCGCGCATATCTTGGAAAAACTGGCTACTTCCAATTCAATCCTTGCGTAATCGCTACGGATTTTGTTCCTTCCTTAGAGGTGACTTTAAGTTTCAGCAAGAAACGATGGAAACACGAACTAGAATGGGAACAAAAATCAGGAAAGAACCCTTGTTATTTTATTTGCAATGCCTTTAGTTTGAGTAGTTCAACCCCATTGATAGCAGATGTTTTGTCCGATCAGCTAAAATCGGTTCAAACTGAGTTCCATGTAACTCGTGCCTTTGTAAGAAAAGAAACAACTTCTTATCTTTATCTTCAATCAGAGACCAGGGCAAATCCGAGAATCTTTCTCAGGGAAGATGCCGTTGAATTACCTGGAGATTTTATGCTCTTGTTCTTTGAATTAAAGCCACGCAGTGCTACTCTCTCAGGTTGAGTTGAGAAACTATCTCTAAGAGTTTTATGACTTTTTCTTTTAAGTCTATGGTCTCTAGTATCTCTTGCTTTTGGGAAAAATCGTAGTTAAGAAGCGATGCAATAAAGTCAACAGCATGTGGATGTTTAGTGACAAGATTCATCTTCATGATAAGACCTTCTTCGGCACCTTCCGAAAGCAAAATCCGCTTTGTTAGAACCAACAACTCAGATAATTTTTCTTGATAAAATTCGGTTTTTAAAGCCTTTCGATCATTCTCAAATTTCTCAACAGAGGCTACGAGAAAAGGCGCGCTTTGCTTGAAATCGATGAGTTTGCAAACACCTGTCCCTTCCAAAATTATGTTCGATCTTCCGTCTGGCAACATCTCGTGTTGAATAATATGCCCCCAACCAAAACTTTGTTCAATGTTAGGTTCTAATCCAGTTCTTTTTTGATCGGTTTTCAACAAAGGAGCGATTGCCAATTCTTTCCCGTTTTCAAGTGCATAGGAAAGCATTTGCCGATACCTTGGTTCAAAAATATGCAAAGGCAAGAAAGTTCCTGGAAAAAAGATTAGGTCTGGAAGGGGAAAAACAGGCAACGTGAAGGTTGACACCAGAATAGCATTGTGGCAAACTGAATCCTTGTAAATCGGAAAAGTAAATGATACGCCACGAAATCAGTCACTCGATCTGGAATGAAGCTCTCTCAAAACTCTCGAAAGTCAAAGTTTTAGTCCTAGGTGATTTGATTTTAGATGAGTATTTAATGGGTATGGTGAACCGAATCTCTCCCGAAGCTCCTGTTCCTGTTGTTTGGATTAAGAACGAGAAGCAGACTTTAGGTGGAGCTGGTAACGTTATCAAAAATTTAAACTCGATTGGAATTGTAACTGATTTTTCTGCCAGAATTGGAAATGATTCTGCTGGCAAATCTCTTGTGCAATTGCTAAAGAACCAGGGAATCCAAAGTCCCGAAGAATTCCTTTTGATCAGTGAAAAAACTCGGACCATCCTAAAGACCAGAATCATTGCGGGCAACCAACAAGTCTGTCGTGTTGACCGAGAGGAAATTTCACTTCTTAGCAGTGAAGAAGAGAATGTCGTATTACAAAAAATTCAATCTAAAATCAATGAGTACTCCGCAATCATTCTATCTGATTATGAAAAAGGCTTTTTAACTCCTAAAATTATCACTCAGATTATTTCACTTTCTAAGGCTAAGGGTATACCAGTTGTGGTAGATCCTCAAGTTTCTCATTTTTTCTCCTACCAAGGAATCCAATGCATGACACCAAACCATCATGAAGCGGGGAAGGCGTTGGGTAGGTCTCTTGTGTCGGACAACGAAGTCGAAATCGGAGCAAAGGAAATTGCCCAAAGATTAAATGCTGATTCCATTATGATAACCAGGGGCGAAAAAGGAATGCTAATCTACGAAGCAAAATCGGATCGCTCCACATTGATTCCCACGGTCGCCAAAGAGGTATTTGATGTGACTGGCGCTGGGGATACAGTGATCTCAATTTACACAGCCTTTTTGGCTGTCGGTATGTCTACAGTTCACGCTAGTTTGATTGCGAATTCGGCCGCTGGAATTGTAGTTGGTAAACTGGGTGCAGAATCTGTAACCATCCAAGAGCTTGAAATGGAATTAAAGAAACAATCTATCATTGGGAATGCGGAGACTTAAAATGATCGAACATTTAGAGTCAAAACTCATCAAAGAATCTGAGATCTCAAAACTCACTTTGTCCTTAAAAGGGAAAAGCATCGTCTTCACAAACGGATGTTTCGACATTTTACATTCTGGCCATGTTCAGTATCTCGCAAGGGCAAAGTCTTTAGGGGATTTTCTTTGGTTAGGGCTGAACTCGGATGAATCTGTTCGAAAATTGAAAGGACAGGGGAGACCAATCAATTCACAAGCAGACAGAGCCTTTGTTTTGGCTGGCCTTGCCAGCATTGACGCAGTTACGATTTTTAATGAGGACACTCCTTTGGCACTGATAGAAAAGATCAAACCGCAGATCCATTGCAAAGGGGGGGATTATCTTGCAAAAAACTTGCCAGAAACTCCGCTTGTGGAGAGTTTTGGCGGAAAAGTTATCATTTTACCCTTTTTAGAGGGAAAATCCACAACTCTCATCTTAAAAAAAGCCAAACAGAATTGATTCCCAGCCTATACCTGGCATTGTTTACAAATAAATCTGTTTCTGAGGGAAGACCTTGTCCAAGACCAAGTATATTTTTATCACCGGGGGAGTTTCTTCCTCTTTAGGCAAAGGGGTCACAGTCGCCGCTTTGGGTTGTCTTTTGGAAGCTAGGGGCTATACCGTCTCTTTGCAAAAAATGGATCCCTATATCAACATAGACCCAGGCACTATGAGTCCTTATCAGCATGGGGAAGTTTATGTCACAGAAGACGGCGCCGAAACAGACTTAGACCTCGGGTATTACGAACGTTTTACAAAATCAAAGTTTTCCAGAAAGAACTCAGTATCAACGGGTCAGATCTATCATGCTGTTATCGAAAGAGAGCGCAAAGGAGATTATTTAGGAAGAACGGTTCAGGTTGTTCCCCACATTACAAATGAAATCCGAAATCGAATCTATAACCTAAGCCGGGACAACGAGACCGATTTCGTTATTGTGGAAATCGGGGGAACAGTAGGGGACATCGAATCTGTTCCATTTCTAGAAGCCATTCGACAAATGAGATACGAGCATGGTAGCACTCATGTACTTTTCCTGCAT
>JAIXRB010000128.1 GCA_027485405.1 Leptospiraceae bacterium | reverse complement strand
GGCAGAGCTTCCTTGCTGAGCCAAGCTCCATCAGTAGCAAGAGTGAATGACGCAACCGCACCCATCGATATAAGGAATGGAAGCGAATTCAACTTCAAACAGTCTTCCTATCAAATTATTGTCGTAGATAGAACATCTGCTGTCAGTTATCTTGCCCCAACAACTTTGCAAGCTGATACGAGCTCTGTTGCGAGATTGGACTATGCGGCGACTCCGGCACTTTTACAAATTGCAGGCATTGCCGTTCACAGTCCTAGAGGTTCAATTACCGGTTCTGTAACAGACGCCATTTCAACTAGTTTGGTTGCTGGAGCTACCCTTACTTTGGGTAGATTTGATGCAAATGGTAACTTCACTGAGGATGTTCGCAGGGATTGTGGGGGAGCATTCTCTAGCTCTACTTGCACAGTCTCATCAAATCGAAGCCCGGGCAGTGATCAAGTAGTTGGTTCTGTAACCAGTTCAGCAAACGGTAGTTTCTCTATTCCATTTGTTTCCGCTGGTTCTTACAGCCTTCGGGTGGTTGCAAATGGTATCACTACTTTTTTCCCAGTCGAAGTCAGTGCATCAGGCGGTACTGTTTCTTTAAACACTCCAATCATCACAAATCCGGGACGAGGTAACTTAGCTGGATCAGTTCGAATTCCAGGTGGATTCGCGTTTACTGGTTCCTATTCCTTGGAAGTTGTATCCCCGATTTCTGATTCGATTCGACCAACGGCAGGAGTATTACCCAGTTCTTTAACTTCTGGAACAACTACGTTTAACAATGCAAGCCAGTATTCTCTTTTCGGAATCAATGCAGGTCGTTGGCGGGTTCGATTTACTTCTTCAGGATTTAAATCAGTCGAAGGGATCGTTGATATCCAAGCGGATGCAACGACTAGCTTTGATATTATCACATTTATCCAAGGTAGTCCGCCTCCTGCACCGGTTTCGGGAAGAACCCTATCAGCTCTGACCAATACAAATGTATGTAATTTAACGGTTCGATTGCGTCCTGGAGTGAATGTGAAGTCGGGACCATTTGCCATCGACACAAATGGGGTTACACTTCCTGCTGTTACCACAGCAAATGACGGAAGCTTCGTGATTCCAAACGTTCCACCCGGAAACTATACCTTAGAAGCTACAGGCACGGCAGGTAGAGATAGAGCTTGTACCGGTACTGCTTTTGCATACTCCGCAACTTACGGAACTGTGATTTCAGCAGGAACTTCCACCCCCGGAAACCAAAACATTTTAGTTTCGCCCATCATTCCAAACAATGAAATGAGGATTGTCCTTTCATGGGGTGCCAGTCCGCGAGATATTGACTCCCACTTGCAATTTGGAACCAATCCAAATGGTCAAGACAGAGTCGTTTGGAACATGAGGAGCCGTTTAAATGGAGATGCTCTGCTGGACATGGATGTAACCAATGGATTTGGTCCTGAGACCATCACCTTGAAAGGCTCTGTTTGGACGCAACCGGTTCGTTACTACAGCATCTTCAACTGGACAAACGATAGACCACTTGGGCTTTCTTCTGCTACGGTTCGTGTGTTTCGGGGTTCTTTAGGTGAGGTTAGAAACTACGCCATCAATTCAAATGTTACAAATCGTTGGTGGGAAGTTTTCTGCATTGCGCCTGACCAAACTTTAACAGATGTGGGAACAGGGAATTGCCTCGCTTCTAACTTTATTAGAAGAACCAGTTTTTAATTCTGCTTACCGAGATCATTACTTTCCAGAGGGGCTATTCAGTTCCCTCTGGTTTTTTTTCCAAAACAAAGTATTGACCATTCTCTTCTATCACTTCTAAAGAAAGATCAAAGAGCATTGATAAATTTTCCGAGTTAAGACAATCGGACTTTTTCCCCATACTTAGAACCTTTCCATTGTTTAACAACAAAACAGTTTCAAAGTCTTTCGGAATCTCTTCAATTCGGTGAGTGATTAGAATTCTCGTCATTTGCGGACGGGATTTTTTCCATCGGGCCAAACTTTGATAGAACTCAATCCTTGCCTTTAAGTCTAGGTTCTCTGTAGGTTCATCTAAAACCAAAAGATCTTTTCCTGAACCAAGACTTCGCAGTAACAGAACCTTTGTTTTTTCTCCTGACGATAAAGTTTGAAACAGGTTTTCTGATTTGTCTTGTAAGCCTATGGATTCCAAAAGTTCTTCAGCCTTTTTTATCTCTACATCGGTCGGGATTTTATACAAACCGAGGGTTTGGTGAAGTCCTGTGATCACAATTTCTGAAACAGTCAAGTTTTTTTGTGTTAACCGGGATTGGTGGGCACTTTGCAGAATTCCAATTCTCTTTTGTAGGGGCCCTAAAGGAACTTCGCCGATAGTCTCTCCCCAAAGATTTATATTGCCACTTGAAGGAGCTTCATAACCAAACAAAAGATTGATCAGTGTTGTTTTTCCAGAGCCGTTTGGTCCAAGAATTGCGACTGAGCTCGCGGAGGAGATTTGAAAACTGATGTTTTCTAAAATGGAAATTTCATTTCGAGTAAAGAAAACGGATTCAAAGGAAACCGCAGGAACCATCATTAAACTTTGGATTAAGTTCCAGATTTTTTAAATAGAGTTTCGATTTTCTTTACGTATTCCGTAAGAACTTCAACTCCTTCAAGATTGTACTTAGCCAATAGGTTCTTATCGATTGCATAGTAGCCTTTCTTTTGTTCCTGAAAGTCAGAAAGCATGTTTGCCATATACACAATCTCTACTAGGTCTTTTAGATCCGGAGGAGCAAGAAACGGCTTATGGTGGTATTCGATGGCGGCTTTGAGATCGCTAGGGAACTCCCATTTTTCAGCTAGAATGGCTCCCAGCTGTGGATGACTTAGGCCCACTGACATTTCTTCTAAAAGAACTGAATTGCTGGAATCGCTTCCTCTTTGGAAGGTTTCAATTTTTTTAAAGAAGGAACGATCAACAGAGAGAAGCACGAATTTACCAATGTCATGCAATAGAGCCGCCACAGCAATGATGTCTGCAACCTTGTTTGTTTGGTGAAAGCTAGAGGCAATATGTCGAGCATAAAAGCTTGCGCGACTTGAATGATCCCAAACGTCCTGCATCTTTCCGTACTGTCCGTCCATAATCTTTCGCACACCAGATACATAGAGTAAGTTTCTTAGATTTTTTAGTCCAACTACCTTAACAGCCTGTAAGATGCTACTGACTTGGCTTCGGTTTGCAAAAAATGCTGAATTAGAAAGCTTTAACAAATCTGCCGCCAGAGCTGGATTCTTTTCAATTTCCGTAGCTATTTTGTGAAGGTCGGCATCCGGATCGTTGCAAAGAGAAATGACTCTGGTCAAAGTGTTCGGAAGGGGAGGTAAGCCATCGATTTCCGAGAGGATTCTCTCTTTAAGCTCGTTTGTAAACTCTACAGGAGAAGTGACTTCTGGAACTGAAAGTGTTGCCCTTGTGATTTTGTCATTTGTATGAATTTTGAACTTTTCGGAGCCAATCCCTGAGTTTCTAAGCAAAAGTTGGATTAAAACCAAACCCAGACCAGCTGATTCCGTAGTGTCAGCGATATCGGCAAAGGCATCGGATAGATCATTGTAGTTTTTAGCGATTTCAATTCGTTTGTTGACCCGAGCCAGTTCTTCAGGAGTGATGGGCGCGTTGTTTTCAACAGCGAAGTGGATGGAATTTCCATCTACTTTCATAAGTAAGCTGATATAAAACTGAGATCCGGTTAGGTAATTGATTTGATCGTTCCAGTTTAGGATTACTTCTTCTTGGAAGTTGACCATTCCTAGTTTATAATCTGCCGAATCGTTGATGTCCAGGTTTTGCCGAACAAAATAGCCTCGTTTGGCGTTTGCTTTGTTTGCGTTCATCAATAGTTCTTTTAATACAGTAAAAACTACCTCAACGAGATAGAGTTTGTCCATATAACCCATTACATGAACCAAAAGAGCATAGATTTCTTGGTTTTGCTCTTCAGTTACAAAGCTATAGTTGAGTCTAGACTCTTTGTTTTTCTCTAATTGAGTGATGATTTCTTTAAAATCGACTGTTGCGGACACTGGATACATTTCCTAAGAATTCCAAAGGAGAGCAAAACTTTTTCTCTTTTTTTTCTGAGAAATCCCTATTTTGTCCCAGGGCTTTGGTATTCTGTTTTTAGAGAGGAAAAAGATTATGTCCTATGAATCAGAAGCCATGAACAACGAAGAAAAAGAAGCTTTGTACATCCTTATGGAAAGGAGACTAGAGGGGATTCTTTCCCAGTTGGAAGAAAAACCTAGAAAACGCCGGAAGGTAATTTTTCAGCCTGCAAACCGCGAAATAACCTATCCCCAATCGTTTCGAGTCTTTGAAGCCTAGATAGTAACTTAGTCAGATAAAGAATTGCTTTTGGTTCCTCTAAGAAAGCGACGCAGAGCGGGAAGCGATACTCCCGCTGAAGGCTCTGCGAATAAAGGCGACCAATCCATTTTTTCAAGGAAAACGGGATTCCATTCTTTTCCAAAAAAACCAGGAACCTTTTTATCCAATTCTCTTTTCGTCCCTTCTCCTGATTCTTTTAACCAATCTGAAAATGCAAAAGTTTGCGTTTCCGTATTTGCTTTGTTTAACCAATCCCAGGCGATACTGTTTTTTCCGGCTCTTTTTTCTCTGTACAGAGGTCGGTACAAGTTCTCTAAAGTTCTCTTTCTATCAATTATCGGTGAATAATAAAATTCGTATCCCGTGCCTCTACAATGCGACTTGCCATCCATTTGTAGAAAACTAACACCCGAATAAATGAAATTAGGCACTTTTGACTGAATCGCTATTTCCTTCGCAAGGGTTGCCTGGTTGAGCCCAGGATTTTTAAATTCTGTCCAATGCTTCGTTTGATTTTTTTCTAGAGCGTGATTCAAGACCTGGTCCATTGGATGGGTGGTTCTTAGTATCCATTTAGGATTTGGCAACTGAAACAATATAGGATGAGCACCAAACCAAGTTAAGATAGGGATATTGTTCGGAAACCTCTTACAAAAATGAAAAATTGTCCCTCTCCCTGTGTCCATGCTTAGGATCATATCTGGATTTACATTCTGAGAGACCAGAAAAGGAAAACTTGTATCCCCAGCTATTATAAAGAATTGATTTCTATTTTTCTTTATGTTCTCTACTTCTATCTCTAACTGAGGAGATGCCCCGATAAATAAAAGTGAATCTGAATCCAATCGCATTTCATGGAGTAATTGGCAATTGTTTGCCGAAAGATTCTGCAAGTAATGGTGGGTCCAAGTTCGTTCAAAATGCATCTTAGTCGCATCATTTGATAGTTGTAAAACCGACTCAATTTGTAGTTTACATTCTTTTGCTAGTGAATCTCCAAATTTTCTTTGGTAGCTTGGAAAAGTTGAGACTGAGTATGTCAAGCGGCCTTCTAAGACATGAAAGATTAGCTTTAATTCTTTTTGGAGGTTTGCTCCCTCGCTTGTCTCTATAAAAAAGACTTGGAAACCCAAATTAGATATTCTAGAGACTAAGTGTTGTTTCTTGGTTTGCCATTCCTGGCATTGGTAAATTTCGGCAATAGGTTCCCAAAAGACCAAAACCTTCGGGAAGTTTCCTTTCTCAACTAGAACTTCCAAGCTGTGCAAAGCACCTGATCCGATGATAATCTGAACATCAGCGGTCGGGAGAAGACTTGCAAGGAAGCGCTCTGCTTCTTTTTTGGGATTAGATTGTGAGTGTAAGTAAGTGAGAAGGGTAGGTTCTTGGAAGTTTACCAAGAACCCGTTTTCATAGATAGGAAGAATGGGATTTAGTCCTCTTCTTCCTCCTCTTCGTCTTCTTCTTCATCATCTTCAAAGTCATCATCGTCACCAAACTCATCGTCTTCGTCTAGTGACTCAGGTTTCTTTTCTTCTTCTTCGGGGATAAAGTCTTCTTCAATATCTTCTTCAGCCACAGGAGCCGCAGTCGCTCCAGCACTCAGGTTTGTGCCAAGTGCCTTGTCTTTTTCTTCTTGGATTTTTTGTTTTTCTTCGCCAGAAAGATATTTGTATTGGACGAGGTCGTTTGAAAGAGCGTAGAGAGCCTGAACGGTTAGTTTTCGGTTTCTAATCTTTTTAGGGAGGGAAATCTTGTCGATTTTATCTAAAATTCCAAAGCCTGCCACGCAGGATTCGTATTTCTTTTCACGACAAAGTTCAATCAAGGCAACGATATCAAAATCTTCTTTTTGGGTTGAGCTCATTTAGGACTTCCAGACTAGAATTCAGGAGTGCAAAGGCAAGCTTTTCCAACATAGGGTCTTTTGTCAAGTCCATTGGCTGAAATACGACTTTACACTTGCTTTGGAAGGGGGAATCTGGAAAAGGATGCCACGACTCGGACTCTTTTTATCCCTTTTTACCCTTACTTTTGCGACCATTGCCTGCACCCCTGCGCGCTCCTCATTTTTTGGTGAGCCGGAATGGGTAGGAGTCGGTTTTTCTGGAAATGAAGTGGTCCTTGACACCTTGCCTTATAGTCGCTTGGTGATCAATGTTTACTCGCCTGATTGTGTGCCTTGTTGGAAAGAAATTCCAGCTTTAAACTATATTGAATCCGAATGGTTCAAAGGGAGAAGCGACATAAAATTTTATATAGTAGTGGATCCGTATCAAATCCTGACTGAGATTTCAGAGACAGCTTCTTGGGAAGAAGTCTACCCAAAGGCAAAAGTCCGCATGCTAGAAGAAGTCAAGAATCGTTCGATTGGGGCTGAGATGCTTTTTTTAAAGAAACCGTTCCAAGTTTCGCAAAGCAGTCTAGTGACGGGAACTCCGGAAACCTTGCTCTTTGAGACTCGGCCTTTGCGTCTTTATTACAATTTTATTGGTTCGATTACCGAAGAAACCGATCCAAAGCTTTTGGCAACGGATCGAAAATTGCAATTTTTAAAACACCAAATAGGACTGGATAGACTATGAGAAGTTTGCTTATTCGATTCAAAGACTGCGAGGGACCTGGAATTATCGAATCCATCCTGCGGCAAAAAGGGTATCGTATCACCTATCACAATGCTTACGACACTCGCATTCATTTAGTACCCGAAGCTCATTTGATGTTTGATTTGGTGGTTCTTTTGGGAGGACCTCAAAGCGTCGTTGGAAATCTAAATGACGATTTTTTTGCTCCTTACTACGAGTTGACTGAAAACATGATAGAAACTACGGGCAGAAAGGTAATTGGAATTTGTTTGGGTTCTCAGATCATTGCTCGGGTTTTGGGGGCAGTTGTCTCCAAAGGGGACAAGGGTCCGGAAGTAGGTTTTTCACCTGTCCAAATCTTAAATCCAAAATCGCCAGTTTTCCAAAGCATTTCCGAGCAAACGCTCCATGCCTTCCATTTGCATGAAGACACCTTTACATTGCCAAATGGAGCCGAACACCTGTTGAAAAGCGAAAAATATGAAATGCAAATGTTTTCATACAAAAACAAAGCGTTTGCTATCCAAGCTCACCTGGAACCAACTCTAGGTATGCTCGAAGTTTGGCGAACTGTCCATAAGGATTTCATTGCACAAGGAGGAGGCTTGCCAAAGGATATTAAGGATGATCATTTGAAAATGACAACGAATGGCAGTCTCTTGTTTCAAAATATTATAGGAATCAAGTAGTCTATGTTTCAAAAAGTTTTAACTCTGTTGTTTGGTAGTAAGTATGAAAAAGATTTAAAGAGACTTACACCTGTCGTTGTAAAAATCAATTCGTTTGAATCTGCAATCAAAGAATTGTCTGACACTGATTTAGCCAACTCTACCGTTCGGTTCAAAGAGCGACTCGCAAAAGGGGAGACCTTAGACGACATTTTACCCGAAGTATTTGCCGTAGTAAGAGAGACAGCATATCGCACGTTAGGGATGCGCCACTTCGATGTGCAAATGATGGGAGGTCTCGCTCTCCATTGGGGAAACATTTCCGAAATGAAGACAGGAGAAGGTAAGACTCTCACTTCTACGCTTGCGATTTATTTAAATGCACTTTCTGGTGAAGGTGTTCACGTAGTGACAGTAAATGACTACCTTGCCAAGAGAGATGGAAACTGGATGCGTCCTATTTTCGAGTTCTTAGGACTAAAAGTAGGAATCATCCAAAACGATATGGATCATGCCGAAAGACAAGCCGCTTACGGATCTGACATTACCTATGGAACCAACAACGAGTTCGGGTTCGATTATCTTCGAGACAACATGGTTTCATTCAAAGAACATCGAGTGCAACGAGGGCATAACTTTGCCATAGTCGATGAAGTAGACTCAATCCTGGTGGATGAGGCGAGAACACCGCTCATCATTTCTGGACCAGCTGAAGAATCAACGGACAAATACTTGAAAGTGAACAAGATCATTCCATTTTTAGAAGCGGGAGTTCATTACGATGCCGATGAAAAACTGAGAAATGTTCTTTTGACTGAAGAAGGCGTTCATAAGGTAGAAGAGCTTCTCCGAGTGGACAACTTGTATCATGCTGACAACGTAGATATGGTGCACCATGTCCACCAAGCATTAAAAGCACATAAGATTTTTACCCGAGACAAAGACTATATGGTGACGGAAGGACAGGTTGTCATCGTGGACGAATTCACTGGTCGCCAAATGAAGGGGCGGCGATATTCGGATGGATTGCACCAGGCTTTAGAAGCAAAAGAAGGCGTGACCATTGCTCGGGAGTCCCAGACTCTCGCTTCCATTACGTTCCAAAACTATTTCCGAATCTACAAAAAGTTAGCCGGTATGACTGGAACTGCAGATACGGAGGCAGAAGAGTTTCGAAAGATATACAATTTGGATGTAATTGTAATCCCTTCTAACGTGAATGTTCAAAGACTTGATCTTCCGGATAGAGTTTACAAAAACGAAAAAGGAAAATTCCAAGCTATCCTTTTGGATGTCAAAGAAAAACACGAAAAAAAGCAACCAGTACTCTTAGGGACAGTCTCCATTGAAAAGTCTGAAGTGTTGTCCCGATTGCTCTCTCAAAATTCCATTCCACACAATGTTTTGAACGCTAAATTCCACGAGAGAGAAGCGGAAATTGTGGCAAATGCTGGAAAGCCAGGAGCCGTAACCATTGCAACAAATATGGCAGGTCGTGGAACCGATATTGTATTAGGTGGAGCTCAAGGTTACAAAGAAGATTTAGAAGATCTTGAACAGTTCGCTTTTAAGGCTGGGCTTAGTTCACACAAAGAAATGGAACAAGTCTATTCATTCCGAGATGCAATTATAAAACGCAAACTAGATGAAGCAGATGAAAATCTAGCACTGATCGAATCTCCCGCTGTTAAGAAAAAGTGCCAAGAGATCTTAGTCAGTGCCAAAAAGTGGAAAGTAGACCATGACCTTGTGATCCAAGCTGGAGGTCTGCATATCATCGGCTCAGAAAGGCACGAAGCTCGTCGGATTGACAACCAGCTTCGGGGAAGATCTGGTAGACAAGGAGATCCAGGGTCGTCGCGTTTCTATCTTTCGCTAGGAGACGACCTTATGAGATTGTTCGGATCCGATCGAATCTCAAGCCTAATGGAAACTCTTCGCATGCCTGAAGACCAAGAACTAGAGCATCCACTCATCAACCGATCCATAGCAGGGGCTCAAAAAAGAGTAGAAAGCCACAACTTCGATATCAGAAAGCATTTGTTAGAGTACGATGATGTAATGAACCGCCAGAGAATCTATATCTATGGAATTCGAAACAATTTGCTAGACCAAGGCAATATGTCGGAAACCATTCAAACTTTTTTAGAAGAAGTGATTGAGAACCAAATCATTGTTTACTGCGAAGGAAACAACACCGAAGCTTGGGAATTGAATGGATTCACTGAATGGCTTGGCTCACTCGGTATCAATTTCAATCTAGACTTAACCATATACAAAAAGGAATCCAATCCACAGCTAAAACTGTATGAAGATGTTTCCGCATTTGTTAAAGGGCTATACAAAGAGAAAATCGAAAGGGTTGGTATCGACGTTTGGAAGTCAGTCGAACGAAATGTATTCTTAGACATTTTGGACCATCGATGGAAAGAGCATCTCTATGCAATGGACCATTTAAAAGAAGGGATCTGGACAGTTGGGTATGGTGAGAAAAATCCCCTTGTCGAATACAAACTCCAAGGATTTAAGCTCTTTGATCAATTGGTGGACAATTTAAAATTAGAAGTCATTGGATTCCTTTTTAAAGTTGAGGTCACCGAGGCTGATGCTGTGAAACCAGAAGAACCAAAGGAATACAAAAAGATTGGCGAAGAAAAGAAATCTAGCACAGGAATCTTTGGATCAGAACCGAGTGAGAGCGAGCGTCAATCCACGAAACCACAAGTGTCGACCTCTGTGAGCTCCGGCGGTGAATCTACGCGTCGATCCAGCCGGAGGAAAAAATGAAACACTTTGCAATCTTTGCAGTTTCCTCCTTTGCCATTTTTTCCTTCGTAGATTGCAAATCTTCTGAGACTCAAATTACAAACAAACAAGCATTGTATGATCGCTGTATGGAAACGTTTCAGGATCAATTGAAATGCAAGGACTTTCTATCTAAGTCAGAAGAAGACCTAAAGTCAGAGTCTGAAAAAAAGAAAGAACAGAGAAAAAACCTCACTGCCGAAGGTCTTTCGGGTTTAAAAATTCGCGAGGAAATGAAAGACACTCTTGTTTCCAAAAACAAGATATTCGTTTTAAGTTATTTAGGCGAACCTGAGAAAAAAATCCAATCTGGAGATAGGGATTATTGGGTCTATACTCGGCCAATTAGTCGCTACAGTCCTGACCATGATCCAGATGAAGAAGTCACTGTTGTGTTAAGAAGGGGTCAAGTTGACCGAGTCAACGTCATCAAAGCCTCCACAACCCAAGATGACGGTTTTAGTTTTCGAAATCTATTAAAACAAAAAGAAGAGAAAAAACTGGAATCAGAAACTTCACCAAATCAGGAAACCAAAGAAAACATTATAGACAAATACAAAATCAGGTAAGGCGCATTACTTGTATCAAATCAATGTGTTTTGAATTCCTGAGCCACATCATCTATCTTTTGTGAAACAATGGTCATCTCTTCGCTTAAGGCATTCAGATCTTCTGAGTTAGCCGCTAGCACTTGCGCGCTTTCGGACAACGAATTGACAGAGTTCAACATCTCATTCGAGGCTTTCTTTTGTTCTGAACTAGATAATTGTACCATTCCAGACATGTCACGGAGGGTTGTTAGTTCTTCTGTCGCAGAAAAAATGCGACTGGTTTGTTCCGTCATTTCCTCTTTGAGATGGTCAATTTGACTTTGGATTTGACCTGATTTTTCAACAATCTTTGCCAAAACTCCAACAGTATCTTTCACATTGGAAGATCCATTCTTAACTGAATCATTTGCTTTTGTTATTAATTTCTTAATCGATTTGACCGAATGCTGAGTTTTTTCCGCTAGTTTGGAGATTTCGTCCGCAACAACCGCAAATCCTCGACCCGCATCCCCTGCACGAGCCGCTTCGATACTCGCATTCAAAGCAAGAAGGTTGGTCTGTTCTGAAATTTCAGTGATCAAATCTACAATCCCCGAAATGTCTTTGGTCACAGATTGGATTTCTTTCATTGCAGACTCGGTGAGTGTAATTGAGTCATCGCCTTGTTTGGCAAGATCGTTTGAGTTTTGAGATTCTTTGGCTAACGAGTTTAAGGTAGAATCTACAGTTCCAATTGAACTTTCAACTTGCTTGATCAATTCGTCAATAGTCTCGATACTCTTAGATTGGCTACTAATTGCATTGAACATTATCTCAAAAGAAGCACTTAACTCTTCCAAGGAAGCTGATGATTCCTCAGAAGTTGCGGCGAGTTCGGTAGAATGTTCGGCAACTGTGATTGCATCTTTATTGATATCTTCAGATGCTTTGCGCGATTGTGAGGCCAATGTTTTGAGATGGACAATTATCTTTTCCAGTTTTGTAATAAAGAGATTTAAAGACTGAGACAAGTTTTCTAATTCATTTTTACCGAAAGAAGGCAATAGTTTTGTAAGATCTGCCTTTCCAGAGGAAAGTTCTGCGACCTTGGAAACAATCATATTGAGCGGATCAGAAGCGCTTTTGAAAACCAAATAAATAAAGCCAAGAGAGAGTATGAGGATCAAAGACACTAAAATGATACTTGCGTTTCGCGCCGTTTTGAACCCACCCACTCTGATTTCTAGCAGTTGAAGCAGATATTTCGATGAAATCATATGAATTTGATTTGCATAAACGATTCCCAGTTTTGCGGTAGAGATACTGGTCTCAAAATCCAAAGTTTTACTTTCAATGAGAAGTTTCTTTTCTAACTGGTTTACAATAGAGGCTCCTTGGATTTTTAGTTCTGAAACTGGATTTTCTAGTTCCTTTCTCATTTCCGGATTGAATTCCATAGTTTTTTCGAAAGAAGCATAGACGGCTTCGTCAATCAGAGAAAGCTTTTTGATCAAGATCTGAATGTTGAAACGAGCTTCGCTTTCCCAATCTTCGCCCTTTTTGGGATGCTTGAACAGAATGATATCAAAAATAGCGGCAAGGTCTCGGAGATAGTCAGGCTCCCGAAGTAAATAGATGTCCATTAAATAGTAAGAATCCACATCCGGGTCAAGGATAAGGTTTGAGTTGTCTCCCACCTTTTGCATCAACTCAAAGTTGCGATCAATCAAATCTTCGTAGTCCTTAAAGCTCAGCTTTGCCATGTCGGAGGCCTTTTCCCAAGCCAATCGCTCCTTGGTAACAGAGTTTACTAACCCTGTTTTTTCCAGTGCATCGGCGACCAATTTTCTAGAAGAGTCTAGAGCCTTTTCGCTGGTATTGACAGCCATAGATACAGCCTGAAACAGGTTTTCGTGCAGAGGGGACATAACTTGCATTCCCATGATTTCCTTTTCTGAAAACGCTATGACAGTGTTCTTTTCTGAAACTAGGAGATACAAAAGAGCTATGATAGGAATAAGTAAAGGGGCAGGGAGAAGGAACATCCTTGCACGAATGGAAAGCTGATTTAGGAAATGCATCATGGGTTCTATATTGCCTAATTTCTAATATCGACCCTATTAGACGAAAAAAATAACATAGAAGGCATTTGAAAATCATAAAAATCATTAGTTGCCGAGGCAAAGAAAAACCCGAAGCTACATAAGTAGAATCGGGTTGGGTTCTTTTCCATCAGCTGAAGCCCTTTATAGGGGACTTCAGCTTTCAGAGAAACTTCATTTTTCTAGAATCTTAATGCCCCAGACAGATCTGTCTCAGTTCCGCCAGATGGAGTAAACTTCGCATTGCAACTTGCAAAAGCCCCAGCAAGTGCCTGAGCCGCCAAGCCATACTTGAACTGTGGCATGTTACAAGGTTGGACTGGATCGTTGACCGCCTTTGTGACACAGTTGATCAATGCATCATACGTTGCTTCCGTTTTTACATTGGGAGATACACAACCAATGCCTGGGTTAAAAAACTGGTTTCCGCCAACACAACTGTTCGCCAATCCATAAGCATAAACACACTTTCTTTGATTTGGTGAATCAAAGTTTGTCCTTTGAGCAATCAAATAAAGGCTCAATGTTGGATTGTCCTGCTTGTCTTGGTTTGCTTTAGCACAATC
>JAIXRB010000189.1 GCA_027485405.1 Leptospiraceae bacterium | reverse complement strand
TTTCGAGAACAGATTTCGTCGTATTGGGTAAAACAAGCGTCTAACTCACGCAAGAGCTCTTGTTCATCCATTCCTTCTGCTACTTTAGTGAATCCCTTAAAATCTGTAAAAAGGACTGTGACTTTCTCGAAACGAACGGGAGTTACCGAACCTTTGGACTTTAATTCTTGGGCAACAGAAAAAGGCAAAATGTTTAAGAGCAATTTTTCCGATTCTTCCCTTGCTTCCTCGGCTTTGTCTTGCATGATCAAAGCTTTTTCCCTTTCTTCGTCTGCCTTTTGCTTCTCTAAATCTAAAAGAAAATAACTGATATCTAGCTCTTCTGCTAGCGGTCGTGACATGATGTAGATCACCAGATAATTAAATAGAACCAACGGAATGACCACGATGGTGAGGTGGTAAGCTGAAACTCCTAAACCAAAATCGTCTTTGATCAAAGGAAAATAGAGCAATCCAGCAATCCCCATGGTCAATAGCCCTAGGTTTGCCAGTTTTTGAGAAAGCTGGATGGTTCTTCCTTCGAGAGAAAGTGCCCCGTGCTTTAAGACAGAATAGCCTAAAATAACTGCCGGTAAAAATTGAAAATCTGACATTGGGTAGATGGGAAATCCATGGGAAGGGAACATAGAAACCAAAAGAAAGGAAGACATCAGAAAAAAGGAACCCAGGATTCTGCGGGAAGCTGTATTGATCGTTTCTCTGTTGATGTAAAAAGTGTAGAGCATCATGGTAAGACTTGTTCCCCCTACAATTCCGATGAAAATTTCAATCGGACCGCCATGGTGGATTCGAGACCAAGGGAAATCATAGTAACCAAAGAACAAAAATGGAGTAAGGGAAAAAGCGGCACAAATCACACAGCCAAGATCCACCAAAATCAACCATTTTGGTTTTGGTTTCGCAATTGCCTCAAAGACCAAACGAACCATAACGCTGGGAACAAATGAGAAAATCAAAAAATTCAATTGGGAAATACGCAACTGTATCAAATAATCGATGTTTAATTTTAATAAAACAGACTGCATTCCATAAAACCCAGAAAGAATCAAAGCAAAGGCGCAGAGCTGATTTAGCCTGGAAGATGGATCTGCCCCAGCCACAACGATCGAGAGAAAAACAGAAACAAAGACTGAGACCAAAGGAGGTATACCGTATGGGAACCATTTGGAATCAAAATAAGCAGAAGGAGAGAATCCGAACGAGACACCAAAGGAAATGGATAACAAAACAAAGCTTAGTAGCCCGAAGATAAAGTAGAACATTCCATTCTTTTGGAACAAGAGTTCGTTAACGTCTAAAAAGTCAGAACGAAAAACACCGAAAGCCACAATGCCCAAAGGAATAAAAAGAAAGAACCCACCAGGATACACCTTATACCCCAAAACAGCTGGGGCATTGGAAGATGCAAAAAGAAATAAGAGGTTGATCCCATGATACAAGGCAGGGTGATAGTTCGCTCTTAGGTGGTTTCTATAATAAATGAAGGTCGGAAGAATCAGGAATAAATACCCCAAAGGAGAGACAAGCCCCCAAGGCCTAATGAAAGCAGAACCTTTTGGGTATTTTCCAAAAGGGAGTTCAAAGGCATCGGTCAAAAATCCATTGCCCGTTAGAATTCCAATATAGACCAAGCCCGTCAAAACCCAGCAAAGGTAAGACCAATAGAGTAGTACTTTGTTCTTTTTGCCTGTGATGTAATACGCCAGGTAGTGGGCGGCTGGGGCTAGAGGAGTGACGAAAAAGTAGAGAATGTCGTTCGATAAGACCAAGTCGTCTATGTTTTGAATCCAAGCTCTGGTTGTTAAAAGCAACCCATAGAAACCAAAGCTAAAGAATGTCAGGGTCAGGTTGATCGCGAAAGATCTCTCTTCTGGGGGCGACTTTTTAATCCTTTGAAAGGAAAAATACGAGAGAAAAATCCCAACGATAAAAGTTAAAATTCCAGGTACACCGTAAGGGAACTTCAGCCAAAAGAACTCCCAGTTGTTTCCAGGAGTTTCAGGGAATTGGAAAATCTGAAGTGGAAAGGTTTCCATTGGTAATTGATACGAAAAATCGTTGGCTCAGGGAAACAACTTCTTTCTTGCCGATCTAGTCTCTCGGATTAGGATGGAATTGTAAATTTATGGATACAGCTTCACTTCCCAAAAAAAATTCTACAGAATGGCTTTCTTTAGGAAAGTACTTTGAATTCGAAAAAAATCAAATATTCTATATCCGAGAAGGTCGTGGCTCTAACATTATCTTGTTACATGGATACCCAACTTCTTCTTGGGATTATTCCAAGATCTTTGCTGGACTTACTCGCTACTATAGTGTTTCGGTCTTAGATTTTCTGGGCTTTGGGTATTCGGCAAAGCCAAAAAAATTTCCATATTCGATTCACAAACAAGCTGATCTTTTAGAATCGTTTATCGACAAACAAGCTCTTAAAAGAGTTCGTTTTGTCTTTCATGATTATGCCGTAAGCGTTGGGCAAGAGCTTTTGGCAAGACAGGCTGAAAGAGGTTCAGCTCAAACCTACCAAATTGACGGAGTAGTTTTTTTGAATGGGGGCCTTTTGCCCGATTTGCATAGACCCACTTTTGTTCAAAAACTTCTCTCTCTTCCCATTTTGGGTTCTATCTTAGTCAAATTCATTTCTGAAGAATCGTTCGGCAAAGCATTTGCCAAAGTATTCGGAAAAGACACCCAACCAGATGCCAAGGAAATTGCCGCTCTTTGGAAGATCATCTTGTATCCTGGCAACTCTCGGTTATCGCACGTTTTGTTGCACTATATGAAAGATCGAAAACAAAACAAGACCCGTTGGGAAAAGGCACTCCAAGAAACCAAAGTCCCACTTCTTTTTCTAAACGGCTCCGAGGACCCAGTTTCGGGCGCTCATCTTATGAAAGCTTTACAATCCATGAAGTTTAAAAATGCGAAGTTTCAGGCTTTCGAAAACCTAGGACACTACCCGCATTGGGAAAACCCAGAATTGGTCTACCAAGCAATTCGCGAATTTTTCCCAGATTGATTTAACGGTTCCGTTAAGAACTGCTTTCGCTTTCGTCGAGGGAATCAGGGATTTCTGGTGCACCGTCTTTTGTTTTGTAACGGATTTCAATTTTTTCAGGCAGAATCTGTAAAATCTCTATCCCTTTCAGTTCTTTGCTCTTAGACATTCGAACCTTTGCTATTTGAGGATTGGTGTCGCTGTTTGGTTTATTTTTTATCGATTCATAGGTGGCATTGCATGGGACTTGAGCCTGAATCCCAAGTAGAATTTGTGCTGATCGAAATGGCTTTGAACTAAAGTAACGAATCGAAATCTGATCTTCGGAAAGCAAAGCCTCCAAACGGCTGTCAAGTCCTGTGCAATTTATCGGAATTCCAGTTGCAGTCTGTTCACCGGTTTTGTAAGACATGGGAATGATGTTCACATTGACAGTTACTTCACGAGATCCAAGAAGAGAAACACCTTTGGGAAGTTCTGGGATTTTAACTGTTTTGGCAAAAGGTTCTTTTCTATCATTCAAATTGATTTCTGGCAAACTGATCTTATTCAGTTTCTCTAGATCTTGGGGTTTTCCTGTAACAGTGACTTTGGAAGGCGAGAGAATCTGAGTTAGTTTTTCAAAATTCAATGGCGGTGCCCCATCAAAGTTCGCTTCCAAAGGAACAATCTTTAAACCACGAGACTCTATTTCCATTGGAATTGTTTTTTTGAGTTTGGTGACTTTGACCCCACTGGGGACACCTGTTATTTTTTTGATCGGGACTTCTGTTACCCCTATTTTGACATCTTCGGAATCCACAATTGCCTTCATGAACTGTGAAGAGTAATTAACCACGTCTTTCAAACCTTCCACTCGAACAGGTACAGTTTTTTCTAAGTTTTTAGAATACGAAAGAGATCCACTTAACTTTGGATATTCGATAGGAACATTGATGGTTTTGATAAGAATCTTTGAGTTTTGTAAATTTATATAAAAAATTGTCGCAAGGATCAAAGATATGAGTTTCGCCTTCCAGTTTCTGCGAATACTTCTTAAAATTTTAAATAACACTGCCACTGGATTCTTCCTTGTTCATGGGAGGTTTGGTTTCGGTTCTTTTCTTTGCTTCTTCTCTTACAGTCCTTCTTCCCGGTGCCATCAATTGCCCCAGAAGACTGCGAAGTTCTAATGCTTTTATTGGATGGAGCATAGTTCCTTCGTGACAAACAGATATGTCACCAGTTTCTTCCGAAGTTACAATTACAATAGCGTCTGTTTCTTCCGACAAACCGAGAGCTGACCTATGCCTTGCCCCCAGTAGCGAATTGTCAAGATTGGAGCTCATTGGAAGATAGGAAGCTGCAGATAAGATACGGTTTTGTTCGATGATAACGGCTCCATCATGCAGAACAGTATTCTTGGAAAAAATTGTTTGAATCAGTTCACTTGTAACCAAACTATCTATCATCACTGCCGATTCGGATATCTCTTTTAGAGAAATGTCTTTGACCAAAACAATCAAAGAACCAACTTTTTGCGATGCCATGCTCCGAACTGCGTCTACGATCGGATCCAAATCAAAATTAGGTTTCAAGAAAAATAAACGTAAAAGACGAATCCTTGCAAGATCGCCCATAATTCGTCTAAGTTCTGGTTGGAGTAAAACAATAATTGCGAAAACCAACGCTGGTCTGATATTTGTTAGAATCCATTCCAAAAGCTCAAGGTTGAAGTATTCCGCTAGAGATCCGGAAATCCAGATAATGGCGACCCCAAAAAGTAGTTGAATTCCCCTTGTTCGACGAAGTGTTGTGTACGCTTTGTACATCAAAAAGGCTACAATTAAAATGTCTATTCCTATGGAGAGGTAATTTTTGCTCCATGGAATGATGTATAGCCCGCGCAAAAAATCCATGCTAAATGCCTAAGACATCAAACATGTCGTATAAACCTTTTGTTTGGTTTGATAAAAACTCTCCAGCTCTAATGGCACCCACAGCAAAAGTCTTTCGATCCTGGGCTTTGTGCGAAATTTCAATCCGCTCTTCTCCACCTAAGAAGTAGACAGTATGGTCACCTATGACTTCACCGCCGCGCAGGGTATGCAAAGCTATTTCAGTTTTTGGTCTTTCCGGATACATTCCATGTCTTCCGTAAACCACCTGCGACTCATTGCGATCCAAGGCCTTCAGAAGCACTTCTTTGATTCTTTGTGCAGTTCCCGATGGTGAGTCTTTTTTGTGTTTGTGATGAATATCTAAAATCTCAATGTCAAAATCGTTTCCTAGAACCTTTGCCGCTATCTCAGACAGTTTGAAAAGCAAATTGACACCTATCGACATATTAGGCGAAAAAACGATCGGTATGGTCTCACTCGCCTTTCGAATGCTGGCTTTGTCTTCGGCTGTGAGCCCAGTCGTTCCTATAACTAGGGGTTTTCTGGTTTTTAGAGCCATTTCAAGATTTTCTTGAAAAACAGCATGGCTACTAAAGTCGATAATCACATCGGCAAGTTTGCATTTCTCTTCGAGATTAGAATCAAAGACGATACTGTTTTCTTTTAATCCCGAATGGATCCCAGAATCAAAACCAACATACACAGAACCCTCTTTCACCAGTGCCGCTATCAATTCGGATTTTTGGCTTTGCGCAAGCACTTGCACAATTGCCTTCCCCATTCTCCCGCCGGCACCGACTAAAGCGACTTTGATTTTAGCCATTAACTAAGTCCTTGGTCTCTTAAAGAGAAAACTAGTTTTTTAAACTGATTTGCTGGTTCACCCTCACTCAATGCAGTCATGGGCAATCGAAGTTCGTTTTGGGAATAGCCAAACCAACTCATTGCCGCTTTGATAGGAATTGGATTTGTCTCAATGAAAGCCGAGATAAACACAGGCAATAGTTTGAAATACAAAGACTGCGATTCTAAGACCTGTCCTTTTTGAAACAGCGTAACCATTTCGACAACAGACTTAGGGAACAAATTGGAAACCACACTCACAACCCCCCTTCCACCGATCGAGAGTACGGGTAGAGTTAGATTATCATCCCCCGACAAAAGAGTAAAGTCTTTGGGAAGTAATGCCACTACCTTTGCCATTTGTCCCAAGTCCCCTGTAGCTTCTTTGATAGACCGAATGTTTGAAATTTCTGACAGCCGTTTTACGGTTTCTGGCAACAGGTTTACGTTAGTTCTGCCTGGAATGTTATAGAGCATGATTGGCTTCGTTGCCTTTTCTGCTATTGCCTTGAAGTGTTGGAACATTCCTTCTTGGGTAGGTTTATTGTAATAGGGATTCACAGACAAAAGCCCATCCACACCCGATCGACAAGCCTCTTCTGTCAGCTCAATGGCTTCGGCAGTAGAGTTGGAACCTGTGCCAGCAATCACTTGCACTCGACCCTTCACATGAGCGACCGTCTCTTGGATCAACTTTTTGTGCTCTTCGTGACTTAGAGTGGGAGATTCGCCAGTGGTTCCGCAAGGCACCACACCGTTGACCCCTCCTTTGATTTGAAGATCAAGCAATCGGAAATAAGAATCATAGTCGATTGCCCCTTTGTGAAAAGGAGTAATGACTGCCGTGTAAACGCCTTGGAACATACAATTAAACTGAAAGGATTCTGGTTTTTGGCAATAAAAAACTGCCAAGAGTGCCCAAACCCGTAAATTTGTCCCTGGAATGGATTCCTATTACTCTTTTTTCCTGGTTTTGGCGGGACTCAGCTGGATATTACATGCCATCTATGTCTACCTCCCATGGGGAATCCAAGACATCCCAAACGAGAGAAGCCTGCACACTACCCCAACCCGCAAATCTGGTGGGGTGGTATTCATTCCTCTTTTTCTAATCTCATTTTTCTACTTCAAAAACCAAGGAATTGTTTCTTCGCCTATCTCATGGATTTTTTGGGGAGTGCTGTTCTTTGCGACTTTAGGCTTGCTAGACGATTTGCTATCTTTGCCAGCACTCTTTCGTCTTGGATTGGAATTCGCTTTCATCTTCTGTTTGTTTTATACGGCAATTCCTTCTTGGAATTTTCTGTTTCTTCCCTTTGGAATTTCTTTTTCATCATTCGTTTTCCCTTGCTTTCTCCTAACATTCATTATCGTCTTTGGAATCAATCTAGTCAACTTTATGGACGGAATGGACTCTTATGTAACTCTCACGTTTTTTAGTGCTCTACTTTGCTTTGGATTTCTGTTTTCTCCTAAATTCTTTTACCCTGAACCTCTTTTCCTAGTGCTTCTCCTTTTCGTTTTTTCTTTGTCAGGCTTTCTTTTTTTCAATTTGCCCAAGGCACGATTGTTTATGGGAGATGTGGGTTCACTTTCCATCGGTTTTTTTTGGCTCACTCTTCCTTTGCTAGATGCAAGTTCTGTCGATAGAAAGCTACCTCTCTGGGATTTGTTTTTCGTATTCCCTGTTTTTTGGTTGGATGGGCTCTCGACTCTCATCCATCGACTGCTCCAGGGCAAAAATGTTTTGAAAGCTCACAGGGAACATTTGTACCAGCTTCTAACCGAAACAAAAATTGGGAAATTAGGCAGTTTGGTTCTTTGTTTACTTGGCAACCTTCCTTTTTGGATTCTCTACTTTGGATCCGATAAATCCTTCTCATTTTTTCTTTCCTTGGCTGGAATTGGATTTGTTCTGTTTTTTTCCCTTCGCCTCGGTCTTTTCCATGCTCGAAAAAACCTTGCCGAATGAGGTGAACGAGCAATCCTCCCCCTATGTCCCTCACTAAAAAAGAGATCTTCTTCTGTCTTTTAAATGGCTTTCTCATCGGCATTGCCAACTTGATTCCAGGAGTTTCAGGCGGTACTTTCGCTTTGATTTTGGGTTTGTATGATAGATTGCTAAACGCTGTGACTTCCTTGGATTTGCAGTTCGCCAAGGCATTCTTGCAATTGTTTGCGAGTAAGCTTTCCAAAGAAGCAAGACTTGCGTTTCAAAAAGAACTCCTCCGCATTGATTTTTATTTTTTGGTCTTGATTGGAGTTGGTCTTTTGATCTCTGTTGTAACGGGAGCTAGGCTAATTCAATTTCTACTCCAAGTATATCCGACTCCTACTTTGGCTCTCTTTGTAGGACTCATTCTTCCTTCTCTTGCTGTTCCTTACAAATTGATGGAGAGACATACCATTCCAGATTGGTTGTGGCTGATACCAGGAATAGGGCTAACAATTGTTCCGAGTCTATTTATGGGAGACTCTACTGGTTCTGAAAATCCCTTCATAGCCTTTATAACAGGAATGATCGCTATATCAGCTATGATTTTACCAGGTATTTCCGGGTCTTACATTATGCTTGTTTTGGGCGAATACCAAATAGTGATTTCAAAACTCACCAATGTCTTTGCATTGGATTCTATACTCTTCTTGGGAGGATTTGCTCTTGGCTGTTTGGTGGGACTGATTCTCTTTACTCACTTAGTAAAGTGGCTTTTTGAACACCATAAACCCAAAACTATGGCTTTTTTGATTGGGCTTATTTTAGGTTCGTTTTACATACTTTGGCCTTTTAAAGACTTCTCTCAATCTCAATCCATCACTGGAAGAAAGGGAGAGATCAAGCGAGATATCCAAATCGCTACTGCAAAAAACACAATGCCTGAAAACAGCGAAGTAGCTATGCAGGCAGGCTTTGCCTTAATCGGTGGAATTGCATTAGGTTACTCGTTAGGAAAGTTAGAAGAACTGCAAGAGACCGATAGCAAATGAATTGTTTTTTCCAAAACTAGATCGAGCCTAGCATCAGCTACTAAGGGTTCAAAGGCTGAAAGCCACTGCGGTGGTTTTGCTTTTCTTTCCGTTTGGAAGAAATGTGCCTGATGGATGGCAATTCCTAAAATCGCAGTCAAAGTTTGCAAAGAAGCAAAGCTAGCCTGGTTTCTCTCTAAACCAATGGCTCCCATCGGAACAATGTCTTGGTTGTTTCCATTAGTCGTTAAGCTTTGTATGCTCGCTGGCATTGCATTTCTGCGCATATCGGCTACTAAATGAGTGGCAAGTAGACCCAATCCACTTAAGCCCGCATACCGTCCTGGTTTTGGGGAGAGCATCAACGGATAGGTTTCATTCATTTCAGGCAAAGTCAAATACTGAAACAATCGCTCAAGCCAGTTGCCGAGAGAAACAGCGGCTGTGTTCCAACGATCAATGGCAAAGCTCACTTCAGAAGCATAGAACAATCCTCCTTCTAAAAAGCCCTTGCCGTCTATCCAGACTGGGTTGTCCGAAACCGAATTCAGCTCGTCTTCAAACGCAATCTTGCATTCAATCCATTCTTTTCTTATTGCTCCCAGAATTGCTGGAATGCATCGAATGGAATACTGATCTTGGATGCGTTTGGTGGCATCTTTGGATTTTGGATTTTGGTTCACAAATGGAAAAAGTCGCTCTGCAATAGATACCGAATGCAAATTGGATTTCAAATCCCAGAGATCGGGAGAAAAAGCGGAAGAAAACACAGAGTGAAACGAGAAAAAATACTCGAGCAATTCTAGAATCTGCTCAAAGAGTCTGATCCCATCTAACACAGTAAGCAGTCCCAATGCAGTCGTAAAGCTCGTTCCATTGGTGATCGCTAGTGCCTCTTTAGGTTTCCATTGATAGACAGAAGGCTTTTCAGTCACATTGCCTGACCACCTTCCT
>JAIXRB010000215.1 GCA_027485405.1 Leptospiraceae bacterium | reverse complement strand
TTTAAAAGAATATTCCCTCCAATGTGAAAAGCTGGGAACCGAGCTAGTGATCAAAGGCGGTCGCGGTTACGTATTTTTAGAAAAGGAACGCAAAACAAATGATAAGAGAAACTGAAGCCAAACTATGCCGCAAGCGAGCACAAACACATAAAGGCTTTTTTCCAAAAAGTGAATTTGATAGAAGCTAATCAAAAAAACTAAGAAAGCTACAAAATACAAAACTCCGGCTAGTTTCAAAAAGATTCCATTTTCGTATAACCAGAAGAAAAAGCTAATCCAAGCTCCGGTCCAAAACAAAGCAAACCATTTGAGCTGTGAAGTAGGTCGTATAAATTCAAATGCCCAGTCGTTGGATTCAAGAGTTTGTAAATCTGTCGCTTGTAATAAGAAGTAGTTTTCAGCGGCATCGGCTCCTCCCGCAATTGCTAGAAATACTAGCAAAAGGGCAAGATTGCGATGATAGATTTTTCGAATCTTTCGACCTGCGTAGTGGCCGGTATAGGCAAGAAAAGCCAAATAAGAAAAAATGAACCCAAAATCAAAATAGAGGGCATTGCGAATATAAAAAATGGATTCTGAAAATTCCTCAGGATCTCCTCCGAGGAGTTTCGTTAGATCGGCAGGGCTTTCCATGGTTTCCAAAGCCAAATAAGGAGAGTCAAAATCCAAGGTGGGGGGGAGGGAATTGGGCAAAGCACGCGCAAGACCCCAAGAATAGAGAGCTAGAAACAGACCTAGTCCAATGCCCCAGACCTCTGGGTAATGTGTTCGATCTTTCATAGATTCTATCTTGTCGGTTTACTTGGAGAAGCCAAGAGAAAATCCATTGACTGGGGGCCCTTGGAGAAAAGTCTGTAAAGAATACTGAATTTTAACGTTCTTCTACTCTCTGCAAATGCAAGGGAGTATACCCATAGGAGACAATTATGAGAACCTACGAAATCACGAACATCATTCGTGAAGGAGTCGTAGAAGAGACGAAGTCTGCCATTAAGGAGATTCTCTCTAAGCACTCCATCACGATCCAAAACGAAGAAGACTGGGGCTCGAAAAAGCTCTGGCACCCAGCTGGTCAAAGCGAGCATGGACATTTTACTATGTTGAAATGCCAAGGAAACCCAGGTGAGATTTCTAAAATCGAACATGAGTTCAAACTAAACACCAACATCCTCCGATCGTTGGTTGTCAGAGCCAATGGCTAACGACCTCAACAAAGTCCTGCTATTGGGACGTCTCACCCGAGACCCAGAATTCAAAACAGTGGGAGGAAGTTCTGTAACGAACTTTTCTTTGGCTAATAACAGAGTTTATGTGGCGAACGGAGAGAAAAAAGAAGAAACCCATTATTTCGACTGCGTTGCTTGGGGAAAATCAGCTGAAATCCTCAAACAATATGCTTCTAAAGGCAAGCAATTGATAGTGGAAGGAAGGCTTCAATTCCAATCTTGGGATGCTCCAGACGGAAAAAAAGCATCCAAAGTTCGAGTCTATGTCGAAAGCTTTCAATTTCTTGGCTCCAATAGCTCCGGTGGTGGCGGTGGAACCGCTAGATCCACAACTTCGAATGATTCAATGCCTGAAGACATTCCGATGGACTACTCACAATCAGGCGATGACGAAGAAATTCCATTTTAATAGGTAAACCAATGAGTGAATCATCACAAGACGATACAAAACTAGATTCTAGAGATTCTTCCGGAGATTCCATGGAAGATGACGAGAAAGGTGGCTTTCGCGGTAAAGACGGCGAAGGCAAATTTGGCAGAAAAAACGCCAAGTACAAGAAGAAAGTATGCAAATTCTGCGCTGACAAGTCCTTGTTAGCTGGTTTGGATTACAAAAGAGTCGATATTATCGAACGATTTGTGACAAACCGAGGAAAGATCATTCCGCGCAGAATCACAGGTACATGTGCAAAACACCAACGGCAACTTGCTCGAGAGATTCGTAAAGCACGGTCGATTGGACTACTTCCATTCAAGGTACTATAGGAATCCAGATATGAAAGTAATTCTACAAAAAGATATCGTAAACATTGGCGATGCAGGAGACATTAAGGATGTTGCGGACGGTTATGCTCGCAATTTCCTTTTCCCTCGCAAACTGGCTGTAAAAGCTAATGATTCCAATACAAAGGCTGTTGTTCATCAAAAACGATTGGCTGACTTAAAGCGCGAGAAAAGAACCAAATCTATGAAAGACGTAGCTCTTTCACTGGAAGGCAAGTCTTTTGAAACCAAAGTAAAAGTGGGCGAAAAAGAAAAGCTGTTTGGCTCTGTTACCGCAGGCGACATTTCGGTGCTTTTGAAAAAAGCCGGAATCGAAGTTGATAAACGAAAGATCGAGCTCCAAGACCCAATTCGATCTCTGGGTGAGTTTAAAATCAAAATCAAACTCGCTGAAGGGATCAACCCAACCATCTTAGTTAAGGTAGTTGGAGAGTCTTAGAGACTCTGTGGAGCGAGTCTTTCTCTATCGTTCGGAATAAATAGTTCCGAAAATGAACCTCTTGGAATGGAAACTATGAGTATGAATACACAACCATTGCAAGAGATCGAATCTGAAAAAAACCTGATCAGCTATCTCCTCGCCAGAGGAGTTTCTGGTCAGGAAGACATGGGCCTAAAGGCCAATGACTTTTACCTAGACATCCATAAACGCACCTTTGAATCAGTCCTAGATCTCATCCGAGACGGTGTGGCAATTGACATTCTTACCGTAACAAATCAAATGCGAGAAAGGCAACTCTTCAAAGACGAGCCCAAAGAATTGCAATATCTAAGTACCTTGCTTCGGGACACCGTGCCGTCGCAAACTCTGGACTACTATGTTCGTCGAGTCAAGCGTATGGCGGACCGAAGACGATATGCAGAAGCGCTTCAATTAGCAATTGATAAAGTAAAATCAGAGCCCGGCGAAAACGACACAGTCTTTAGTTTTATAGAACAGTCTTTGATGGACATCTCTCGAATGGAGAGATCCAAAGGCTTGCAAAGAGTGGAAAATGACTCCAAGCTTTTAATCGAATACCTGCAAAATGTGATTCGCAATAGTCAGCTTGGCGGTGGGGGCATTTCCGGGCTTCGTACTCATTATGCTGAACTGGACAAACTAACCACTGGACTTAAGTCCCACGAGCTTATGATTTTAGCCGCCAGACCAGGGAATGGAAAAACTACCTTTGCGTTGAACATTGCCGCAAATGTAGCAATCAAAGACCGAAAAAACGTTGTTATCTTTTCTTTGGAGATGAGTCGATTGGAATTGCTTTTGAAGCTTGTGAGTGCCGAAGCTCGCATTGATTCTTATTCCATGAAAACGGGAGCAATCTCAACTCTAAACTTCAATGTTCTAAAAGAAGCTATTGCCACAGTGACAACAGCTCCCATTTTTATAGATGACTCTGGAGTTTTGAGCATCCAAGAATTTTCGGCTCGCATTCGTCAGCTGAGAACCACTGAAGAAATCTCTCTAATCATAGTAGATTATCTCCAATTGATGAACGACCCTCGTGCCGCTTTGGGTGGTAGACAACAAGAAGTAGCCAACATTTCTCGGGGTTTAAAACAAATCGCAAGAGAGGCTGGTTGCCCAGTGATTGCATTGTCACAGATGAACCGATCCATCGAAACTAGATCCAAAGACCAAAGACCCCAACTCTCGGATTTGCGAGAATCAGGCGCTATCGAACAAGATGCGGACATTGTTTGCTTTATCTACCGAGAAGAAGCCGTAAAAGCTCCCGAAGATGTACTACCGGAGAATCGTGGCATTGCTGAGATCATTATAGCCAAAAACCGTGCCGGTTCAACGGGCGATTTAAAATTGATTTTTAATCCAAAAATAAGTAAATTTGACAACCTACCAGTAAAAGGATAAATCCATTGAACACTTGGAACCAGGAAGAATACAAAAACAGAAAGTACACAAACCAAATCACCGAAAACTTACTCGGAGAATCCATATTTCTCGCGGGCTGGGCATTTCGATTTAGAGACCAAGGCGGAGTTATCTTCATAGATTTGAGAGATCGGTTTGGCATTCTGCAAGTGGTTGCAAGAAAAGAAGTATTAGGCGATGACTTTGTCAAAGCTGAAAAAGTTCGGTCTGAGTTTGTTATCACAGTCAAAGGCAAGTTAGTCCATAGAGCTCCCGAGGCAGTGAACCCCAAGCTTGCCAACGGAAAGTACGAGTTGATTGTAGACAAGATGGAGATCATAAACCCTTCCAAAACACCTCCGTTTGCCCTAGATGAATTTGATCCTACAGGCGAAGAAGTTCGTTTAAAATACCGTTATTTGGATATGAGACGCGATGAACTCAAAGAACGATTGGTTATGAGGCATAAGCTATCATTTGCTTTACGAGAGTACTTGGATTCTAAACATTTTCTGGAAATCGAAACACCGGTACTGAACAAATCCACCCCTGAAGGCGCAAGGGACTTTTTAGTTCCGTCTCGCCTCAATCAAGGCGAATTCTATGCCCTCCCTCAATCTCCTCAGATTTTCAAACAAATTCTGATGGTCGGAGGAATGGATCGCTATTTTCAAATTGTTAAGTGCTTCCGAGACGAAGACCTCAGAGCCGACAGACAACCAGAGTTTACTCAACTCGACCTAGAATTCTCCTTTGTCACAGAAGAAGACATACGGCGGGAAATGGAAGGTCTTTGGAAATTTGCCCTAGAAAAGGTGTTCCAATTAAAGATAGAGACCCCTTTCCCAACTATGCCATATAAGGTGGCTATGGAAGAATACGGTAGCGATAAACCAGACATTCGATTTGGAATGAAATTGGTCGATGTTTCTGATCTAGTAAAAGACAGCGAATTCAACGTTTTTACGGACGCAGTTAAGAATGGGGGGGTAGTCAAAGCCATTGCAGTTCCCGGTGGAGCTGGCATTTCCAGAAAAGAAATTGAAGACCTAACGGAGTGGCTCAAGCGAGACTACAGGTCCGGGGGGCTTGCTTATATGAAGCATGCAAGCACTGGTCTGGATTCGGCCATTACAAAACGTTTTTCTCCAGAAATCCTTTCTAAAATAGCTGAACGTGTAGGATCTAAAGAGGGAGATATGCTCTTTTTTGGAGCAAACCAAGCAAAGATTGTAAATGCATCCTTGGGTGCACTTCGGCTTCGCCTATCAGACAAGTACGATCCTCCTAAGTCCGAATTTAGTTTCCATTGGGTGATCGATTTCCCAATGTTTGAGATTGATGAACTAACCAAAAAATGGACTTTCCTCCACCATCCCTTCACTTCTCCCCAAGAAGAAGATTTACCACTGCTAGCAGATTGGAAAGCGGGGAAAGACGTAGATTTATCCAAACTCCGAGCCAAGGCATACGATTTGGTTCTAAACGGCACTGAAATTGGAGGAGGTAGCATTCGAATCCATTCGAGCGAAGTCCAGTCATTGGTCTTTGAAGCTATTGGCATAGGGGCTGAGGAAGCCAAAGAAAAGTTTGGTTTTCTTCTCGACGCACTCTCGTACGGTGCACCCCCACATGGAGGGATTGCCTTTGGAATGGATCGAATTCTAATGCTCCTAACCAAGGGAACTTCCATCCGAGATGTCATCGCCTTCCCAAAAACCCAAAAGGGACAGTGTCTCATGAGCGAGGCTCCAGGAACGGTTGATTCCAAGCAATTGGAGGAGCTCAAACTTCGAATTTCAATCGTATAATGGAAACTAGTTTTACTTTTTCGGAAGATGGTCTCTATGAAGTAGTGTGCGGGATTGGCGATTCCAATCTACCCCACTGGGAGAGCAAATTCTTAGTAAAACTGATTCCCCGAGGGCGTTCCCTAATCATTCGAGGAGAGGATGAAAACGTCCTCGCTGTAGAGAATAACTTCGCAAAAATCGAAGAAAACTACAGAAAAAGACCAGACAAGTCCGGTTTCTCCATTTTTGATCTGGATTATTTTATTCAAAAGCGTTCTAATGGAAGAGTGAACTCTTCAGAGCCTCATTCTAGTTCAGGTTTTTCGAATGATTGGTCACCAAAGGACAAAGTTGTAGTAACCTACAAAGGAAAACCCATTTTTCCAAAGACCAAAAACCAAGAAGATTTCATTGAAAGCCTTAAAAAAAACCATATTACGTTTGCTATGGGGCCTGCCGGAACGGGAAAGACATTTTTATCCATAGCAACAGCATGCCGTATGATGCAGACAGGCGAAGTAGAACGTCTGGTTTTGACCAGGCCAGCAGTAGAAGCAGGGGAGAACTTGGGGTTTTTACCTGGTGACCTAGCTCAAAAGATCAATCCGTATCTTCGCCCCATATACGACGCATTACATGAATGCATCGGTTTTGAAAAAACATCGGACTACATCTCCGTAAACAAAATTGAAATTGCACCCATAGCCTTTATGCGAGGTCGAACACTATCCAATTCCTTTATCATTTTAGATGAAGCACAAAACTGCACTCTTCCACAACTAAAGATGTTTCTCACTCGTTTTGGAAAAAACTCTAAAATGGCAGTTTCGGGAGATGCGACTCAAATCGACTTGGCTAGGGGAAAGTCAGGGCTTGAGAGAACAGTTCATAAATTAGGTGGAATTTCAGGAATAGAAACAATTTTCTTCGGGCGAGAGGACATCACCCGCCATCCTATCGTAGAGGCAATTGTTCGTCGCTTTGAAGAAAGCGAAAGCCTTTTTGAGAACAGATAATGAAGAACTTTGTAGAAGATAGTATGTCCAGGTTTACTGACTTTCTAACCAGAGAAAGACCAGTTTCCTTTGTTCGAAAGGTTCAAATCCTCAGTGTAAGTTTAACTCTGATTATAGTTACTTATGTTCTTTCCATTCCTTTCTTTGGTCAGTCCAAGATAAACCTAGAACCTGATGGCCTTTTTGCAGAAGGAAAAATTGCGATTGAAACGATTCAATCTAGCAAAGAAATATTTTACGAAGATTCCCAAAAAACAGAATTAGAAAAATCAAAAGCTAGTTCAAATATACCTTTTGCTTTTGATAAAGACTATAGTGCACTCACTCAGATTATTTCGGTTTATCTTGCTGAAGACATGGAGCAATTGCGGTTTCTATCTGCTTCTGAATCCAAAGTAAGCGCAAGTTTAATCAAAGATCGAATTCCCCGCTGGAGAAATCGAACAACGGAAGAAATCCAAGCTCTTCTGGATTATCCGCGCAAAGACAAAATTAAGAACTTAGTGCAACAATATTCAAACTTGGTTTTTACTAGGTATTGTGTAACGAAGGATCCTCTACCTTTTGAATCAGAATTGAACAAAGTCGGAGCCAAGGTTCGAAACTTAGGAATCCAGGATCCGCCAGTCACCGTAGACGGCAGTCTGGTGATCCCTAGGTCTGAAGTTTATGGTGATGGACCAATCTCCCAGGCTTTTCAAAAACTTGCCGAAGACAAAATCAAAAACGTATCTCCTCTTTTGCTAAAGGCTGTCTCAAGAATCGGGCTCTACTATATCTATTCGTTTCCGGCCTGTGCTTACAATGATGGGGAAACTCAGAGCGCCAGACGAAAGGCGGCGGAAGCTGTCCCTATGCAGAAAAGTCGCATAGCACCAAATGAAGTGATCTTGCGAAGCGGGGAAGTGGTTACTCCGGCAGTTCGACTCAAACTAGAGATGATGAATCGCTTTGCGACTCGCGCCAATGTAGCTTCTATAGCTTCTATCTTTATCTCCCAGTCTGTATTTGTGGCGATAATCGGATTTTTTCTCATCAATTACCGACCAAAGAAACTAACGGACCTTTCGAGTAACCTGATCATCTTTATAACTCTTTGGGTGGTGATTGCTAGCATATATATTGTATCTAAGACTTTTTACCAAACCCAATTCGAGTTTGAAGGAACGTACTTTTTTGCTCTGTTTGTTCCAGTTGGAATGATATGCCTTTTGATTGGATTTATCTACGACGAACAATTGGCGATTTCTTTGGGATTCTTTCTTTCGTTTGTAATTTTCTTTGCCTCTCGATACAACCCAACATCGTTTATGAT
>JAIXRB010000019.1 GCA_027485405.1 Leptospiraceae bacterium | reverse complement strand
TGATACTACTTTTTCAATGGAGGCTCGATTTCTTTCTTTATCTTTGCCATTTGCCATTCGATTGAATTCTCTTACTTTTAAAAGATGTAAGTAAAACAATTCTTCGTCTAATTGAAATTCGTAGGCTAGTTCAAACGCTTCTTTCCATACAGCTTGGAATTGTTCATCTCTACCCCACTGAAAGTAAAGAGTGGCTACATTGATAAGACCTCGAACTTGCTCTTTGGTAGAAACACTTTGCGTTCTGCCCTCTTCGATGAAGTTTGGTTCTTTCAAAATAAAGATAGCTTTCCCGAATTCTTCACTTGCTTCGATAAACTTTTTTTCTTGTTCATACAATCGTGCTCTATAAATACTAGCCACAGCTTGCAAAAGGTTGGTTCCTAAATCCTTTTCTTCCTTTAATTCCAGGTTTAAGGCTTCAAGAGACTGAATTGCTTCTTTATCATTCAGTTCTTTCGATTCAATTGCGGAAAATATTGAATTTGAAAGACCACTTAGTGCGATTTTCTTAATGTTGTTTCCACCCTTACTTGCTTTCACTTTCTTCCAAAGCTCAAAATAAGATTTGGATGCTTCGGGGTAACGTTTGCTTTCATAGAAAATTTGAGCTTTGATTTGATTGGATTTGGTTAAAACCAAACCTCCCATCACTGTTTTCTCTAAAGATTTGTCTTTTATAAACTGATTTCTTAACTCGAGAGCCTGATTGGCTTTGGCATACTCTCTTTGTTCAATATGATTTTCAATTCGTATGCCGAGCGTTAAAAGATATTTAAATTCATCCGGAAATTCTCCAGGAAACCGCCCTTCCCCAATCACTCGTAAGCTGTCAGGAAAGACGAGGTTCCAAAAGGAAAGCTCTCGAATTTTTTGCAAAAAACTTTTGCTTCTCTTTGAAAAATGCTCATCCGCCTTCTTTAGGTTTTCATGAGACTCAATGTATCTGCCTTGTTTTTGTAATGCTATTGCTAGATAATTGTGCAGATTGATAGGATCTAAAAAGGAAACTGAATTGTTGTAGGCGATAGCCGATTGAAAAGAGGACACTGCTTCTAATGAATTTCCTGATTCTAAATCACTCAAACCCTTCAAAGCATAGAGCAATGCAAGCTTAGACCGAACTTCAGCTAAGGACTCTTCAGATTCAGCGAGGGGGAGGTTTGCACTGGTTTTTATCTTTTGGTAGTATTCTTCTTGGAAGTAAATCTGGATTGCTTCGGAAAATTGCTCACTTGCCTTACGGTAGGATCCTTGGTAAACCAAAGACCTTCCATAGTTGTAACGGAAGATAGCTTCTTGGCGGTAGTTTTCAAATTGGTCTTTCTTTAAAAGAAATCGACTCGCTTTTTCAACTTTTGAATAGCCTTCACTTGCCTTTGGATAATCGTTCAAAAGAAAAAAGTTGTTTGATAGATTTAAATTGAGGTCTGAGATCACTTTGGGGTCGGTCTTATCTTCGCCTAAGAATACCAAAATCTGACTGTAGAGTTCTACGTTTTCTTCTAAATGCTTGGAAGGAAAGAAACGAGCATACAAGTTGGCGTAGCGTTCCTCATCACTTTCTTCCGATCGGGAAGGCTTTTTCTGTTTTATCAAGTCTATGTATTGATAAAGCCAGCCTAAAAGCTGATAGGCATCATGGTATGTAGGATCTGCAAAGATAATCCATCTTAATTCCCACTCGGCTTTTTTGTAGTTAGAAAGGATTTCTTCCTTTCTCGCTTCCGTCATGGTGTCCGTGGCATAGTAATACGATTCATAAATGGCGTTTTTGTTTATCAAATAATAGGCATAGCCGTATAGAGTTGCTAGATCCAAATATGGTCTAGCTCGCGGAACTGCTTGTTTGTAATAAAGCTCCGTCCACTGCAAAGCGCTTTCAGACATCACTTCAATCTTTTCTAAATCACGAACGTCTGCTACACTTCTTAGTAATTTGTTGTCCGTTAAAATGGATGTAACTCCAGAAATGTTTCCTACTACGTTTAACTTGTCTTTACTTAGAATGTTAAGTTGATTTAATAGAGCCCTTTCTTCCTCTTCTTTCAGTTTTTTTCCATAATTAAAAATAGTATCTACCATTTTTCGTTGATAATAGACTGCATACTCTTTGTATATAGATTCCAAGTACAGATTTCTGGTCTTAACAAGAAACATGGTTTGGTTGTTGAAAAAATAATGGAAAGAAGATTGGAGTAGATCTTTCTGCCTTTCAAATTCTATGGCTTTGTTTTCAAAATCGAAAAAGGCATTTTGCAATTCTTCAACTTTTAAGTTTACACCCAAATCAGGATCATAAAACTCTAGATAGATTTTGAGATTTCTAAGTGCCTCAGAAGTGTTGCCGCGACTTCGCTCATTTTTGTATTTCAAAAGTCCAGCTTGCAACAGAACTGGATTTAAATACAGAGCCTGGTTTCTGCGATCTTCAAAAACAGAAGGCTTGCCCGGAGGCTCAAGGTCAATACCCAAAGGAATGGGAATCAGAGAATCCAAAACTACATTCGATTCGTTTAACATTCTCTCGTTACTCAGAAGTTCCGCTTCTAAATGACGAACCAAACTCATTAAAAGTGGGGGTAAATTGCTTTTGGATTTCCAGTTTTCGAGAATCGATCTTTTATCAGTTTGTGAAGGTAAAGCATAGAACTGAGTTTGAAAGCTTTCAAGTGCGAATCTCAAATCCTTTTTCAAGGTAGGATTGAATTCGCGGTTTGGATCTGATATAAAAGCAGATTGCTCC
>JAIXRB010000025.1 GCA_027485405.1 Leptospiraceae bacterium | reverse complement strand
TCAAAAGCACCTCTTACGACGTTTTGATCATTTCTGGCGATATAACAAATGTTTCTAATCAATTAGAGTTCGAAATAGCAAAAGCCAAGCTAAAACCTATCTTAGATGAACGAACTTTTATCATACCCGGAAACCACGATCGGTACAACCTCCAAGCCCTTTACCCCAGAGATTTATTTGAAGAAGCCTTTTCTGAATTTATGGGAGAATCCATTCCCTTTGCTGATGAGACAGGTATGCCTATGTATCTTAGGCAAAAAAAAATGGACGAGATTCTGATAATCGGTTGGGACTCTAACAAACCTTTACCGATCAGTCGAGCCAGTGGCTATGTTCCTCCTGTTGTATTTGCAAAAACCAAAGAAGTGACAAAATCTAAAAAATACATTTTAGTCTGCCATCATCCTCTTTGGAATCCTTCCAACGCTATTGAATCCAAAGGTCACCAAATGCAGAACCGAAAAGAAGTTGGCTTGTTTTTAAAGGACCACCCGCCTTTGGCTTACTTCCATGGCCATACCCATTCCAATTGGTATAAGACTGCTGGTTCAGAATTGCCTTTTCCCATTTTCAACTCTGCTTCTTCGACACGACTTTCGGATCGAAAGCATATTTGCGGTTTCTATAGTGTAGAGTTGGTAGATAAAGGCGTGATTTCTGCAGAGAGATTTACCTATGACCCTGGTTCAAAAGGCTGGTCTACGGGAGACCCTCTTTGCTACCAGGAAAGCCAAGGAATCGTCTAAACAAAAGGAAACACCATGTCAAACGCTACCCCAGACCTCACTCTAGTCCGTAAACAATTGATGCAAGTTAAGCATCCTGAACTCAAAAAAGATATCGTGAGCCTTGGTATGGTCGCAAAGGTTGAGCCAACTTCAGATGGTTTGGAAGTAACCGTTAAAACACCAAATAACGACCGCAGACTTCAGATTGGATTGGAGGCGCAGGTTAGGCAACTCCTTTCTAAGTTAGATGGAGTTGGAAAAATAAAAATCAAGTTTGAAGTTGACCAAGCCATGAAAATGGAAGATGGCAACCGAATCCCTGGCGTAAAGAAAGTGATTGCAATAGGTAGTGGGAAAGGCGGCGTCGGAAAGTCTACAGTCACAGCAAACCTAGCTATGGCACTTTTAGCTAACGGCAAAAAAGTTGGAATCATGGACGCGGACATCTACGGTCCCTCGATTGGAAAAATGTTTGGAATCAATGGTAGGATCCCACTTAAGTCCGAAGATGATAAAATCTATCCCATTGAAAAAGAAGGCCTAAAAATCATCTCTTTTTCTTTTTTAGTTTCCGAAGACCAACCAGTGGTTTGGCGAGGACCCATGCTTGGAAAGGCTGTGGAGCAGTTTTTGTATGATGTAGTCTGGGGAGAACTAGACTATCTTCTGATTGATTTGCCTCCCGGCACAGGCGATGTGCAACTTTCCTTGGCACAGTTGGTTGACTTAGACGGAAGTGTGATAGTCACAACTCCTCAGAGTGTTGCCTTACTCGATGCAGGTAGAGCGGCGGCTATGTTTAAGCAAGTAAAAGTGCCCATTTTGGGTGTGGTCGAAAACATGTCTGGGTTTGCTTGTCCTTCGTGCGGTCATGTCACTGATGTATTTTCGAAGGGAGGAGGGTTAACTTTAGCCAACCAATTGGGAGTTCCCGCCCTGGGCCAAGTTCCCCTAACTGTAGACATAATGAAATCTGGAGAGGCGGGGAAACCATTTACAGCGGTCGAGCCAAACGGGCCAATTGGAAACGCATACAAGCAGATTGTTAAAAATCTAGAAGAACAAATCGCCCTCTGGAACGACTAAAAAGAGATTGAAATTGTTTGAAAGATATACTGAGGTAGAGAAGTGAACTTTGAGCGTGGAAGTAAATCGAGCCCAACTGGTAATCTAATCGCCTATTGTCATGTGCAAGGGGAAAATCCTATTGCCCCTGGCGGTAAACTCATAGCATCAAATGTAGTTGTTAGTTTTTTGAAAATCGGTGACAACTATCCAGTAGTCACTTTCCCTCCCATAGCCTTAAGCTCCAAAGAAGAGCTTCTATCCATCCTAACTCATACGATTCATCTTTACGATGTTGTCCAGTTGCCCGAATTTAGAATGCCACTCGACAAAGAAGACTCAAACGCATATATCCAAGAGCGAATGGAACAATTCAACGCCATGGTAATGCGTTATGTTGAGTTTTGTAAGGCAAAAGAGAAAAAACAAAAAACAGACATACCAGAAAAGCCTGAGAGTTCAGACGAGTCTCTGGAAATTTTAGCAAACCTTTCCATGGAATTTCGTTCCTCGTCTGGAATTGCAAAAGAAGCTACACGCCTAAAAATGGATCGCTTTGTGACTACTTTTGAAACCTCAAATCCTCAATTCGATGTGCACAATTTCAAAAAGGCATTGTTGTTTCCTGGTCAAGCAGGCGACGAATTGGTAGGACTTTACATTCAAAAATTCAATGCCATTAGACTTGAGAATTATGAAGGAGCCTCAGACCTCAGACGAAAAATCCAAGCGATAGAGGAAAACGTAATTTAAAGCTTTCCGTGTTTCCATTTCAAAACCGGCTTTTTATCTGTTTAGTTGCACTTTTTTTGAGTTCGTGCACTGGAAAGGCAGGTCTCTTCCCAGCTATTCCTTTGGCAGTCGGTTGGGAATCCCGTTGGATTTCAATTCAGGAATCCGAAAAATTCAACCCCAGCCTTGAGGCTAATGTCAATTAT
>JAIXRB010000028.1 GCA_027485405.1 Leptospiraceae bacterium | reverse complement strand
ACAAGTTCTTCAAACTCTTCCTCGTTGAATGAATCCTTCTCTATGTCAAAATCAAACTTTGACAGTATTGTTTTGGACAATGGCATCTGCAGGTACTTAGCCACTTGGATAACATGCTCGATTCTCGATTTTTGCCAATCGTCACTTTCCAGAGTTTCTAAGGCAGAACGAGGAAGTTCCAAAACCTTAGAAAGCTCTATTCGTGTGATGGACTTTCGTTCTCTCGCTAGCCGGAATGGAGTTTCCATACACTCTATTAGTCCCACCTAGCTACGATCGTATACAGAAAAAATTTCTAAAATAACGGAATTTCCGTTCTGAACGAGGTTCAAAACCAGAATTTCCGTTCTGGATCGCAATTGCTGAGAATAAATTTCTTTTCAGAAACTAGAATTTTTGGTCTGTTTTTGGACATAGGCATAACGCCTAAGGAGAAAATTAATATGAAAATCGAAAATCAACTGTTATCTCTGTGCCTCGTCACTTCTCTTCTTATCAATTGCGCCTTTGAATCGCGGACAAAAGATTTGGACGAAGAAAAAAGAATGCGATGTGCAGATACATATTTTGCTTTTATTAATTTTCCCCCTGGTAATCCGTTTAGAGATGAAGCAGGGCAACCGGTAGATCGGATCACTAATGCAAATTTAATTCTAATTAATTGCTTAACTTTTAGAGATAGAACACCTAGAGGTTTCTTAAGCAATGGTGATCCAGAGAAACTTAGACCCTGATTTCTTACTCCTTCCGCCTGCAATGTTTCCAATAAGTGGACGGAAAGTCTAGTTAGGCTTTCATATCTTTTTTCGAACTCTCTAACCTAACTCTTTTTAGATTGCGTCGCAAAGTAATGAATC
Organism: Leptospiraceae bacterium; assembly: GCA_027485405.1. Lineage (GTDB taxonomy): Bacteria > Spirochaetota > Leptospiria > Leptospirales > Leptospiraceae > Leptospira_A. Next base: position 5,063 of record JAIXRB010000028.1, on the reverse strand, counting down.
ACTTGTAATTCTTTTCAAGAAACTCGGAAATGTCCCTTCTATAATCAATTTCTTTTTTCCCTTTTAGGATTCCAGCTAACTTTTTCGTTATGGGTGGTATAGTTTCTTTTTGATTCGGAATTTTGGAAGAAACAGCACTTAAATAGTCTTCTATGAGTTTCAAGTTCATGAAAATTTCCTATAAGTATAGAATTAAAGAAAAAATTCGTATTAGCCAATCATTTTTTTCCGAAGTATTTTCTGCTTTGTCACTGCTCATCCAACTAAAGTGTTTTCTGAAATTTAAGAAATTGCCAAGCTAGTCTAAAGGCAAAGGTAATACATTATGTTTAGAGTAGGGAACGGAATTGATTTTCATCGACTAATCCAAGAGCCATTTCGACCATTGATCTTAGCGGGAGTCGAAATCCATTCAGAATTCGCATTTTTAGGTCACAGTGATGCAGATGTTATATTGCATGCAGTTTCTGATGCACTTTTGGGAGCTGTAGGAGCGGGTGACATTGGAGTGCATTTTCCAGACACTGACCAAAGCCTCAAAAACATTTCATCCAAAGTGATATTGAAAAAATGTTTAGAGATAGCAGGGGACAAAGGATGGAAACCAGTGAATGTAGATGTAACGTATGTAGGTGACCATCCTAAGATCAACCCTATTCGAGAGAAACTAGTCGAGTCGCTCGCTAGTCTGTTAGGTCTAGAAAAAGACTGTGTCTCGATCAAAGCAACCACCTCGGAAGGAATGGGATCTCTCGGAAGATCGGAAGGAGTAATGGTGATGGCTACAGCGCTTTTGACTTCAAAGGTCGGGCAATAGCAACAAAGACTCGGTGGATTCTATTTCCATTTGGTGTTTCGCAAAGAGCATAGCAGTCACTCGGTTTAGAATTTCCTTACCTGGATACTGAGATACAGTCCAAACGATCTTGGTTCCCGAGAATTGGCGTTTTGTCTCAGGGTCTAGGTAGATTTCCGTAGCCGATACCGTTTCTTCCCAAACTCGATCAGTTCCTGGCTCAGAAATTGACCATTTGGCTTGGATGCCGGGTTCCCAAGCCAAAAGAGTGAGTTCTCTTTCTTTCCCCTTCCATGTTACAATTGCCTTTGTTCCGACAGCGAGCGATTGGTTGAACCTCGGATTGGTGCGGTTCAAAAATGTTCGAATCGCAGGATCGGGGCGTAGTTTCGTGGATTTTTCGGAAACCAGGCTCACAACTTCGAGGGGTTTTGCTAAGAAGTACAGTGTTCCTAAAAAGACACTGAGCAAGGCGAAGAAACGGAACATATTGACTATTGAAAAATCAATTGCCTATGGATCGAATGAAATTTATCTTTTACCGACGATATGGCTTTTTCAGCAAGAGAGATTTCTTCCAAGCGTATTTCTGGCCTTGTGCATATCTATTTGCGGGAAACTGGTGAGGTTCGCCTAGGAAATCCCTTCCCAGAGCTCTTAGACGAGACAACCTATCAGCAAATCATGACAGATCCAAACTTTTGGATCGAAGAATCTCTTGAAGCAAAGATTATCAATCATATTTCGCAGTATGTGGACATTGCCGGCAGTTTGTTCCATCTGGGAACTGAGACTTTGATCACTCATGTTTACGACTTACTTCCGTTAAACAACTCGAGAATTGATCTCAGCGATGTATTGTCCCGTCTTCCTATTCTAGTCAACCGATTGACTCGCACTGTTTTTTTGCATATCGAACCCATAGCTGAGAAAAGCGTTCGAATGATCTTTCATTATTTCCCAGGTTACAGAGAAAGATGGTATGATGTATTGTTTTTCAAAGGAATGCTGAAAGGACTTACCGTATTGTTTGAGTTAGAAACAGCAGAAATCCAGCTAGTTAGCACAAAGTTGTTTGGTTTGCATGTACTTCATAAAGACTTGGGACCTAACATTCAGTTCGGTTCTTCTGTCAATCAATTCTCATTTGCTTGGAACGGCAATCCAGCACATCTTTCCAGATCTGAACTCAACAAAGATGACATTAGCAACCGCCATCGCGTAATCGTAGTTTCAAAGTCAGATTCAACTAGCGAAGAGTACTCGGTTGTTGATTTGAGTGATGTCGTCGATAAATCTAGACAACTTGCCATTGAAAATCGAGATTTAGAAGCCGCCGTTCAAGTTTTAAAATCTTTTAAATCGGAATTAGAAAAAAAGCAAAAGTCTATTGCTAAGGACTTAAAACTAGCAAAGAATATCCAACAGGGTTTGATTCCAGCTTTTATACCGGATTGGAAAGGAATCCAATTTTGGAGTTACTACCAACCCATGCAAGAGGTGAGTGGTGATTACTATGACTATTTCCCTTTTGGTTCAGAACAGTTAGGCGTTGTCCTTTGTGATGTCAGTGGCCATGGAGTTCCAGCGGCTTTCATCACAGCTCTTTCTAAAATGCTTTTTACTACCCATCGCAAAAGCAAACCGTCCGAGGCATTCAAATTTATCAACCGTGAGCTTCTCGAACTCGTAAAACAGCAGTGTTATACTACCTGCATTTATGCCATCGTCCAAGAAGACTATAAGGTTATTTATTGTGTGGCAGGGCATCCTAGACCCATTCACTATTCTGCCAAAACTCAAATGGTCACTACGCTAGACGGAGAAGGAACCTTTCTCGGTATGTTTCCCGATGCAGGGGACACTTATGTTGATAAACAAGTTCAGCTAGAACCCGGGGACAAACTAATTTTTTACACAGATGGAATCGTGGAAGCAGAAAACGACAGGGGAGAGCCATTTGGAGAAGAGAGACTTCTGCAAACCATAGCCAACGCTAAGCATCTCACCATCCAAGAAACAATTGAAAAAATCATGCAAGTCCATAGAGAGTTCACAGTCGGAACAGACCCAATGGATGATATCACTATCTTAGGCTGGCAATTGTCTCCAGAGCTTCCCGAATTCAATCGACTTCGAAAAGAAGGAGAGGCATTCTATATCCAAAAGAAATATGCCTTAGCCAAAGAAAGTCTTTCAAAAGCACATTCCATCTTACCGCGAGAGCTGGGCACTCAGCTGAGCTATGGTCGAGCATTGGCTCTAAATGGTGAATTTGAAAAAGCCATTGCCACTTTAGAATCGTATAACAAATTCAAAACAAACCATTATCTTTCTCATAGTGTGCTTGGCTTTTGCTACTTTAAAGTTGGAAATATTGAAAGAGCAGAATCAGAGTGGAAAAAAGCCCACCACTTAAATGATGATAATCTCTCTATTTTGTACAACCTAGGAATCGTTTATCAAAAGCTAGGTTTAAGAGCAAAATTGAAAGAGATTTTGGAAAAAATGAAACGAATTCAATCTTCGCATGAAACCATTTTACCATTGGAAAAAAAATGGGAAAAGATGTTGGATGAGAAAACTTAAAAGAATTTGCCTTTTTTTACCGACCTTTTTTTTCCTATCTTTCTCTTTTCCTGAAAGCCACACCTTTCACAAAGACTTTGGATTAGAATGGTGTTACTTTGTCGGAACTTTAGAGTCCAGCTCAGGTGGACGGTTTGGTTATGAGCTATCCTTTTTTCGAGCTAAATGGAAAAATGCGGAGGTCTTTCCTGTGCATTTTGCACTATCTGATTTGACTCTTAAGAAGCATACGGGCTACCAAACCCTTTTGCGAAACCAAGGCGGATTGGCAGGCTACAACAAAACTAAGATTTGGAGCGGCGAATATTCGTTAGAGATCATTTCCTCCAACCATTTTCGAATCCAAGCCATTCCATTGCATAGCAAAGTGCAATTGAACTTGGAGTTAAAAACCACTTCATTGCCTCTTATCCATGGTGAAAACGGCAAATCTACCAAAAGTCGAATCAATCCAGAAATCTACTCCTATTACTATAGTTTGCCTCGTTTGGAAACCAAAGGTGAAGTTTCTGATACTTTGGGCATTAAGTCCACGGTAACAGGTGTTTCTTGGATGGATCATGAATGGAGTGCTCAGTTGAGCCAAAAGGGAAACCCAGGGAATGCTGGTTTCCAATTGGGAGCCAAGGACAGCGGCTGGGATTGGATTTTTTTACACTTGTCTGACGGCTCTGATCTGGTTGCCTTTCAATTTCGAATAGATTCTAAAAGTGAATCCGAAGCCTTTGCCACTTGGAGGGAAGAAAAGGGTAAGGTATTTCATTTTGCAAAGCAAGGGGATGTGCAGTTCTTTGCCCAAGAAAAACCTTGGAAAAGCTCTCGTTCTGGAAAGGAGTATCCTCTTTTTTGGCAAATAAAGATTCCCAATTTAACTTTAAATATCAAACCAGAATTCATGGAACAGGAATTTGATGGACGTAGCTCTACGGGACAAGTGTATTGGGAAGGAGTTGTCAAAGCCAATGGAATCAAAAACGGGGAACCAATTTCTGGCGAGGGATTTTTGGAGTTGAAGGGTCGTTGATATGAGAGCCTATTTTATCAAGCGAACTCTTTTGATATTTCCAACCCTGTTGGGAATTACTTTTGTCGTGTTTCTCATCTCTCACTTGGCACCAGGTGGACCTCTTGACCGAGAGATTGCAAAAATCAAAGGCATAGCCAATCTCCAAGGCGCATCTACCAAGCAAGTTTCCCAAGCTGAGATTGAGATTCTAAAGAAAAGACTACATGTCGACGAACCGATCCCTCTTGCCTACTTAGGCTGGTTAAAGCAAATCGTTGTTTTGGATTTGGGGGAATCGCGATTGCATTCCCGTAAGGTTTCAGAACTCATTTTAGAAAAGATGCCAGTGAGTCTAACCTTTGGTTTGGTTGGATTTTTTTTGACATATCTAGTTTGCATTCCTTTGGGTGTTCGAAAAGCAGTCAAACATGGATCAGCTTTTGATTTGGTTTCTAGTTTGGTGATTTTCGTTACGTATAGCATACCTGTTTTTGCCTTTGCTATGCTACTTTTGTACTTCCTTGCCTCTGGAGAGGTATTTTCCATATTTCCTCTTGGGCATGAGATTTCTGATTATTACGAAGAGTTAGGTTTTTGGGAAAAGATCTCAGATCGGATTTCGCATATGTTTTTGCCTGTGATTTGCTACGTAATTGGTTCGTTTGCCGTTTT
>JAIXRB010000174.1 GCA_027485405.1 Leptospiraceae bacterium | reverse complement strand
TTGGGATTCATTTCGCCTTCTGTTTGGACTCTCTTTCTGCTTTGTACAATTGTGCTTTTCTATATATTTTCAGCAGAAATTGTAAAACAAATCTTCTACAAAAAAGTTAGGTTATAAACTCTCGTCTTTTTTCAATGCCCAAATTGTCCATAACCCAGAGCACAATTCGATTGCCGAAAATCCCACGACCATTAACGGGATGGAATACAAAAAATAAAGAACCAAAAAAAGTAGAAATTGCAATACTCTGCCTTGAGCAGAAACCTTAAAAAAACCTTTGTTATCTGCCTTTGCATTCCGTATATAGTAGAAGGCAAAAACAATTAATGCTAGCCCAACCACTCGCACCCAATAGTCCTTTGGACTGGGAATTCCAAAGAGGCTTAGCAAGAAATCTGGGAATAGAAACAGCAATAACCCTTGCCCTAAAAAATAAACACCTGATACCAAAACACTAATTGCACTTTTTGTCATATTCAAATTCCTCCATTTTCCTTTTCAGATTCAAATTATTGACTTTAAATACTCTAAATAAACCTTTCCTCTACTTTCAGAAAAAAAATCAAGGAACAGCATAAAACCAGCTTGGATCGCCAAACCGAGACCAACTCCCTTCCAAAGACTGGAATCCGAAAAGTAGAAGAATGAAAATAAGCCTACCCCTAATAAACAAATTTCAATCCATTTATTAATTTCAAAGTTCTTCATAACCACTTCCATTCTAGGGATTTCTTCAGATTGAATTCTAGACTTTTCCGTCTGAATCATAGATTCTACTCTCTGAATGTCTTTAGGGCTCCTAAAAAAAACTGTACCTCCAACGATTATTTGAATCATTGCTACAGCAATGAATGGATAAGCCATACCAGTGTACAATGGTTGCTTGGCTCCAACTAAAAAGTATATGGCGAAAGCAATAGCCATTGCTCTCTTCCGTTAATTCAAATCGATTGATCGTATCCCTATTGTTTAAAGGAATTAGTATAAATTTATTTCCTTTTTCTTAGATTCATTTCTTTAATAATTGATATGCGGTTGCAATCGCCATCTTTCTCGGTGTAAATCGAATAGACCAGGCTAATAACCAATTCATAAAACCAGGGATTGTGGAAGGTTTCTTTCCAAGAAATCTCAAAGCTCTACCGACCACATCTTTCGGTTCTGACCAGCCTGCGAGCGGTTTCTGATCTTTGTTTCCCGCGACCGACTGGAACTCAGTCCTTGTGTAACCTGGAGTTAGACAAATCACATCGATGCCCTTCGGCTTCAGTTCACCATACAAAGCTTCTCCGAACATTAAATTCCAAGCTTTTGTCGCGCTGTAATTTGCGAAGAAAGGAGTCGGTTGATACGAACCAACGCTTCCTAAGAAAACAATACCGCCTTTCTTTCTCTTTACCATGTCCGAAACGAATATTCCTGTTAGTTCCAATGGAACCCGTACATTCAAGTCGACCATATTTAATTCTTTCTCTAAATCTAGTTCTGGGAAAATTCCGTAAGTTCCAAAGCCAGCATTGTTTACAAGTAAACCAATTTCCCATTTCTTTTCCTTGGCTTCTGTTCCCAATTTTTGAATCGCACCTTTTTCCGTTAAATCTAAACCAACTAAATGAACTTGGATTTTGAATTTGGATTCTAAGGAAGCCTTGATTTCGATAAGTTTATCGGTACGCCTAGCGACTAATACCAAATCCATCCCCTTTTCCGCCAATTGGTAGGCAAATTCTGAACCAAGTCCGCCAGTTGCCCCTGTAATAAGAGCCGTTTTTCCATACTTTTCTTTCCAATCCATATCCGTCGCTTCCCTTTCTATAAGATCAATTCTAGATTTAAACTGACTGAACGTTCATTCATTTTAAAAAAACGTCAATTCGTTTTTTTAAATTTTTGTCAAAAATTTTCAAGAATTGGGGATTAAAGAAATCATGCGCCAGGCGATTTTTTCTGCCACATTCCGAGTTTGCTTGTTCAATTGAATCTTTCCGTCCTTTGCTGACTTAAAAAGTCCCGAAACTCCACCATCTAAGAGAGCCAAAAGGACCTCTGGATTGTCCTTTTTTATCAAATGATTCTTTTGACCGATTTTCAAAAACTCAATCAATGAGCCTAAAATTATTTCGTCTAAAGCAATATTCTCATTGTTTAAGTAAGGCTTGTGATAATGGAAAGCAAGAAACGAAAATGAGACGGGATGTAAGATGGCAAATTCCAAATACGATTGGTACAGTTTTTGAAATTGAGACTTAAAGTCCAAGATTGAATTTTTGGGTAGAGATAAAAATTCTTGCAAAAGAAGCTTATTTTTTCGCCAAACAGCATTTACTAGTTCTTCCTTCGATGGGAAATAAAGATAGATTGTTCCCGTAGCTACTTTTGCCATTTCCGATATTCTTGGTATGGGGGTCGCGGAATATCCGTCTTTTTCAAATAGAATTAGTGCCGCTTCTAAAATGGCAGAACGTTTGTCAGAATTGTTTTCATTATTATTCAATGACTTTAAAATCCCCCATTTTTAACTATCCGATTACCTCTATTTCAAAGAATTTCATATGTATAGCTTTTTAGTGGGAAGTTTTGAACTTTTTCAAGAAAAAAATTAAATGCAAAGATAATTTTGGACTTTCAAAACTAAATGAAGGATTATTCAAATTACGTTAAACACTCTGTTAGTTTTCTCAAGAGTTCCGCCTAAGCTGAATTCAAAAACGGGCACTTCGCCCTAAAGGTTGTCGGACTGATAAGATGTTGATTGCATTTCTTCAAAATTCATACCAAAATTCTACTGATTTTAGGAAGCTTGGAACTCTTGGCAGTCCAGCCGAAGTTCTTCTTCCGCAAGTTTTGTTTCCAGAAGCTTGCAGTAGTGAGTTTTTTTCTCAAAAGAATAATTTGCGCAAAGCTTGCACATTCTTTGTACAGTTATAACTCCCGAACGATTCAATTCGAAAATCAATTCAGAAAGGCCTTGAAGCATAGCAATTTTATTTTTAACAGAAATTGAGGATAAGGGTGTCTCTAAATCTCTAGTAAAATCTGCGGTTTGTTGGACTATTTTTTCCCCGTCTTTTGTGAGACCTAAGGTAAAAGATCTGGAATCGTTTGGATCATAGATTTTGTTTACCAGATCTTTTTGGAAGAGAACCTTTATGCTATCACTGATCGTAGCTTTTGTTAGGTTAAATTCACTGGCGAGAGAGGTGACATTGCAAATTATGGGACTGTGGAATTTAAGGAAAATTAAAATCTGGATTTGAATGGGGCTAAGAGACAGTTCTTTGCTTCTGTTCCACAGTAAAACGCGGAAAGCTTCGGACATTCTCTCTAAAGCAACAATCAGTTTACTATCTATTTCACTATTCTGTTGGTTTAGATTAAAAGCTGATTTCATTGGTTTGCAAAATTTTCTACGAGATATCTTCGGAGAAGTTTTGTATCCCCTTGATTCATAGATTTGCAATTCTACAAACGATGCAAGATTTATTCTTGGCTTGGAATTTCTATTTGGAAGACATTTGGTATTTGTTTCGCTAGAAGCCAGGAACTGGCTTCTAGTAGGATTCTATTTTCGAAATTCAGAGAACGTATAATCTGTATCAGTTTGACCAGCATGACAACCAAAACAAGAAGCATGGTTTCCATTGACGAGCCTTTCTTTCGTATTTCCTTTGAACGCTTCAAATCCCCAACCTTTGGTATCGGGAAAAGCTTTGCTATTTTTATACATGACTGCTAGAGCCTTTCGTCCACCTTCTGCATCTGCTTCCAATGAAGAAAGAGATTCCAAAAGATCAAAAACCAGCACTGATCCCTCGGGAAAAGAAGTTTTTGAAATTAGAGCTTCTTTTCCCCTAGAATTCACATACACATGATGAATTCCACCAAAGTCTTTGAACAAGGGATGTTTTTCCTTTAATGTAAGTGTTTTCACATGGGTCCAATCGCGATAGCCCTCAGGGTACTGGACTTCGGAGGGAAGTGTTTCGGAACAGGCAAACGCCAAGGCAACCAGCGAGAGCATCGCAAGTTTTACTAATTGTTTCATTTTAATAACCTCGTTGGAATACCATATAGTTAGGATTCCTAACTATATCAAGCAATTTTATTCCTGCGCTGGAAAAAAATTTGAGAAAACAATATTTGGGTCACTTAATTGATGAATCTATTCCGCAACTGTCTTTTGAGTTCAGCAAGGTATCTATGGGCCGCCGAGGAGACTTGTCGAAGGATCGCCTATATGCATAAAAATTCGGCTTTTCTATGCATATCTAAGACAATCAATATATTTTTCGCATTTTTCTATACATGTTTAATAAAAAAAGCCTCCGATCTTTCGACCAAAGGCTTACTTTCGAATTGGCAACCAAACGACATTTGTGAGAGCCCCACACCTTTTCACGGTCGCAAGCGACCTAAAAGATGGGGGGTGAAATACGTAACTAACGTAATATGGTCAAGTCAATCGAGCGATTAGTATCACTCGGCTGAACAGGTTAACCCTGCTTACACCTATGACCTATCAACCAGGTAGTCTTCCTGGACTCTTCAG